>NZ_MPBM01000013.1:0-16960 GCF_001907715.1 Pseudomonas sp. BTN1 | reverse complement strand
TGAGCCACGAGGTGAGTGCATGGGCTTGGGATTCGTTTGGTGTGCTTGTGTGTATGTGGGTCTTAGGGGCTCCAGTAAACTGCGCTGTCTGGGTGTTGCATTGGGGGAGGGGGGTGAAGCGGCAGGGATGCCGGTTTAGCCGCCCCGCGCCATGGATGGCGCGTGGCGGCGGCCCCCCAAATCACTGGCGGATTACGGGCACACCGAGCCTAGGCGAGGTGCCGAGTGGTGGGGCAAGAGCGTTTTGCTTACTTTTGGGCTTTTCAAAAGTGAGCCGCTGTAAAAGCGGAACCCTAAGTGGCCGTTACCGCAGGAATGGATATGTACACGGTCCAACTGTGTTGACTGTCAGGCCGTCATCGCAGGCAAGCCAGCTCCCACATTTGGATTGTGGGGTTTCAGGTGGATAGGCATCGGCTGGGAGGCCGCCTTCGCAGGCAAGCCAGCTCCCACATTTGGATTGTGGGGTGTCAGGTGGATAGGCATCGGCTGGGAGGCCGCCATCGCAGGCAAACCAGCTCCCACGGGCAGCATTTACAGCCGACCGATTCGGCCCTGTGTTGCATGAATTCTGAGGATGCCCACCCGGCTCAAACAACGCAATCCTTGCGCCGCAACAAGCCCCAGAGCCGAGTGGACGGGGCGCATCATAAGGAGTGAAACGGCATTTGTCCTCCAGACAATTCTGAACAAATGTGCACATTCCAAATGTGTGGCGAGGGATTGCCTAACCCAGCCGCCCCACAATTTCGTCTTTGACCAATAGCCGTTTCTTCTTCAGCTTTTCCACATCCTCATCGCTGGCACTGGCTTTTTCCGCTTTTAGCACCTCAGCGTCGGCGTCATCGTATTGAGTGAGCAGCGCATCCAACCGTTTGTCCTGCGCCCTGCGTTCGTGAACAACTTCCTTGCTCAACCCCAAGTCCTGATACAGGTCGTGTTTCACTGGCATGGCGTACCTCCACAGATTGATCGATGGTCTACGCCCTTGAAGCTAGCCCATTCCAACAGCTCTTGTCATGTTTGAGGCCAACAACGTCCCGTTCGTCGCGGCGCAAGCGATGGGATCAAACCTTTGCCCCGCCCCGCCCTCCACTGTAGATCGCCACCCCAGGGAGAACGGTTTTATGAATCACGTTGCCACTGCTGCCGACACCCAATGCATCAACACCCTACGCACCCTGGCCATGGATGCCGTGCAGAAGGCCAATTCGGGGCACCCGGGTACGCCCATGGGCCTGGCGCCGGTGGGTTATACGTTGTGGAGTCGCTTCCTGCGTTATCACCCCGAGCATCCTGACTGGCCCAACCGTGACCGTTTTGTGCTGTCGGTAGGGCATGCCTCGATGCTGCTGTATTCGCTGTTGCACCTGGCCGGCGTGGTGGAAATCGATGCCCATGGCCAGCGCTCGGGCGAGCCGGCCGTCAGCCTGGACGACATCAAGCAGTTCCGGCAGATCGGCTCCAAGACCCCAGGCCATCCCGAGTACCGCATGACCACGGGCGTGGAAACTACCACCGGGCCGCTGGGCCAGGGCTGCGCCAACAGCGTGGGCATGGCTATGGCCGAGCGTTGGCTGGGCCAGCGCTTCAACCGCGACGGCCAGGTGCTGTTTGACTACGATGTCTACACCCTGTGCGGTGATGGCGACATGATGGAGGGCATCAGCAGCGAAGCCGCGTCCCTGGCCGGGCACTTGAAGCTCGATAACCTGTGCTGGATCTATGACAACAACACCATCAGCATCGAGGGCCACACTGAGCTGGCGTTCAGTGAAGACGTAATCCAACGCTTCCAGGCTTATGGCTGGCACACCGTGCATGTCACCGACGCCAATGACTTGCAGGCCTTGAGCGTGGCGCTGGCAACCTTCAAGGCCAACACCGGCGCCCCCACCTTGATCGTGGTGGACAGCGTGATCGGCTACGGCTCACCGCACAAACACAACACCGCTGCGGCCCATGGCGAGCCACTGGGAGAGGACGAGATTCGCCTGACCAAGGCCGCCTATGGCTGGCCGCAGGATTCAAGTTTTCTCGTGCCCGAAGAGGCCCGCACACTGTTGCGCGATGCCCTTTACGAACGCGCCGAGCCGCTGTACGCCGAGTGGAACCAGACCCTCGCCGCCCTCGACCCGCAACGGGCCGATGAGCTGCAACGCATGCGCGCCGGGGAGATGCCCGAGCAATGGCAAGCACACCTGCCCAGCTTTGCCGCCGATGCCAAAGGCGTCGCCAGCCGTGCTTCGGGCGGCGAGGTATTGAATGCCTTCGCCCAACAAATTCCATGGCTGCTGGGCGGTTCGGCAGACCTGTCGCCCTCGACCAAGACCAACCTCACCTTCGACGGTGCCGGGCGTTTCAGCGCGGGTGACTACAGCGGGCGCAACCTGCACTTCGGTATCCGCGAACACGCCATGGGCGCAATTGCCAACGGCATGGCGCTTTCCTACCTGCGCCCGTACACCTCGACCTTCCTGGTGTTCAGCGACTACATGAAACCGCCAATCCGCCTGGCGGCGATCATGGAATTGCCGGTGATCTTCGTGTTTACCCATGACTCCATCGGCGTAGGCGAAGACGGGCCCACCCACCAGCCCATCGAACACCTGACCCAACTGCGTGCCACGCCGGGGCTGTTGACGCTACGGCCGGGCGATGCGAATGAAACCCTTGAGCTGTGGAAGGTGGCGCTGGCACAAACCCATCGGCCCAGCTGTATGGTGTTATCGCGCCAGGCATTGCCGACCCTCGACCGCAACCACTTTGCCGCAGCTTCCGGCGCGGCCAAAGGTGCGTATGTGTTGGCCGAGGCGGATCAACCGGAGGTCATCTTGATCGCCACCGGCAGCGAAGTGGGCCTGGCGGTGGCCGCCTATGAGCAGCTCAAAGACCAAGGCATTGGCGCTCGCGTGGTGTCGATGCCCAGTTGGGAGCTGTTTGAAGACCAGGATCAAGCCTACCGCGACAGCGTCCTGCCGCCTGCGGTAAAAGCCCGTGTAGTGGTGGAGCAGGCAGGGCCCTTGGGGTGGGACCGCTACGTCGGGCAGACCGGCGCCAAAGTGGTGATGAACAGCTTCGGCGCCTCGGCACCACTGGCCAAGTTGCAGGAGAAGTTCGGGTTTACCGTGGAGAATGTGGTGAAGCTGGCCAAAGAGCAGATCCAGCACAACCTCACTGACTAACACGGGGCTTAATGGGGGAGCGGGCTTGCCCCTCCCACATTTTGGGCATCAGCCCCCGTTAGATCAGTGATTGGGCTAGATAAGGTGCGGTGCGGCTGTGTTTGCTCTTGGCAACCTTGTGGGGCGTGCCGCACGCCACTACCGTTCCGCCCAGGTCCCCTGCCCCCGGGCCGATATCAATCACCCAGTCACTCTGGGCCACCACGCGCATTTCATGCTCCACCACAACCACCGTATGCCCCGCCTCCACCAAGTGATTCAACTGGCTGAGCAAACGATCGACGTCCTTGGGGTGCAAGCCGGTGGTCGGTTCGTCCAAGACATACAAGGTGGCGCCCCGGGCGTTACGTTGCAGTTCAGTAGCGAGCTTGATGCGTTGGGCTTCGCCGCCGGACAGCTCGGTAGCCGGCTGCCCCAGGCGCAGATAACCCAGGCCGATATCGCGCAGCACGACTAACGAGCGCAGGATGCCCGGTTGCTCGGCGAACACCTGCACCGCCTGCTCCACCGTCAGCCCCAGCACCTGGGCGATATTCAAGCCCTGCCATTTGATCGCCAGGGTGTCGGGGTTATAGCGCGCGCCGTGGCAGGTCGGGCATGGCGCGTACACGCTGGGCATGAACAGCAACTCGACGCTGACAAAACCTTCACCCTCACAGTTCGGGCAACGGCCCTTGGCGACATTGAAGGAGAACTGCCCGGCATCGTAATTGCGCTTTTTGGCCGCTGGCGTGGCGGCGAACAGTTTGCGCACGTTGTCGAACAGCCCGGTGTAGGTCGCCAGGTTGGAGCGCGGCGTGCGGCCGATGGGCTTCTGGTCCACCTGCACCAGGCGCTGGATGTGCTCCAGCCCGGCGCTGATGCGCCCGCCACTGGCTTGCGGTGCAGCATCTTCCAGGCTCGGTTCGTCGTCGCTTTCCAACACACGCCCCAGGCCCGTGCCCACCAGCTCCAGCAGCGCCTGGCTGACCAGGCTGGACTTGCCCGAGCCGGAAATACCGGTCACCGCGGTGAAACAGCCCAGCGGGAAATCCACGTTCAAATCTTTGAGGTTATTTCGCGTCACGCCTGTGAGCTTCAGCCACCCGGCCGGCTCGCGGCTTGGCGCATTGGCCGGGCGAGGTGGGGCAAACAGGTATTCACGGGTCTGCGAGGCCTCGACATCCGCCAACCCTGCGGGCGGCCCGCTGTACAGCACTTGCCCGCCATGCTCGCCGGCAGCCGGGCCCACGTCGATCAGCCAGTCGGCGCGGCGCATGGTTTCCAGGTCATGTTCCACCACAAACAGCGAATTGCCCGCGGCCTTCAAACGATCAAGCGCGGTGAACAATGCTTCGCCATCCGCCGGGTGCAGGCCCGCCGAAGGCTCATCGAGCACATAAATAACACCGAACAACTGCGAGCCCAATTGGGTAGCCAAGCGCAGACGCTGCAGTTCCCCGGACGACAGGGTCGGCGTGCTGCGCTCCAGGGACAGATAGCCCAGGCCCAGTTCGATCAAGGTGTTGACCCGTTCGAGCAGGTCCTGGGCGATGCGTTGGGCCGCCAGGCGTTTTTCCACCGACAGCTTCATCCTGTCCTGTCCCGCGGCCACCGGCCGCAGCAACTCGGCCAATTGCGCCAAAGACAGCTGCGACAGCTCACCGATATCCACCCCGGCAAACTTCACCGACAACGCCGCCTGGGTCAGGCGCTTGCCCTCGCACAATGGGCAGGCACTGCCTTGCATGAACTGCGACACGCGCTTTTTCATCAGCGCGCTTTGGGTGTGGGCGAAGGTGTGCAGGATATAGCGCCGAGCGCCGCTGAAGGTGCCTTGGTAGCTGGGTTCGAGCTTGCGTTTCAACGCCTCGCGGGTCTGCTGCGGGGTGAAGCCGGCGTACACCGGTACGGTGGGGGTTTCTTCGGTGAACAGAATCCAGTCGCGCTGCTTTTTCGGCAAGTCGCGCCATGGGATGTCCACGTCATAGCCCAGGGTCACAAGGATGTCGCGCAGGTTCTGGCCCTGCCACGCCAACGGCCAGGACGCCACTGCACGTTGGCGGATGGTCAATGACGGATCGGGCACCATCAGCGCCTCGGTCACTTCATACACACGGCCCAGGCCATGGCATTGCGGGCACGCGCCCTGGGGCAGGTTCGGCGAGAAGTCCTCGGCGTACAACATGGCCTGCCCTTTCGGATAACGGCCGGCGCGGGAATAGAGCATGCGGATCAAGCTCGACAAGGTGGTGACACTGCCCACCGACGAGCGCGCACTGGGTGTACCGCGTTGCTGTTGCAGGGCCACGGCAGGCGGCAAGCCTTCGATGCTGTCTACATCCGGCACGCCGACCTGGTCGATCAAGCGCCGCGCATAGGGCGCCACCGATTCGAAATAGCGGCGCTGGGCCTCGGCATACACTGTGGAAAACGCCAGGGACGATTTGCCGGAGCCAGACACGCCGGTAAACACCACCAGGGCGTCCCGGGGAATATCCACATCGACATTACGCAAGTTATGTTCACGGGCGCCAAGCACCCTGACAAAGCCCGCTTGCCGGGCGGTGAGCGGTGGGATGTTGCGCGGTGATGTCATGGGCAACCTTGTCTTGCGCTTAGCACCCTGCGCACGCGTTGGGTCAGGGCATCGGGGCTGTAGGGTTTGCTCAGCAGGTGGATATCGGCGCTGAGCAGATGATTGGAAGACAGAATGTCGCGGGTATGGCCTGAGGTAAACAGCACCGGCACCGGCGGGTTCTGCGCGCGGGCCCAGGTGGCCAGGTCGGTGCTCTTGACCCGACCGGGCATCACCACATCGGTGAAGATCAGGTCCGGCGACACGCCGCGCTGCAACACTTGCATCGCGCGGTCGCCATCCTCGGCAATCAGTACGGTATAGCCCGACTGCTGCAGCAACTCGACCACCGTCAGGCGTACGCCTTCATTGTCCTCGACCACCAGGATGGTTTCCTGGCCGCCGCCTTGCAGGTCCGCATCACTGTAGTCGTCGAAGCATTCAGGCTCCAGGCAGTGGGGGAAATACATCTGCACCACCGAGCCCTTGCCCTCCTCACTCCACATGTCCACGTGCCCGCCACTTTGGCGCACAAAACCGAACACCATGCTCAACCCCAGGCCGGTGCCGTGGCCTTCGCGCTTGGTGGTAAAGAAGGGTTCGAATGCGCGCTTGAGGGTCGCCTCGGACATGCCCACGCCGGTGTCGGCCACTGCCAGGCGCACGTACTCGCCGGGCTTGATGCTTTTACCGATGCAATCGTCCGGGTTGAGGATGACGTTTTCTCCGGTGATACGAATCACACCCTCGCCCTGCATGGCATCGCGGGCGTTGATCGCCAGGTTGAGCAGCGCGTTTTCCAGCTGGTTGCGGTCGACATTGATGCACCAGGAGTCCTGGGGCAGTTGCACGTCGATATGAATGGTTTCCCCCAACGCCCGTTGCAACAGCTCGCCCAGGCCGGCGTAGATGCGCTGCGGGTTGTACACCGCCGGAGACAAGGGCTGGCGACGCGCAAAGGCCAGCAGTTGCGACGACAGCTTGGCCCCTCGCTCCACGGCGGCGATGGCGGCGGTGACGCGACGTTGCACCTGGGGGTTGTCCGGTTCATGCCTGGCGAGCAAATGCAGGTTGCCGGCGATCACTTGCAGCAAGTTATTGAAGTCATGGGCCACGCCCCCGGTCAGGCCGCCAATCGCTTCCAGCTTCTGTGACTGGCGCAACTGGTCTTCTGCGGCCGACCGCGCCTGCACTTCAGCGGCTACGCGTTGCTCCAGATTATGGGTGAGCTCCTGGCGCACCCGCTCGGACTTCACCAGTTCGGTGGTTTCCACCACGATCGCCAGCACCCCGGCCGGCTGTTGGTTGTCCCCGGCCACGGGGCTGTAATAGAGGTCCAGCCATACGCTTTCCGGTTGGCCGTGACGCGATAGCACCAGCTCCTTGTTATTGAACGACAAGGTGCCGCCCGCCAGGCACGTATCCACCACATGCCGATTGAACTCGGCCACCTCCGGCCAGCCCAGTTCGACCGGAGTGCCCAAGAGGTAGGGATGGCGCCCGCCGGCAAATGCCGAATAGCTGTCGTTGTAGATCATGTACCCTGCCCGCCCCCACAGCATCACCATCGGCACGGGTGAGGCGAGCATCATTTGCACGGTGCAAGCCAGGCTCGTGGACCACTGATCCAAGGGGCCAAGGTCGGTACTTGACCAGTCAAACGTGCGAATCCGCTGGGCCATTTCGCCGGCCCAGCCTTCACAGCCATGGGGGTTGGATAAAAATTGCATGATTGGGCTCTGTGCAGGGACAAGACAGTCGCAAGTTTTGGAGCGCGCCAGCGGTGGATGGTTTCATCCTGAACACAGAGGAATGCACAAACCCCTGGAACTCAATGAAAATCCCGGCTGCGCACCACCATTCCATCCAGCAGCGGCGTCAAATCGGTGAGGCGCCCCGCGATCAAATGCCGCACCTCACCCACCGCCTCCCAACGGCCGTCCACCTTGAGCAAACGCGAGCCCACCAGCGCCTGGCGCTGCCGCTCGGCCAGGTCGCGCCAGACCACCACATTGAGGTTGCCGAACTCATCTTCCAGGGTGACAAAGGTCACGCCGCTCGCCGTGCCTGGGCGTTGGCGCCCTGTGACCAGCCCGGCGATGCTCACGTTGCGCCCATGTTCCACCGCCAGCAACTCCTGGGAACTGCGGCAGCGGCGCCGGCGTAACTCGGCGCGCAACAACGCCAGGGGATGGGGCCCCAGGGTGGTACCGAGGGTGGCGTAATCGGCGTGCAAATCTTCGCCTACCGTGGGCTCGGGCAATGCCACCCGCGTTTCATCGGGGCTCGGCAGGCCGGCAAACAAGCCCAGTTGCTGATGCACACCGGCTACGTCCCAGCGCGCCTGATGGCGGTTGCCGGCCAGGGCGCGCAAGGCCCCGGCATCCGCCAGCAGCGCCTGGGCACGCGTATCCAGGCCGGCGCGCGCGTCCAGGTCAGCGATGTCGTTGAACCGCCGCTGCTGCCTCGCCGCTTCGATACGCCGCCCGTCTTCCTCGCGAAACCCCGAGATCATGCGCAAGCCCAAGCGAATCGCCGGTTGCTGCCCGTCAATGGGCTCCAGGCTGCACTCCCAGTCACTGGCCTGCACATCCACCGGGCGGATCTGCAAGCGATGGCGCCGGGCGTCCTGCAGGATCTGGTCCGGGCTGTAGAAGCCCATGGGCCAGCTATTGATCAGGGCGCAGGCGAAGGCCGCTGGCTCATGGCATTTGAGCCAGCAACTGGCATAGGTCAGCAAGGCGAAACTGGCGGCGTGGGACTCAGGGAAACCATAGCTGCCAAAGCCCTTGATCTGCTCGAAAATCTGCGCGGCAAAGGCTTCGGTGTAGCCGTTCTTCAGCATGCCGGTGCGCAAGCGCTGCTGATGCGGCTCCAGGCCACCGTGGCGTTTCCAGGCGGCCATGGAGCGGCGCAACTGGTCGGCCTCGCCGGGGCTGTAGTCGGCGGCGACCATGGCAATCTGCATCACCTGTTCCTGGAACAGCGGGATGCCCAGGGTGCGTTCCAGCACGGCTTTCAATTGCGGCGACGGATAGGTCGTGGGCTCTTCGTTATTCCGTCGACGCAAGTACGGATGCACCATGCCGCCCTGGATCGGCCCAGGCCGCACAATGGCGACCTCGATCACCAGGTCATAAAACGTCTGCGGCTTGAGCCGGGGTAACATCGACATCTGTGCCCGCGACTCGATCTGGAATACACCGATGGTGTCGGCCTTGCTGATCATGGCGTAGGTGGCCGGGTCTTCTTTGGGAATCGTGGCCAGGCTCAAGTCCCGGTGGGGATGCCGGCGCAGCAAATCGAAACAGCGGCGGATCGCGCTGAGCATGCCCAGGGCGAGGATGTCCACCTTGAGCAAGCCGACGGCGTCGAGGTCGTCCTTGTCCCACTGGATAATGGTGCGCTCGGCCATGGCCGCATTTTCCACCGGCACCAGGGTGTCCAGCGGGTATTCGCTGATCACAAAGCCGCCAGGGTGCTGGGACAGGTGCCGCGGAAAACCGATCAGTTGCTGGGTCAACGTCAAGACACGCCGCAGCAGTGGGCTGTCCGGGTCGAAGCCGCTTTCACGCAGGCGCTCCAACGGCGGCGCCTCATCGCTCCAGCGCCCGCAGCAATCGGCCAAGGCGTTGATCTGGTCCGGCGGCAGCCCGAGGGCCTTGGCCACATCACGTACCGCGCCCGTGGCGTGGTAACTGCTGACCACCGCCGTCAAGGCTGCACGGGTGCGGCCATAGCGCTGGAACACGTATTGCAGCACCTCTTCGCGGCGTTCGTGCTCAAAATCCACGTCGATGTCCGGCGGCTCGTTGCGCTCCTTGGACAGGAAGCGCTCGAACAGCAGGTTGGTCAGGCTCGGGTTGATTTCGGTGATGCCCAAGGCAAAACACACCGCCGAGTTAGCCGCCGAACCACGGCCTTGGCACAAAATCGAACGGCTGCGGGCGAAACGCACGATGTCATGCACCGTAAGAAAATAGCTTTCGTAACCCAGCTCGCTGATCAGCTGCAGTTCACGATGGATTTGCTGCAAGGTCTTGTCGTCGATGCCTTCGGGCCAGCGCTGGGCGATGCCTTCTTCGGTGAGGGTGCGCAGCCAGGATTGGGCGTCATGCCCCGCGGGTACCAGCTCGCGTGGATAGTGATAGCGCAACTGGCCGAGGTCGAAGGTGCAGCGCCGCGCGATGGCGAGGGTTTCATCCAGTAAGGCCTGGGGATACAGCGCCGCCAGCGCATCGAGGCTACGCAGGTGGCGTTCGCCATTGGGGTGCAGGCGCGTGCCGGCTTCGGCCACCGGCACGTGGTGGCGGATGGCGGTCATGGTGTCTTGCAGGGCCCGGCGGCCCCGCGCATGCATATGCACATCGCCGCAGGCCACGGCAGGGATTTGCAGGCTGTGGGCCAGTTGCAAGCGCTGTTGCAGATGGCGCGCATCGTCCTGGCCGCAATGCAGATGCACCGCCAGCCACAGGCGCTGGTCGAAGGTGCGGCGCAGCCAGTCGAGGCTGGCCTGGGTGTCGCTGTCTTGCGCTACCCACAACGCCAAAAGACCGGGCAACGGTTGCTCGAAATCTTCCTGTAGCAGGCGATAGCGGCCCTTTTCAGCCCGCCGCCGGGCCAGGGTGATCAGCCGGCACAGGTGCTGGTAACCGCTCAGGCTCTCTACCAGCAGCACCAGTTTCGGGCCGTTTTCGATGTGCATTTCGCTGCCGATAATCAACGGCAAGTCTACGGCTTTGGCGGCTTGCCAAGCGCGCACGATGCCCGACAGCGTGCATTCATCGGTAATCGCCAGGGCGCTGTAGCCTTGGCGCTTGGCGCGCTCGAAAAGCTCCAGCGCACTGGAGGCGCCACGCTGGAAACTGAAATTGGACAGGCAGTGCAGCTCGGCGTAACTCATGCACCCTCCTACAGTAGGTGGCGGCCCAAGGGTTTTCATGCAAACCACCCTTGCAACCACAGCCCATCGCCTTGCCCCACCGTGCGATAGGCCCACCCCTGCTGGCCGGCGCGGGTCTGGACCAGATAATAGTCGCGGCGCACATCGGCGCCATCCCACCAGCCGGATTCAATGCGCTCCGGGCCCATCAGGATCTGTACGCCGTGTTCGGCCAGCAAGGTCGGTTGCGGCAATAACCAGCCTGGGCGGCGGACCTTGTTCAAGCTCGGGCACGCCTGGTGGTCGGTCGTGGCCTGCCAGGCGCATTCGGGGCGATGGTCGGCCTGAAAACGCAGGCCCTGCACCGCCTCATCCCCCAGGCGTGCACGCAGGCGTTCGCGCAACTGTTCCCACGGCAGGGTTTGTTGCGGGCGGTCGTCGAACAGGTCCTGGCGTTGCGGCACGAACACCGGCAAGTCCTCGGCCACCAGGCGCACCCCCCGCACCGGCGCGGTGACCTGTACCTGCTCCAGGCGCCCACGGGCCAGTTCGAACAACATCGAAGGCTCGCGCTCGGCACTGAGCAGGCCCACCTTGATCACGCTGTCGTGTGCCTGGGCGTGTTCCAGGTGCAGGTCAAAGCGCTGCACGCCACTGTCACGCCCGCACAGGAACGCCGACAGATCGCCGGTCAAGCGCCGCAAGGGGAACAACAGCGCCTGGTGGGATTGCACGTCGAAATTCAACTCGATGCGTGCATCGAACTGGTCGGGCGGTTGATAGAACTCCAGGGCCAATGGCCGCTGCCCGCTCAGGGCGTCGAGGTGCTTGAGCAGGCTGGCATCAAAGCGTCGCGCCAGGGTGTGCCGGGGCAAGGCCTGCACCTGGGCCAGGCTGCGCAGGCCCATGCGCGACAAGGCGGTGGCGGCCTGGGGTTCAAGGCCCGCGCGGTCGATAGGCAACGATGCCAGGGCCTGCATCAGGGCGCGGTCATCGGCCACGGCCAGGCCGTCGTAGCCGTTTGCCAATATCCGCGCCGCCGCCGGGTTGGGCGCAGCGACGATGCGATGGCGAAAGCCAAGTTCGGTCAGCTCTTTGCGCAAACGCGCCTCGAGGTGCGGCCAGGGCCCGAACAGGCCCAGGCTCGATTCGATCTCGAACAACAAAGCCCGTGGGTAATACAGGCTGACCTGGGAGCTGAAACGATAGGCCCAGGCGGCCAGAAACTGCTGCAGGCGCTCGATCTCCAACGGGTCGTATTCGACACAGGCAAAGTGCTTGACCAGGGCATGGGCCGCCGTCAACGATTGCCCGGGGCGCAGGCCCAAGGCGCGGGCGGCGGCGTTGACGGTTTGCAATACACGCCGCTGCGGCGTGCCGGCCAGCAGCGCCAGCGGCTGCTCGGGTTCGGGGTGCACACGCTGTGCCCCGTCCAGCGCCAATTGCGGGAAGACAATACACACCCAACGCATGGCAACCTCAATGCCCCGCCAGGGCAATCGGCGCCGGATGGGCCAGCCCGCCACGGCACTTGAGCACCCGCACTTGCGCGGGCCTGGCCTCGACCGCCAAGCGCAGGGCGGCGGGCGAGGCATTGATCGCCTCGCTCAAGGAGCGCCAGGCAAACGCCAGGGTCTGCCCGGTTTCCGCCGCTACCTGCAAACGCCGCAAGGCACGATCATCGGCCTTGCGCGGCCAACACAACACCGCCCCGCAACTGCCCGAACGCAGGCATTGCTCCACCGCCCACAGCGCGTCACGCTCCTCGGCCCGGATGATGGACAACTGGCGCACATCCACCCCGGCGTTCTGCCACGCATGGGGATAGGGGGTATAGGGCGGCGCCACCAGCACAATGCGCTCGCCCAGGGCCGACAAGCGCGCCAGTGTGGGCAGCACCAGTTGCAACTCGCCCACCCCGTCCTGGGCCATCAGGATTTCACTCAAGGCCGATTCCGGCCAGCCGCCACTGGGCAGCACCGCATCCAGCGCCGCCAGCCCTGTGGGATGTACGCTGGCCGGTGGCGCGGCGGGCCGGCCCTTCCAGACTCGCCCGCCATTGAACAGCGAGTCCAGGGCAACCACGGCGCCCATCAGCCTTGCCTCACCAGGCCGCAGAACACGCCTTCGATGGCCAGGTCCTGCTCGGGCCCGACCACGATGGGTTGATACGCCGGGTTGCGCGGCAACAGGCGAACCCTGTCGCCGTGGCGCTCGAATCGCTTGATGGTGACGTCGCCGTCCAGGCGCGCCACCACAATCTGCCCGTTCAAGGCTTCGGCAGTGCGGCGTACGCCCACCAGGTCGCCATCGAGAATGCCATCTTCACTCATCGAATCGCCCTGCACTCGCAGCAGGTAGTCGGGGGTTTTGGCGAAGGTGGCGGGGTCCAGTTGCAAGCGGCTGTGCACCTCGGCATCGGCACCAATCGGCCGACCGGCCGCCACACGGCCGAGCACCGGTACATCCAGCCACTCGGGACGCGCAGGTTGATTGAGCAAGCGAATGCCACGGGCCTGGTTGGGGTTGACCTCGATAAAGCCGGCTTCGGTCAGCGCCACCACATGCTTGCGGGCGACGCTGCGCGAGGCGAAGCCGAACGCCTCGGCGATCTCGGCGAGGCTGGGAGGCTGGCCTTGTTGCGCGATGCGCTCGCGAATGAAGGTCAGGATGGCGGTGCGGCGGGGAGTCAGGTTTGTCATGGAGTACATTTGTACTCCTGTGGGAAATTTCTGACAATAACCGTCAGTCTGCTCGTTGCCACATACCTGTGGGAGCGGGCTTGCTCGCGAAGGCGATGTCTTCGCTAGCACATGTGAAAACTGACCCACCGCTTTCGCGAGCAAGCCCGCTCCCACAGTTTGATTGCGGGGTGTCAGGTAGATCTGGGACGGCTGCCAGGCCGTCGCGGGAGCAAGCTCCCTCACCACAGATTTAGCGTCGTGCCGAAGTTGTGTAAATACCTATGCACATGAAGGCATACCTCACCACCCCTCTTTCAACATCCGCAGCTCCAGATGCTGCAACAACATGATCGTCTTGCCATCCACAATCTCCCCGCTCTGCACCATCGCCAGTGCCTGCTCAAAGCCCAGCTCCAGCACCTCGATATCCTCGCCCTCTTCTTCCAGGCCACCGCCCGCCCCCACTCGGTCGCCTGGCTGGTATTCACCGATAAAAAAGTGAATCCGCTCGGTCACCGATCCCGGGCTCATGAACGCCGCGTAGATTTTCTCCACATGCCCCACGCGATAGCCGGTCTCTTCCTCGGCCTCCAGGCGGATGCGTTCTTCGGCGCTGGCGTTATCGAGCAAACCGGCCGCCGCTTCAATCAGGTAGCCGGGGTAATCGTTGACGAACGTGGGCATGCGGAACTGGCGAATCAGCAAGACTGTGCGTTGCTCACGGTTGTACAACAGGATGGTCGCACCATTGCCCCGGTCATACACCTCGCGGGTCTGGGCTTGCCAACTGCCGTCGCGACGGCGCAGGTCGAAGCTGTATTTCTTCAGCAGGTACCAGTTGTCCGAGAGGGTTTCTTCGGCGGTGATGCGCACGGGGCTATCGTTCATGGTCGAGCCTTGGTAGGTGGAAACAGATTCAGGTGGTGGCCTGGGTGGGCGGCTGTTTGATATGCGACCACGCGGCGGCCACTTCTTCAGCACTGCCTGCTTTGATCCGGGCAAGATTGCGTGGGTAATCCACGCCAGGATTTTCACTGAAACGCGTGGCGGTGAATTGGCCATTGCTGGCGCGCAGGATATAGCCGGTATCGGTGCACTGCCGGGAAGCCAGGAACAACACGCCCGGCGTCACCCAATCCGGCTTGAGTTCGTCCGGCTCTTGGGTCACGCCCCACATGCGCGTCTTGGCCACCGGCGAGATCGCGTTGACGAGCACCCCCGCCTCAGCGCCTTCGTGACTCAAGGCATTCATGATCCCCACTTGCGCCATCTTGCCAGCGCTGTAGGCCACCAGCCCGGTCTGTTCGTATTGCGCATACATGGCGCGGTCGGAGGTGGTGAGGATGATGCGCGGCGCACAAGAGCGCAGCAGATGTGGCCAGGCATGTTTGCACAACCACAGCGGTGCGTAGAGGTTGATGTCCATGGCGCGCTGCAGGAACGCAGCATCGAGTTCTGCGATGGGCTGGTAGCCCACCCAGCCGGCGTTGTGAATCAAAATATCGAGTTGGCCGAAGGTTTCGAGGGTATAGCTGATCAACTGCCGACACCCCTCGTCCGTGGACAAGTCACCGCCATGGCCCGCTACCATCAACCCTTCGGCGCGCAACGCCTCGGCGGCCTGTTGCACCACCGACGCATCAGTGCCGGCGCCCACGTTGTCGGCGCCAATATCACTGATGACAACACGGGCCCCAGCCTGCGCCAGTGCTCGTGCATAACTGAGTCCCAAGCCACGCGCACCTCCGGTGACGATTGCGGTTTTACCAGTGAAATCCATGTGTTTTTCCTCCTGTTCAGCCCCTCACCCTAACAACCCGCACGAGGATTGTTCAATGCTGTAACACTTTCATCCGTCACAGCCGTCGCATTAATGCCTACCCGCCCAGGCCATCTGGTAAAACCCGTGCTTCATCTTTGTTCTGGAACCTTCATGTCTTCTGCTTCTATGCCCCGCCGGGGCCTGCGCTGGTTTGTCTGGCTGTGCATGGCCGTGTTGATTGTCGGCCTGCCGGTCGGTTGCGCCGTGTTGCAACACAAGGAGCGCGAACTTGTGTTTCGCATCGAGCCGGGAACCGCCGGCTGGTACACCGGCCTGCCCAAGGCGGTGCAGGAATTCGAACTCAAGCCCGCCAGTTTCAAAGCAGGGCAGAACATTCATGGCTGGTGGTACCCGGCAGCCAACAAAGACGCGCCCGCCATCCTCTACCTGCACGGGGTACGCTGGAACCTCACGGGCCAATTGTTTCGCATCGAGCAATTGCATGCCCTGGGCTTTTCGGTCCTGGCCATCGACTATCGCGGCTTTGGCCAAAGCCAGGGCGACTTGCCCTCGGAAGCCACGGTGTACGAGGACGCTCGCATTGCCTGGGAGCGTTTCCAGACCCTGCAACCAGACCCCGACAAGCGCCTGATCTACGGGCACTCCCTGGGTGGCGCGGTCGCCATCGACCTCGCTGCCGAGTTGGGCAAGCAGGTGCCATTGCCGGTGCGCGGGCTGGTGATCGAGTCCACGTTCACCTCCCTGGCGGATGTCGCCACGGCCGTTGCCAACACCTCATTGCCGGTGCGCTGGTTGCTGTCGCAGAAGTTCGATTCCATCGACAAGATTGCCGACATCCACATGCCGCTGCTGGTGGTCCACGGCCTCGACGACCACTACGTACCACCGCGCTTCAGCCAGCAGTTATTCGAAGCCGCCCAGCAACCCAAACACCTGTTGCTGGTGCCCGGTGCCAGCCATAACAACAGCATGAACCTCGCCGGACGCAGCTATGGGCAGGCGCTGGAAAACCTGATGCGCACGAAGATGCCTGCCCAGGTGGTGACACACTCCACAGGCCGCGATAACGCCTCGTAAATACGCTTTTCGACACTGGGTTCGCACTTGGCTGTCAAGCGCAAACCCTGGCCATGTTGGTCCGAAATACAAGTTGATCAAATAATGATCTTCGCTGAAATCGCCAACGCTGCCGGGCCTTCGCAAAGTTATCCACAGAGATACCCACGGTTTTCGTGGACAACTCTTTTTATATTTTTACGTTTTTTTTGCTCAAGCCGTGCTTCCAGGAAAGGTACCGGGCAACAGGATTTCGCGATTTACTTCGCGTATATCCTTATAGCCACAGAGCGCCATCGACACATCCAGTTCGCGGGCGATGATATCAAGCGCCTTGGTCACCCCCGCCTCGCCCATCGCCCCCAACCCATACAAGTGCGGGCGGCCGATCATGGTGCCCTTGGCGCCCAGCGCCATGGCCTTGAGCACGTCCTGGCCGGAACGAATACCCCCGTCGAGCCACACTTCAATGCGGTTGCCCACGGCCTCGACAATCGCCGGCAATTGGCTGATGCTCGACGGCGCGCCATCAAGCTGCCGGCCACCGTGGTTACTCACCACCAACGCATCGGCACCGCAATCGGCCGCCAAGCGCGCATCCTCCACATCGAGAATGCCCTTGATGATCAGCTTGCCGCCCCAGCACCGCTTGATCCACGCCACATCGTCCCAGCTCAGGCGCGGGTCAAATTGCTGGGCGGTCCACGACGACAGCGAACTCATGTCGGCCACCCCCTTCACATGCCCGACGATATTGCCGAAACCACGCCGCTGGGTACCCAGCATGCCCATCACCCAGCGCGGCTTGGTCAT
>NZ_MPBM01000012.1:0-46242 GCF_001907715.1 Pseudomonas sp. BTN1 | reverse complement strand
CAAGCCAGCTCCCACATAAGATATATGTTCAGCTGAAAAATGTGCCAAGGGCATGAGCTGATTCGACCCTCCCGCCCGTCATCCAACCGTCACATCCATCTGCTGTGCTGGCGCCCATTACTCATTTGCCCAAGGACCCGTGGCCATGTTTTCCGTGCTCAAACCCCACCGCTGGAAACTCGCGTTGCTCCTGATCGCCGCCAACCTCGGGCTGCTGCTGCACCTGGCCTGCGGCGAGCTCAAGAGCGTCAGCGAATGGGTATGGCTGGATATCATCGGCGAAGGCGGTTCGGCGCTGCTCGCGCTGATCTGGCTGGGCCTGGTGTTGAAAAGCCGCCCCGCCGGACGGGTCACCCAATACCTGGCGCTGGGGCTGTCGTGCATCTTTTTTTCCTGGTGGATCGACAGCCTCGACGAATTCATCCGCCTGCCTGATAGCGTGTCCTGGGACCACTGGCTGGAGTCAGGGCCAATGCCGGTGGGCATGATCCTGCTGACGATTGGCATTTATCACTGGCACCACGAACAACTGGCGATCAGCGCGCAAATGGAAAAACGCGAGCGGTTGTTTCGCGAGCACCGGCTATTCGACAAACTCACGCCCCTGGCCGGCGCCGACTACCTCAAGCGCCAACTCATCGACAGCCTGCGCGACAGCCAAGCGCAGCAACAACCACTGTCGTTGCTCGCCCTGGACCTGGATAACTTCGCCACCATCAACCAGGTCTACGGGCATGCCGAGGGTGATGCGGTGCTACAGGCGGTCAGCCACGTGCTGCTGCTCAACCTGCGCCGCCAAGACCTGTTGTGCCGCCTGGCGGGCGATCGTTTCGTGGTGCTGCTGCCCAATACCGGCGAGCGTCAGGCCCAGGGCCTGGCGCTGGAGTTGCAACACGCGGTGCAGAGCCTGGCCCACAAGACCCGGCAACAGGGCGAACGCCTGCAACTGGCGGCGACCACGGCGGTGGCAATGGCCTTGCAAGAGTCCCCCCACGAGCTGCTCACGCGGCTGAATATGGGCCTGGCCCGGGCCAAGCAACCCCTTGCGAAAAGCGCCTGAAATGGCCGTGAAAACCAGCTGGTATGAAAACGACAGCCGCTTCATCCCCGGTCACTATCAACCCGCCACGTTGATCGACCTGGGCTTGTCCCGGGACATCGACAGCCATCGCCTGCTGCGGGGCACCGGCCTGTTCCACGAAGACATCCTGGCCGGCAACGCGCGGTTGAGCCCGCAACAGTTTCTGGGCTTGATCGGCAACAGCCGCAAACTACTGGACGCCGATGACAGCAGTTTCCTGTTTGGCCAACGTCTGCTGCCCGGCTACTACGGCGCCGCCAGCCATGCGCTGGGGCATGCACAGAACCTTCATCAGGCCCTGGACATCCTGATCCAGCAACAAGTGCTGCTCAGCCCGCTGGCCACGCTGCAACTGGAACTGGATGAGCACCACGCTTACCTGTATTGGTTGGACAGTTGCGGCGCCGGCGAACACTGGCGCTTTCTGCTCGAAGCCAGCATGACCTCGCTGGTTGCCATGAGCCAATGGCTCAGCGGCCAGCGCTTGCCATGGGTGTGCAGTTTCAACCATGCCGAACCTCGGTATGTCGAGCAATACTGGGTGCATCTGGGCGAGCACACGCGCTTCGAACGCCCGCTGGATATGATGTGCATCCCCCGTGAATACCTCACCCACAACTGGCCGGGCGCTTCGGCCACGGCGGGCCAGGTCGCGCGCCAGCAAGCCCTTGAACAAATCGAGCAACTGGGCTTTGCCACAAGTTTTCTGGACTGCCTCTATGCCTACCTGCGCGAACATGTGCGCCAACCACCCAGCCTGGAACAGGCCGCGCACATCTTCGCCATGAGCCCGGCCACGCTAAAGCGCAAGTTGCAACGGCACGACACCGGTTTTCAGCAACAGGTCGACCGGGTGCGCAAGCATGTGGCCTTGCACTTGTACCTGGCCAAGGGCTTGAGTAACGAGGAAGTCGCGGCGTACCTGAACTTCAACGATGCGGCGAATTTTCGGCGTTCGTTCAAGCGGTGGACGGGCAGCACGCCCAACCTGATCCGCCAACTGTTCAGCAGCCGCTAGCGAGGCGTTCGCGCAGGAACTCCACCAGCGCTTGCACCGGGCGTGAACTCTGTCGGTGCTGCGGGTACACGGCCGACAGGGTCAAGGCCTCTGGGGCGAAGTCTTCCAATACCTTGACCAAGCGACCGTCCTTCAAGGCGTCGCTGACGATGAACGTCGGTAGATAGGTAACGCCCAGACCGGCTATCGCGGTATCGCGCAGCAGGTCACCGTTATTGACGCGCATGCGCCCACTGACGCTCAAGGCTTGCACCTTGCCTTTGAAGCGCCATTGCACCTGGCGGCCGTGGCCGTAGGGCAGGCAGTCGTGCGTGGTTAAGTCCTCGGGTTTCAAAGGTGTACCCCGCAACGCCAGGTAGTCGGGGCTGGCGCAATACACCCGCTCGATAGCGGCGATCCGTCGGGCGATCAGGGTGGAATCTTCCAGGGTGCCGATGCGTAGCACCAGGTCGTAGCCTTCGCCGATCAAGTCCACCGGGCGGTCGCTCAGGTCAACTTCAACGCAGACCTGCGGATGCTGACGCAGAAACAACGGCAACAGGCAACCCAGGTGCGCCATGGCGAACGACAAGGGTGCACTGAGGCGAATGGTGCCTCGGGGCTCGCTGTTCTGGCCAGCGATGCCCTGCTCCACTTGTTCCACCTCACCGAGCAGGCGCAAGGCCGACTCGTAGTAACTCTGGCCCAGCGGCGTGACGTCCAGGCGCCGTGTGGAGCGGTTAAGCAAGCGCACGCCCAGGCGGTCTTCCAGTTGGATCAGGCGGCGGCTGACGAATTGCTTGGACAAGCCCAATTGCTCGGCGGCGGCGGTGAAACTGCCGGATTCCATGACCTGGCAGAACAGGCGCATGTCTTCGAAGGGGTTCATTGTCGCTTCTCAGGGGACGATGGGCTGTTTTATAGCCTGTCAGTGGTCACACCACAAACCAAAATGTGAACACAATCAAATGTGGGAGCTGGCTTGCCTGCGATAGCGGTGTATCAGCCAGCAATGCTGTTGACTGATGCACCGCTATCGCAGGCAAGCCAGCTCCCACAGGGTTTTGCGGTGTTTTACCGACCAGGTTACTTGGCAGCGAACGCCGAGTAGCTGTTCATCAGGTTGCGGTAGTTGGGAATGCGCGGCGAGAGCAGGTTGGCCAGGCCTTCCATGTCGTTGCGCCAGTCCACTTGCAGCTCGCAAGCCACCGAGAACCAGTTGACCAGTTGTGCACCGGCGGCGGTCATACGCGCCCAGGCGGCTTGTTGCACGGTTTCGTTGAAGGTGCCGGAAGCGTCGGTGACCACGAAGACCTCAAAGCCTTCGTCAAGGGCACACAGGGTCGGGAACGCCACGCACACGTCGGTCACCACACCGGCAATGATGATTTGCTTGCGGCCGGTGGCCTTGACGGCCTTGACGAAATCTTCGTTGTCCCACGCGTTGATCTGGCCAGGGCGCGGAATGTACGGCGCGTCGGGGAACAGTTCTTTGAGCTCAGGCACCAATGGGCCGTTGGGGCCGCTTTCAAAGCTGGTGGTCAGGATGGTCGGCAGGTTGAAGAACTTCGCCACGTCGGCCAGGGCCAGCACGTTGTTCTTGAACTCGTTGGGGGAGAAATCCTGCACCAGGGAGATCAGGCCGGTCTGGTGATCAACCAACAAAACAACAGCATCGTCTTTGTTCAAGCGCTTGTAAGTCATGGGTAACTCCTTTAGGGATGGGGTGTTCTTCAAAAGGCAAAGCAGGAGCAGCCGAACGCACCCCAGAAACCCTGGAAGTCGCTGACCGGCACGCTGGAAAGGCGCGCTTTTTCATGGCTATGGGCATGCACGCCACAGGGGCCGCTGCACTGGTGAACCTGGGCCTGCATCGGCGACGTGGGGCGCCAGTGCCCCGGCACCTT
The DNA here is from genome assembly GCF_001907715.1 of Pseudomonas sp. BTN1. Taxonomy (NCBI): domain Bacteria; kingdom Pseudomonadati; phylum Pseudomonadota; class Gammaproteobacteria; order Pseudomonadales; family Pseudomonadaceae; genus Pseudomonas; species Pseudomonas sp. BTN1. The sequence goes on along the minus strand of NZ_MPBM01000012.1, from coordinate 42,257 downwards.
GACCACCGGCGACCAGTCCGGCAGCACCGGTACCCGTGGCGGTGCGAAATCTTCGAAGTCGCCAGCGCCGTAAACGACCTTGCCGCCGACCACGGTCAGCACCGACTCGATCCACTTGATAGCTTCTTCCTCGACACTGAAAAAGTCCGCCGACAACGCGGCGACATCCGCCAATTGACCGACCTTGATCTGGCCTTTCTTGCCCTGCTCGGAGGAGAACCAGGCGCTGCCGTGGGTGAACAGCTCCAATGCGGTAAGGCGCGGCAAGCCCTCGGCGTGCAGCTCCAGGCCACCGACGGTGCGGCCGCTGACCATCCAGTACAGCGAGGTCCAGGGGTTGTAGCTCGACACGCGGGTGGCATCGGTGCCCGCCCCTACCGGCACGCCTTCGGCCAGCATGCGCTTGATCGGCGGCGTGGCTTCGGCGGCCTTGGCGCCGTAGCGCTCGACGAAGTATTCGCCCTGGAACGCCATGCGATCCTGAATCGCAATACCGCCACCGAGGGCACGCACGCGTTCGATGTTTTTCGGGGTGATGGTTTCGGCGTGGTCGAAGAACCACGGCAAGCCATTGAACGGAATATCGCGGTTGACCTTCTCGAACACGTCGAGCATGCGCGAGATGGACTCGTCGTAAGTGGCGTGCAGACGGAACGGCCAGCGCTGTTCCACCAGGTGGCGTACCACCGGTTCCAGCTCCTGTTCCATGGTCAGCGGCAGGTCAGGGCGGGGTTCGAGGAAGTCTTCGAAATCCGCCGCCGAGAACACCAGCATCTCGCCGGCACCGTTATGGCGCAGGTAGTCATCGCCCTGGTGCAGGGTGACGCTGCCGGTCCAGTGCTTGAAGTCGCTGAGCTCTTCCTTGGGCTTCTGGGTGAACAGGTTGTAGGCGATGCGCACCGTCAACTGTTGATCCTTGGCCAGTTGCTCGATCACCGCATAGTCATCGGGGTAGTTCTGGAAGCCGCCGCCGGCATCGATGGCGCTGGTCAGGCCCAGGCGATTGAGTTCCCGCATGAACTGGCGGGTGGAGTTGACCTGATATTCCAAAGGCAGTTTCGGGCCTTTGGCCAAGGTCGAGTACAAGATCATCGCGTTGGGCCGCGCCACCAGCATGCCGGTGGGGTTGCCGTTGCTGTCGCGTACGATCTCACCGCCCGGCGGGTTCGGCGTGTCCTTGGTGTAGCCCGCCACCCGCAGGGCTGCGCGGTTGAGCAAGGCGCGGTCGTACAAGTGCAGCACGAACACCGGGGTGTCCGGGGCGGCCTGGTTGAGTTCTTCCAGGGTGGGCATGCGCTTTTCGGCGAACTGGAATTCGTTCCAACCGCCCACCACGCGTACCCATTGCGGCGTGGGCGTGCGGTCGGCCTGGTCTTTGAGCATGCGCAAGGCATCGGCCAGGGACGGCACGCCTTCCCAGCGCAGTTCAAGGTTGTAGTTCAACCCGCCACGAATCAGGTGCAAGTGCGAGTCGTTGAGGCCGGGAATTACGGTGCGGCCCTTGAGGTCGATGACCTGGGTGCCGCTGCCGCGCAGGGCCATGGCTTCGCCGTCGGTACCGACGGCGACAAAGCGCCCTTGGTGGATGGCCACGGCGGTGGCGCGTGGGTTTTCCCGGTCCACGGTGTGGAACTGGCCATTGAACAGAATCAGATCGGCGTTCATAGGGTTTCCTTTACAGAGGCTTCAAGCCAGGGAGCGAACAGGCGGGTGGCCGCCGGCATCAGCAGGTACACCACCAGCAACACGATGGTCAGGGTGACCAGGAAGGTGGAGACCACGTAGTTGGACAAAAACGGGTGCAACCGCAGGATCGGCCCCCAGATAAACGGCAGCAGCAGGGTTTGCGGCAGGATCACAAACAGGCTGACCACCGCCTGCTTCCAGCGCGGCGGCTTGGCACCGCCCTCGGCCTGGGGCGTGAACCAGAATTCATTGGCCGCGCCGATTTCCGTCTGGTCGCCATCCGCGAGCATGGGCGCGGCTTCGTCGATCAGGGCCTGGCGTTGCGGGGAGCCGAGCCACAGCTCAAGGGCGTTGGTGGAGCTATAGCGCAGCACGCAAGTGAACAGCGCCATGCCGTTTTGCTGGCTGCGCACCACGTCAACGCCAAGGTGCCCAGGGCGTTCGCCCGCGATGCGCACGATGCGGCGCAGCCAGGCTTCGTACTCGACTTCAAAGCCGGGTTTGACCCGGTGCTTGACGACCAGGGTGACGACTTCGTCGGGGCGGGTGTTGGCGGTTGATTCCATGGCTGGGTGTTTCCCCGGAGCATTGAGCGATGGGGAGAGTGTGGCCGGTTGGCAGGTGTGGGGAATTGCATGTATGTGCTGTCTGGCAGGCATTCGCCGGCTCTGCATCCGATATTTATGCTCACTTCCCAACTTAATAATATTTTATTAATACCCCCCCGCCGCCTAACTTGACGTCATGCCCGAGCTGAATCCAACTGCATTACGCAAGGATAGAGACATGACTGTAGCGATAACAAAAATAGACACGCTGGTGGTTGGCGCAGGTCAAGCTGGCGTGGCCATGAGCGAGCATTTGAGCAAGCAAGGCGTGCCGCACCTGGTGCTGGAACGCAGCCGTATTGCCGAGCGCTGGCGCACCGGCCGCTGGGACTCATTGGTCGCCAACGGCCCGGCCTGGCATGACCGCTTCCCCGGCCTGCATTTCGATGACGTCCCCGCCGATGGGTTCGCACCCAAAGAGCGCGTCGCCGATTACTTCGAAGCCTATGCCCGTAAATTCAACGCGCCGATCCGCACCGGCGTGGACGTCACCTCAGTGGTACGCAACGAGGGGCGCCCCGGCTTTACCGTGCACACCAGCGAAGGCGTGATCGAAGCCAACCGCGTGGTAGCCGCCACCGGGCCCTTTCAAAAGCCTGTGATTCCCGCTATCGCGCCTAAAGACACCGCGCTGCACCAGATCCACTCCGCCGACTATCGCAACCCTGGGCAACTGCCAGCCGGCGCTGTGCTGGTGGTGGGCGCCGGCTCGTCCGGGGTGCAAATTGCCGATGAATTGCAGCGTTCCGGTCGCCAGGTGTACCTGTCGGTCGGCGCCCATGACCGCCCTCCTCGCGCCTATCGCAACCGCGACTTCTGCTGGTGGTTGGGCGTATTGGGCGAGTGGGACCAGGCGGCGATGAAACCCGGCCGCGAGCACGTCACCATTGCCGTGAGTGGCGCCCACGGCGGCAAGACCATCGACTTTCGCGAGCTGGCCCAGCAAGGCATGACCCTGGTCGGCCTGACTCACGCCTTCGACGGCACGGTGGCAACGTTCCAACCCAACCTGGTGGAGAACCTGGCGCGCGGTGATGAAAACTACCTGGCCTTGCTGGATGCGGCCGACGCCTATATCGAGCGCAACGGCCTCGACCTGCCCCTGGAGCCCGAGGCACGTCGCGTGTTCCCCGACGCTGAATGCATCAAGCAGCCGATCCTGACACTGGACCTGGCGGAGGCTGGCATCACTTCGATCATCTGGGCCACCGGATTTGCCGTGGACTACAGCTGGTTGCAGGTAGACGCCTTCGACGCCGCTGGCAAGCCGCAACACCAGCGCGGTGTCTCCAGCGAAGCGGGCATCTACTTCCTTGGGTTGCCATGGCAATCGCGGCGTGGCTCGTCGTTTATCTGGGGCGTGTGGCACGACGCCAAATACGTGGCCGACCATATCGCCATCCAGCGTCAGTACCTTGAGTACCGCGAAGCCGCCCCGGTTGCCCGCCAGTCCCCTGTCAGCGCCTGATCATTTTTCCCAGGAGTTTTTTGATGCCTACTCACACTCGCATTCGCATGTTCAACACCAAAGAAACCTATCCCAACCAGAGCCTGGACAACGACCTATGCCAGGCCGTGCGCGCCGGCAACACCGTGTACGTACGCGGCCAGGTGGGCACTGATTTCGACGGCAACCTGGTCGGCCTCGGCGACCCACGGGCCCAGGCCGAGCAGGCGATGAAGAACGTCAAGCAACTGCTGGAAGAAGCCGGCAGCGACCTCAGCCATATCGTCAAAACCACCACCTATTTGATCGACCCACGCTATCGCGAGCCGGTGTACCAGGAAGTCGGTAAGTGGCTCAAGGGCGTGTTCCCGATTTCCACCGGGCTGGTGGTTTCGGCCCTGGGCCAGCCGCAGTGGCTGATGGAAATTGATGTGATCGCGGTTATCCCAGAGTAAGGAGGCTAGCCATGACCTTTTCTATCGTCGGCCGTTGTGCAGAGACCGGCCAACTGGGCATTGCCATCAGCTCATCGAGCATCGCCGTGGGCGCCCGCTGCCCGTGGCTGCGGCCCGGTGTGGGCGCCGTGTCGACCCAGAACATCACCTTGCCGGCCCTCGGCCCGGACGTCCTCGACGGGCTGGAACAGGGCCTGGCTCCCGCCGACGCCGTCGATAAAGCGCTCACCCGCAACGGCTACAGCCAGTACCGGCAACTGACGGCGATTGACCACCTGGGCCGCAGCGTGCATTTCAGCGGCAGTCAGACCCTGGGTACCCATCACGCGGTATCGGGCGAGCAATGCGTGGCGGCGGGCAATATGCTCGCCGCCCCTGAAGTGATCACCGCGATGGTCACGGCCTTCGAACAGGGCGAAGGCCAGCTCGCAGACCGTCTACTGGCCGCGATGCATGCCGCCATCGCCGCCGGTGGCGAAGCCGGCCCGGTGCACTCCGCCGCGCTGGTGGTGGTGGGCGAGTTGACTTGGCCGATTATCAACTTGCGCGTGGATTGGGCCGACGAGGCGCCGATTGGCGAATTGCAAAAACTCTGGGATGCCTACCGCCCACAGGTGCAGGACTATATCGATCGCGCCCTCGCCCCCGACCGCTCCCCCGGCTACGGTGTGGCCGGAGACGACCGATGAGCCGCAGCCGCGACCTGCTGGAAACCCTGGTGGGCTTCGACACCACCAGCCGCGAGTCCAACCTGCAATTGATCGAGTATGTGCGCGATTACCTGGCCGGGCTTGGCGTCACCAGCGAGCTGGTCTACAACGCGCAACGCAGCAAGGCCAACCTGTTTGCCAGCATCGGCCCGGTGGAACTACCAGGTATCGTGCTGTCGGGGCATACCGACGTGGTGCCGGTGGATGGGCAACCCTGGAGCCTGCCGCCGTTCACGCTGACCGAGCGCGACGGCAAGCTGTTCGGGCGCGGCACCGCCGACATGAAGGGGTATATCGCCTGCGTGCTGGCGTTGGTGCCAGCGCTGGTCAAGGCGCCATTGCGCCTGCCGGTGCACATCGCCCTGTCCTACGATGAGGAAGTCGGCTGCCTGGGCGTGCGCTCGCTGCTCGCCGTTCTTGAACAGCGTCCGGTCAAGCCGATGTTGTGCATCATCGGCGAGCCGACCGAGCTCAAGCCGGTGCTGGGCCACAAGGGGAAGTTGGCGATGCGCTGCGATGTTCAGGGCCAGGCGTGCCACTCGGCCTATGCGCCCTCGGGTGTGAATGCGATTGAACACGCCGCCAAGTTGATCGGTGAACTGGGGCGCATTGGCCAACGGCTACGCGCGCGTCAGGACCCACGTTTTGACCCGCCGTTCAGCACGGTACAGACCGGCATGATCAACGGCGGCAAGGCCTTGAATATCGTGCCGGCCGACTGCCGCTTTGACTTTGAGGTGCGCGCCCTGCCCTCCATGGACCCGGGCGAAGTAGCTGAAGAGCTGCAGGCCTACGCGCGGCAGCAGGTGTTGCCGCGCATGCAGGCGGTCAGCAAGCAGAGTTCGATTCGGTTCACCGAGTTGTCGGCCTACCCAGGGCTGGTCACGGATGAGCGCAGCCAGGCGGCGCAATTGATTGCGACGTTTTGCGACTCGCAGGCATTCGGCACCGTAGCGTTTGGTACCGAGGGCGGGCTGTTCGATGCGGTGGGTATTCCCACCGTGGTATGCGGGCCAGGCAGCATGGACCAAGGGCATAAGCCCGATGAGTTTGTGAGCCTGGAGCAGCTCGATGGCTGCGATGCGATGTTGCAGCGGTTGCTAGGCTTTATCAGTACCTGAAGATATCGCACCACCTATGTGGGAGGGGCCAGCCCCAATGCCGATCAGTTAAGCGCAAATCCCTGTGGGAGCGGGCTTGCCCGCGAAGGCGGTGTGTCAATCACTGCATCGGTTACTGCACGACCGCTTTCGCAGGCAAGCCAGCTCCCACCTTTGATCTTCGTTGCGTTGAGCACTGTGTTCGCTTAACTGATCGGCATTGGGGTTTGGTGCTCAGCCCAGTAGTCGCGCCAACTCTTCGCGGCAGTAGTCGACAAACAACTGCACCGGTTTGGTCAAGGGTGCGCGGCGTAGCCAGACGGCGGACAACCCCGACCCCGTGACCGTTTCCACCAAGGGAATGCACACCACTTTCTGCCCATCATAGGTGTACTCGCTGAACGGTTTGGTCACCAGGATCGAGAACCCGAACCCCCGCCCCACCATGCCCCGCACCATTTCGATGGAGGGCGAGCTGAATACGATATTCGGGGTCAGCCCGCGTTCTTCGAAGATGCTCACGAAGTAGGTACGGCTGGGCAACACGTCCAGCAAAATCATCGGCTCCAGCACCAGGTCGGCCAGGGACACCTTGGCCTGTTGGGCAAAGCGGTGGTCGGCCGGCAGCAACGCATAGGGCTGTTGCGGCGGCATCAGCGGCGTGGTCTCGATGGTGCTGCCCAGGTCGTGCTCAAACAGCATCGCCACGTCGATACTGCCCGCCGTCAGCGCCTGCACCAGCTCCTGCTGCTCGCCATCGCGGATGCGGATCTCCACGCCCGGCCAGCGCGCCTTGAAACCGGCGATCAAGCGTGGCAAGTACAACGGTGCCACGGTTTCAAAACAACCGATGTCAATCTGCCCGGCCACCACATCGTTATCGGCCAGGGCGTTCTGCTCGAACTCATGGGCTACCCGCAACAGCTCCAACGCCTTGCGATAAAAGCGCGCGCCGCTGGGCGTGAGGGAAACGCCCTGGGCGTGATGGCGGATAAACAGTTGCACGCCAAAGCTGTCTTCCAGTTGCTTGATCGCCGTGGAAACCGACGGCTGGGCGATATACAGCTTGCGCGACGCCTCGGCAACGCTGCCGCATTCGGCCGTGGTCACAAAATATCTGAGCTGACGCAGGTTATAGGCTGCCATCGGCACCTCCCTAAACGTAGTTTTTTGCCCCAAACAAGTGCGCAGAAACACCGGTTTTTCAAGCCATTGACGTGCATGCAACATACCGGAGCAAAAAACCTCACGAGATACTTTTTTTAAGGTCTATAGCAACAAACTTACTAATTTACCTGCCTGCGCCCATTGCAGATGATCACTCCAACAACAAAGCGGTGCCCATGCGCCGCACAGCGAAGTACGCCCACGTACTCACCTTGCCTTGGAGCTCGTCATGGTTACCACTGCAACATCCTCCGCCCCGCTCATCGAAAAACACACGATTGGATACGTGCCCCCGGAAGATCGCCATGGAAAGGTAAGAGACCTGTTCACCCTGTGGTTCGGCGGCAACATCGCGCCGTTGCCGATCGTCACTGGCGCACTGGGTGTGCAACTGTTCCACCTCAACCTGGTGTGGGGCATTGTCGCCATCCTTGTCGGCCATTTGGTCGGCGGTGTGTTGATGGCATTGCACTCGGCCCAGGGCCCGCAAATGGGTATCCCGCAGATGATCCAGAGTCGTGCACAGTTCGGCTCCCTCGGCGCATTGCTGGTGGTGGTGATTGCCGGGGTGATGTACATCGGCTTCTTCGCCTCCAACATCGTGCTGGCCGGTAAATCCCTGCATGGTGTGGTGGACGCCGTGCCTGTACCGGTGGGCATCGTTATCGGCGCCATCGGTTCCGGGATCATCGGCATCATCGGCTACCGCTTCATCCACGTACTCAACCGCATCGGTACCTGGGTCCTCGGCGCAGGCATCGTGCTGGGCTTTGGCTACATCTTCACCCATGTGCAGACCACCGATTTCCTCACCCGTGGCAGCTTCAACATCTCCGGTTGGCTGGCCACTGTTTCCCTGGCTGCACTTTGGCAAATCGCGTTTGCGCCCTACGTGTCGGACTACTCCCGCTACCTGCCCGCCGACGTGCCGGTAGCCGCCACCTTCTGGACCACCTACCTGGGCTCGGCGCTGGGGTCGAGCCTGGCGTTCATCTTCGGCGCCGTGGCAGTGCTCGCCACGCCGGTAGGCATGGACACCATGGACGCCGTCAAACTCGCCACCGGCGCCATCGGCCCGTTGATGCTGGTGCTGTTCCTGCTCAGCGTGATCAGCCACAACGCCCTCAACCTGTACGGCGCGGTGCTGTCGATCATCACCCTGATACAGACCTTCGCCTACCGCTGGATCCCGACCGCGAAAAGCCGTGCGGTGATCTCCATCATCGTGCTGGCCGCCTGTTCGATTGCGGCGGTGTTTGCCTCCCAAGACTTCATCGGCCACTTCGTCGACATGGTGCTGGTGCTGCTGGTGGTGCTGGTGCCTTGGACGGCGATCAACCTGATCGACTTCTACGCCATTCACAAAGGCCAATACGACATCGCCTCGATCTTCCGCGTGGATGGCGGCATCTACGGCAAGTACAACCCGCAGGCGCTGCTGGCCTATGCGGTGGGGATCGTGGTGCAGATTCCGTTCATGAACACGCCGCTGTACGTGGGGCCGATTTCGCAGCACATCAACGGCGCGGACTTGTCGTGGGTGATGGGGTTGGTGGTGACGTCGCCGTTGTACTTCTGGTTGGCGAGTCGGGACAGTGCGTATAAGCGCCGGATGGACAGTGGGAAGTTGGTGAGTGGGGTTTGATACATCCTGTCGGTATGGCGGCTGTGCGTCGGAGACCTTCGGGTCTGCCGGGGGTGATTCTTCCTGGTCTGCGAACCCGCGCACAGTTGCCAATACCGCCCGGATCATGGTCCAGGATGTGGCGGATGTGTTTACGGTGATTGAAAAACACGGCCTTGATTCACCTGCTGTGCAGTAAGTTGTGAGAAAACCCGCCTCGGCGGTTTTTCTGGTTTTTGCGAAACTCAATCCTACCCGCTCCTACCCAGGCGGTAACCACGATGCGAAGCGAGCCGCTCTTGATCTGCTTTTGATCTTGCTTTTGATCTCAGGCGCCCCGTTAAACCACGCTGGCCGGAATTCGACAGGGATTTGGGGGGTAACCGCAGGGATGCCGAGTTTTGGGGCGAGGACCTTTTGGTTACTTTTGGGTCCTTCCAAAAGTGACCCGCTGTAAAAGCGGAACCCTAAGTGGCCGTTACCGCAGGAATGGATATGTACGCAATCAACTGTGTCGCCTGCCAGGCCGCCTTCGCAGGCAAGCCAGCTCCCACATTTGGATCGCGTAGGGTCAGATAGATAGGTGTCGGCCTTCAGGCCGTCATCGCAGGCAAGCCCCACAGTTTGATTGCGCAGCACCAAAGTTGAACCTCACGCTTCACCCGTCAGGGCCGGCCTTGCGGTGCCAAAGGTGCAAGGTTTCTCTATGATGTGGCCTTTCACTGAAAATCTCTGGAACGGCCCATGCCCACCCTCACCCTGCGCAACGCCCTGCCCACCGACGCAGCACGCTGCTTTGAAATCGAAACCAGCGCCTACGAGGGCGACGAAGCCGCCACGCTTGAAAAGATCACCACGCGTATCGCGCAGTATCCCGAGGGCTTTTTGATCCTGGAGGAAGATGGCGCAGTGGTGGGCTTCATCAACTCAGGGTGCGCCCATGAAGTGGTGATGTCGGACGAGGCCTTCAAGGAGTTGGTGGGCCATGTGGCCGAGGCACCGAATGTGGTGATCATGTCGGTGGTGGTCGACCCGGCCCATCAAGGCAAGGGCTATGCGAAACGGCTGATGACTGAGTTCGTGCAACGCATGCAGGCAATGGGCAAGCGCACCCTCCACCTGATGTGCAAGGCGCAGCATGTGCCGTTGTACCGAGCAATGGGCTACACCTACGTGCGCCCTTCGCCGTCGGATCATGGGGGTATGGCGTGGCATGAGATGGTGAAGACGCTTTAATGCAAGCCGTTGCACGAGTGATTGCAAAAGTGTTTCCAAGCGTGAGGCAACCAAAAGACCTGCAACGACCGAATGTGTTTCGGTGAGTGAAAAGCTGGCACTGCGCTGCGCTATCTGACAGCCAGCCTGACTTTTCGGAGCGTGGGCCGGACTGCGCCTATAGCCTTTTGACTCACTCGAAAACCAACACCTGATGCGGTTTCACGTTGTTACATCCAGCCAAAACAGACCTCGTTGAGCGCCTGCCCCAGGCGCTGTAGCCTGCGAAACGCCCTGTCAGGGCCACCCTCTGACAGGGTTAATTTCCAAGCAATCAGAGAGGTGCAATCATGTCTTCAATCAATGGCTCCGCCCCATTCGTACCCGCGTACCAGCCCGCTGCCAAACACCCTATCGATAACGATGTACCGAGGAAAAACTCTCTGGACAAACAGGCTGGAGAAGATGCCGAAGTGTCCAATGGCAAGGGCGGCTGGAAAAACATTGGCAATGCGACGCGCGACCACGCCAACCGCACTCGGCTGGATCGCAACTTCTTGCCTTCAGACAAAAAGACCGTCGATGACGCCCAGGTCAATACCAGGGCTGGATATCACGGCACCGGCACCCTGCCCGCCTTCCCAACTTGGGATGACAAGGCCTTAAACGACTCCGCGTCCAATGCCCAGCGTGAACCGATCGACTTCGAAATAAAACCTGACGGCAACGGCGGTTGGACCAAGGCGTGACAACTCCACTGTCTAAGCCGCTTTAGCACTCAGGGCTTTGCCGAACAACCAGTACCCAGGGGCTTCACCCTCAAAGGTAGAGTTCAGCGGTTGTTCCACTATGGGACAGCCGCCGAGTCATCTACCAACTGCCGGAAGCCCCCCCGCCACCGCTGGAACCGCCACCGCCCGACGAACTGCTGCTGGTGCTGGAGCCGCTGGAACCTGAGCTGGACCCGCCGCCGGAGCCAGAACCTTCGCCGACCTTGCCAAAGATAATCAGCGCAACAAACGATGCGATAGGAAATGCCAGCAACCAGGCGTCGCGATCGCCGTCCATCACCTGCCCCGCCACCCCATACACGGCCACCGCCGCCAGCAGTCGTACGCTAAAACCTGCGCGGCTGGTGCGCCAGGTCTGCCTCATGAGCAGCACCAGCACCAGGTACAACCCCAGCACCACCAAGACGCCCAGGGGCCACAGCAACCAGTGGGTGAAACTGACGTCTACGTAATGGTTTGCCACCACCAACCCGAGGATATAACCCAGCAGCCCGATCACGCCGTAAAACAGCGTGCGCACCTGCCACAACGCACCGAATAGCGCGCCGCCAATCAACAAGGTCAGCGGCATTGCAACGAGGAACATCGGCCAGTCCCGACCACCGGCCAATACCGTCAGCAACAGCGTGGCCGCAACTGCGATGATCAAAGCTCTGCACCAGTGCAACTTGCCAGCGGCGATCAGTGTACCGGCGAGCGCCCCCAGGACAAACGCCGCCAATATCGCGAAAAATTGCGGGTTGATCCCCGGCCCGGCCACTTCAGGCAGGTCGCCACCGTCCACCAGGACCACCAGCGCGCTCACGCCTTGCTGGATGCCACCGGCAAAATCGCCCTGACGAAACGCTGGAGTGAGACGTTCTTCAATGATGCGATGGGCCAGCAGGTCAGTGACGATGCCTTCCAGGCCATAACCCACCTCGATGCGCACTGTGCGGTCGGCTTTGGCCACCACCAGCAGGATGCCGTCGTTGACGTCCTTGCGCCCCAGCTTCCAGGCGCGGAACAGTTGGTTGGCATAGTCTTCGATGCCGCTGCTGCCGGTGGCCGGCACCAGCAATACGGCCACTTGCGCGCCTTTGCGTTGTTCAAGGTCGGCGAGTTGTTGCTTGAGGCGCAGCACGGTGCCCGAGTCGAGGGTATTGGTCAGGTCAATAACCCGCTGATCAAGGGCAACCCCAATCGGCGAGGTGTCCGCATGAGCGGCGATGAACAGGCTGGAAAACACCAGGGCCAGTAGGCTGAACACCGATTGCCGCACAAGCACGATCATGTATGGTTACCTGAAGTCTCTCCCTGAAGACGCCGACTTTACCTTATCTGCACGCAAACGCGTGACCCAGGGCCTGCGACTATCTAAACTGCCCGCTAAGCTGCATAGCAATTAGCCATCCACGAGAACCCCATGGACCTACGTCACCGCAACAATGTACATGTGATGGGCAAAGGTCCCTCGACACTGGTGTTTTCCCACGGCTTTGGTTGCAACCAGGCCATGTGGAATGCCTTGGCACCGCACTTTCTCGAGCGCTTTCGCGTGGTGCTGTATGACCTGGTCGGCGCCGGCCTGTCGGACTTAAGTGCGTTCGACAAAACCAAATACAGCCGCCTGGATGGCTATGCCCATGACCTGAACGAGATTATCGACGCCTATGCCCAAGGCCCGGTGATTCTGGTGGGCCACTCGGTCAGCGCGATGATCGGCACCCTCGCCGACCGTTTCCTCCCGGGCCGCATTGCCGCACACGTGATGATTGGCCCATCGCCACGCTATATCGATACCGAGGAATATGTCGGCGGTTTCCAGCGCGACGACATCGACGACCTGCTCGACACCCTCGACAGCAACTACCTGGGCTGGTCCAGCGCCATGGCCCCGGTGATCATGGGCGCCCCGACGCAGCCGCACCTGAGCGAGGCGCTCACCGAGAGCTTCTGCCGCACCGAGCCGGACATCGCCAAGCAGTTCGCCCGCGTGACCTTCCTCTCGGATAACCGCCAGGATGTGTTCGGCCTGACCACCCCGGTACTCATCCTGCAATCGACCGACGACCTGATCGCCCCCGTGGCCGTGGGTGAATACCTGCACGCCGTACTACCTAACAGCACTTATTGCCTGGTCGAGAATGTCGGCCATTGCCCGCATATGAGCGCCCCCCAGGCGTGTGCAACGGCGATGGACCGGTTCCTGGCCCCTTGGGCGGCTGCCGATGCCCGTTGACCCGCTGTTTGACAGCGCGGCGTGTGCCCTGGCGGTGACCCAGGAAGATGGCACGATCCTGCACGTCAACCCGCGCTTGTGCGACTGGCTGGGCTTTACTGCGGCCCAGCTGCTGGGCCGGCGTTTCCAGGACCTGCTGGCCATGGGCGGGCGGATTTTTTACCAGACGCACCTGGCGCCGATGCTGCGTATGCATGGCAGCGTCACCGAGGTGAAGCTCGACATCCGTCATTGCAACGGGCACAAAGTCACGGTCTTGCTCAACGCCAACCGGCGCCAGCAGCCCGACGGCGTGGTGTATGACTTGGCGCTGTTCGGCACCACCGACCGTGACAAGTACGAGCGTGAGCTGCTCAATGCCCACAAGCAGGCTGAAGCCCTGCTGCAGGAAAAAACTGCTACGGAACTGGCCCTGCAACAGGCCCAGGCCGAACTGAGCGAGGCCTATGCCATTGCCCAGCGCCGGGCGTTGTTTGCCGAGCAGATGGTGGCGATTGTCAGCCATGACCTGAAAAACCCACTCACCGCGATCCGCATGGCCTCCGACTTTCTCCAGCGTGGCGAGCGCACGGCCAAGGAGCGCCAGTTGTTGGGGCACATCGGCCAGTCGTCCGAACGCGCCCACCGCATGATCGCCGACCTGCTGGACTTCACCCAGGCCCGGGTCGGCCAGGGCATTACCATCAAGCCGCAACCGCTGGACCTGCACAGCGTTATTCATCGCAGCGTCGACGAACTGCGGGTGGCCTTCCCCAAGGCCACGCTGGTGCATCACGCCGAGGGCCAGGGCGACGCGTGCCTGGACGCCGACCGCGTGCAACAGATGATCGGTAACCTGGTGGCCAACAGCGTGGCCTATGGCGACTTGCTGCAGCCGATCACCATTACCTCGCGCCTGGGCGATAACACCTGCGCGGTCGCGGTGCACAACCACGGCCCGGCAATTCCCCAAACCCTGCTGGCCGGATTGTTCGAACCCATGACCCGCGGCACCGACCAGGGCAGCGACGTGCGCAGCGTAGGCCTGGGCCTGTATATCGTGCGCGAACTGGCCAGAGTACATGGCGGCGACGTGGCGGTGAGTTCATGTGCGAGCGCCGGCACCACGTTTACCGTGAAGTTCTAGTCCAGGTACGCGGTGCCCTGCATGATCGGCTCGACCCGGCCGGTCAATATCACCCCGCCCCGCCCGTCCCATTGCACCGTGACCGCGCCGCCGTCGCACTGGACCTCCACACGCTCATCGAGCAGCCCTCGCCGGATGCCGTTGACGACCGCCGCGCAACAGCATGAACCGGACCCCAGCGGCACACCTCCGCCACGCTCCCAGATACGCAGGCGGATATGGCCGCGGTCCAGCACTTGCACGAAATGCACATTGGTCCTGGCCGGAAACAGCGGGTGAACTTCCAGGGTCGAGCCCATGGCTTCAATATCGAGCGCCGTCACATCCTCCACAAAAAACGTGCAATGCGGGTTGCCCATGCTGCACGCCGCCGGCTGGCCGTCGATAGGCAACACGCAGGTGTCCATCGCCCTGGCCAAGGGTACCGACGCCCAGTCCAGCGAGGGTGGGCCCATATCCACCGACACGCGCTGCCCATCAGCACGTGTGCATGTCAGCAAGCCACGGTCGCTGCCCAGCACGATGCTTTGGGTGCCAGCCTCATGCATCAGGCGATCCGCCACGCCACGCGTCGCGCTGCCGCAGGTTTGCAAGCGTGTTCCGTCCGGGTTCCAGAACTGAACGCGCGCAGCAGCCTCCTCACAGTCGAGCACCACCGCCAGCTGATTGAAACCGATGCCGGTGCGGCGGTTACCCAAGTGGCGGGCAATCTGCGCAGTAATAGGGTTATCCTCGCCACGGCGGTCAATGATAATGAAGTCGTCGCCGTGGGCGTGCATCTTCACGAACGGCAGGGTCATGGGCGCTCCTGTGGGTGAAATGAGTCAAGCGGTTCTAATACCATTGTAGGAGCGAGGTTGCTCGCGAAAAACTCACAGGCGCCGCGTTTATTCAGGGAGTGCGCGTTATGGTTGGCGTTTTTCGCGAGCAGCGCGCCTACAAAGGGTTGAAGGGTCATGCTTATTGTATTCAGCGGCTTGCCCGGCAGTGGCAAGACCACGATTGCCAGGGAGCTGGCGCGACAGTTGGCCGCGGTTTACCTGCGTATCGATGTGATTGAGCAGGCGCTGCGGGAGGCTGCGGTGTTGGTAGGCGATGTGGGGGCCAGCGGCTACGCGGTGGCGAATGCGCTGGCGCTGAGTAACCTGCGCCTGGGGCAGCGGGTGATCGCCGATTGTGTGAACCCCGTGAAGGAAAGCCGCGATGCCTGGCAAGCGGTGGCGACAGCGGCCGGTGTGGCGCTGAGCAATATCGAGGTGGTGTGTACCGATCAGCAGGCGCATCGGCGTCGAGTCGAAGGGCGTGTGGGCGATATTCCCGGGCTGGTGCCGCCGACCTGGGAATCGGTGCAGGCGCATAAGTACGAACGCTGGGAAACCCCACCGTTCAGGCTGGATACGGCGCAGATGACGCCGGCAGAGGCTGTCGCGGCAGCCTTGCTCCATATAGGCTAAAACCCACCTGTGGCGAGGGAGCTTGCTCCCTCACCACATTCTTTAGAAGTTACCGCGCAACGCCTCAAGCCCGCCTTCGTAGACACCGGCAAACAATGCCTCGACTTGCGCCTCGGTGGTACCCGCTGCCGGCGTGAACACGCCGGACCAGGTCACTTTCGCCGAGGTGTCCGTCAGCGCTTCAACCTGCAAGGTCGCCAAGTAAGCACTCACCGGAAACGGCGAGGCTTCGATGGTGTAGCTGTAGGTGCGCGCCACGTTGTCGAAGGTCTGCAAACGCTCGACAATCGCGCCGCCGTCAGCGGTGGTCAGGTGACGCACACGGCCACCCTCGCTCGGCTCGCTCTTGGCAATCAAAGGCAGCCAGTCAGGCAGGCTGTTGAAGCCGCCAATCAGTTGCCAGACCTGGTCGGCCGACACCGCAATTTCAATCACAGAAGACGCTGTTGCCACGATCAATACTCCAGTCAGGAAAAAAATCAGATTGCCATGCTGTCGACAACGCCACCGTCGACCCGCAGCGCGGCACCGGTCGTCGCCGAAGACAGCGGTGAAGCAATGTACGCCACCAGGTTCGCCACTTCATCCACATTGGCCGCGCGCTGGATGATCGAGGTGGGCCGCGCATGGCGCACAAATACATCCGCTTCCTCTCGGGCACTGCGCCCGGATTCGGCCGTGGCGTCCTTGAGCATGTGTTCCAGGCCATCGGTAAAGGTCGGCCCCGGCAAGATAGCATTCACCGTCACCCCAGTACCCGCCAGGCGCTTGGCCAGGCCGTGGGACACCGCCAGGTTGGCGCTTTTGGTCACCCCGTAGTTGATCATGTCGGCCGGCGTCGCCACGCCAGACTCCGACGACACGAAGATCACCCGGCCCCAGCCCTGCTCGACCATACCCGGCACATAATGCCGCGCCAGGCGCACGCCGGAGATCACATTGACCTCATAGAAGCGCGCCCACTCACTGTCCGGCGCGTCGAAGAAATCCACCGCGTCGAAGATGCCCAGGTTGTTGACCAGAATGTCGGCGCGGGGTTCGGCGGCGAAAAGTTTCTGTGCGCCTTCAACGGTGCCGAGGTCGGCCACCACACCACGCAGTTGAGCAGCCGGAACCGCTTGGCGAATGCTGGCCAAGGCGTCGTCCACCTTGCCTGCATCCCGCCCGATCACCACCACCGTGGCACCGGATTGCGCCAGGGCCTGGCTGATACCCAGGCCAATCCCGGCGGTGCTGCCGCTGACAATAGCCACTTTGCCACTTACATCAATTTTCATGCTCAAGCTCCTTAACGTGAGAGAGGCAAAGGTGCACGGTCCGAGATCAAGCGGGCCTCGCGCAACGCCTGCCAGAAGGCTGCTGGAATCTGTTCAGACAGCGCCGCGACGTCTTCGGCAATCCGCCCCGGACGACTGGCACCAGGAATCACCGCTGCCACTGCCGGATGGGCCAGTGAAAACTGTAGCGCAGCGGCCTTGATACTGACGCCAAACGCCTGGGCAATTGCCTTGATCTGCTCGACCTTGGCAATGATCGCCGGGCCGGCTTGCTGGTATTCAAAGTGCGCACCGCCAGCGAGGATGCCGGAGCTGTACGGGCCACCGACAACGATCTCGACCTGCTGGGCGTGGGCCGCGTCCATCAGGCGCTGCAAGGCGCGGTCGTGGTCCAGCAGCGTATAGCGACCCGCCAGCAGAAAACCATCAGGCTGGGCTTCGGCCAGGTCCAGGGTCAACTCGCAAGGCTCGACACGATTGACGCCCAGCCCCCAGGCCTTGATCACTCCTTGCTCGCGCAAACGGGTGAGTACTTTGAAGGCACCAGTGCGGGCCTGGTTGAAGTATTCCAGCCATTGGTCGCCGTAAAAATCCTGGGCGATGTCGTGAACCCACACGATGTCCAGGCGATCGGTTTGCAGGCGTGTCAGGCTGTCTTCAATGGAGCGCAGGGTGGCGTCGGCGCTGTAGTCATTGAGTATTTTATTGGGCCGGCCGTGTTCGAATACGCCGCTTTTTTCGCCAAGGTCACGGGCGGTTTCTTCGACTTCATCGAGAATCACCCGGCCGACCTTGGTGCTGAGCACGTAGTCGTCGCGGTGATAGTTGGACAGCGCTTGGCCCAGGCGAATTTCCGACAGGCCCGAGCCGTAGAACGGCGCGGTATCGAAGTAACGCACGCCCTGGTTCCAGGCGGCCTGGACGGTGGCCTGGGCTTCTGCTTCGGGGATGGCGCGGAACATATTGCCCAAGGGGGCGGTGCCAAAGCCCAGTACGCCGGGCAGTGTGTCTTTCAAGCTCATGTGGTTCCTCAATCGGTGCGAGGTCGCGGTGACCGTTGAGCAGATGCTAGATTGCGCCCATCAGACCGTCCAAGACATACTGCGACCAACTTGAGTCCTTGCAGGTCTTACATGATTGATCTACGCCAGTTGCGCTACTTCGAAGTGGTGGCCGAAGAAGAACACGTCGGCCGCGCCGCCGAGCGCTTGCACATTTCCCAATCGCCCCTGAGCCGGCAGATCGCCCAGCTCGAGGAACGCCTGGGCCTGACCCTGTTCGAGCGCAGCCAGCAGCGCATCCGCCTGACCCGCGACGGCCAGACCTTCCTGGCCGAAACCAAGGCCCTGCTGACCCACGCCAACCGCCTGGAGTCCCTGGGCAAGCGCCTGGGCCGCGGCGAAGAAGGCGGTTTGTGCATCGGTTATATCGAAAACGCCATGCACGCCGGTGTCTTGCCCAATGCCTTGCGCATACTGCGCGACGATAGGCCCGCCGTGCATATCAAGCTGTATAACCTGCCCTCCCTGGAACAACTGGAAGGTTTGCGCCAACGCAGCCTGGACATCGCCCTGGTGAGCGAACCACCTGCCGCCGACGACCCGGACCTGACCGCCTGGCAAGTCCTCGACGACGCGATGCTGCTGGCTCTGCCCGAACAGCATCCGCTAGTTCAACAACATGAACTGTTACCCGAGCACCTGGCCGACCAACAATGGATCGGCGTGCAGCGCAAACCTGGCGCCAACCCGGCCGATGATTTCGTCGCCGCCTGTATCCGTGCCGGTTTCACCCCGCAGATTCCCATGGAAGCCAGCGAGCCCTTTACCGCACTGGGCCTGGTGGCGTCCGGGCTGGGGGTGGCGATGGTGCAAAAAGGCCTGAGCCGCAACGCACCGCCAGGCGTAGTGTTGCGCGAGCTGCCGTGGCTGGCCTACACCACACCGCTGTGGGCGGCATGGCACCGCGTCAACTTGAGGCCGTTGGTGGAAACCTTTCGCAAAGTGCTGACCGACTGATCGTTTCCACGCTCCGCTGATCGTTCCCACGCTCCGCGTGGGAATGCATCCCATGACGCTCCGCGTCACTAAACGGCGGGACGCGGAGCGTCCGCGGCGGCGTTCCCACGCAGAGCGTGGGAACGATCAATCAGAGCACTTCGCGCAACCGATACCACAACATCCCCAACGCCAGCAGTGGCGAACGCAGCGCCTTGCCACCGGGAAAGGTCATGTGCGGCACCTGGCTGAAAATATCCAGGCCCTGGCTTGCCCCCGCGTGTATCCCTTCGGCCAGCAACCGTGCGCACCAGTGCGTCACGTTCAAGCCGTGACCGGAATAGCCTTGGGCATAGAACACATTGGGGTACTGCTTGAGCCGCCCGACCTGGGGAAAGCGGTTGGCGGTGATGCCAATCTTGCCGCCCCACTGGAACTCGATAGCCGTGTTGGCCAACTGTGGGAACACCTTGAGCATTTTCGGGCGCATGTACGCGGCGATGTCCTGGGGGTCGCGCCCCGAGTAGTGGCAGGCACCGCCGAACAACAGGCGCCGGTCGGCAGTCAGCCGGTAGTAATCCAGGCCGACTTTCTGGTCGCACAGCGCCAGGTTCCGCGGGATCAACTGCTGGGCTACTGGTTCAGGCAGTGGCTCGGTGGCGATGATGTAGCTGCCCGCCGGCAGCACCTTGCCGCTCAAGCGCGGCTCCAGTTCCTCAAGATGGGCATTGCATGCCAGCACCAGGTTGGCTGCGCGCACGCTGCCGCCTGTGCAGCGCACCCGCACCGTCTCGCCATGGATCAGCTCCAGCACCGGGCTGTACTCAAAGATACGCACCCCGAGGGCCTCGGCCGCCTGCGCTTCACCCAATATCAGGTTGAGCGGGTGCAGATGCCCGGAACCCATGTCGACCAGGCCGCCGGCATACATAGCAGAGCCCACCACCTGTGCCATGTCTTGTGGGCCGACCAGCCGCGTTTCATGGGCATACCCCACGGCCGCCAGGTGCGCCTGTTCGCCCTTGAACGCCGCGAACTGCGCCGGAGTATTGGCGAGTTCGCAAAAGCCCCAGCGCAGGTCACAGTCGATGCCGTGCTCGGCAATGCGCTGGCCCACCAGGGCGACCGAGTCGATACCGGCTTGCTCCATATAGCGCACGCCCTCCTCGCCCACGTATTTGGCAAACCCGGAGACATCATGGCCAATGCCACGGATCAATTGCCCACCGTTGCGCCCGCTGGCGCCCCAACCGATGCAGCGCGCTTCCAGCAGCACCACCGAAAGCCCGCGCTGGGCCAGTTCAATGGCGGTGTTGACCCCGGTGAAACCGCCGCCGATCACACACACATCGGCGCTCAGGTCTGCCTCAAGTGCGGGCCGCTGCACCATGGCATTCGCCGAAGCGCGGTAATAGGACGGGGCATGTTCATTGGACTGCATCATCGGTTGGACTTCACTTTGCTCCAGGCGCGGGTCATCACGCGCATGGTCGCCGGCGTAGGCGTGGTGGAGATATAGAGTTTGTCGAGTACGTCCTGGGGCGGGTACACCTCAGGATTGTTCACCAGCTCCGCAGGCATGAACGGCTTGGCGGCCGGGTTGGCGTTGGCATAGCCCACCGAGGTGCTGACCTTGGCAATCACCTCAGGCTCAAGCAGGTCGTTGATGAACGCATGGGCTTCTTTAGGGTTGCTCGCATCGGCCGGAATCGCCAACAGGTCGAACCAAAGGTTAGAGCCTTCCTTGGGGATCGAGTACGCAATGTTCACCCCGTTCTTGGCTTCCTTGGCGCGGTTGGCGGCCTGGAACACATCGCCGGAATAACCGAAGGCCACGCAGATATTGCCGTTGGCCAGGTCCGAGATGTACTTGGAAGAGTGGAAATAGGTGATGTACGGCCGCAGCGTCAGCAGCTTGGCTTCGGCCTGCTTGTAGTCCTCGGCATTCTCGCTGCGTGGGTCCTTGCCCATGTAGTTGAGGATCGCCGGGAACAGCTCATCCGCTGAATCGAGGAAGGCCACGCCGCACTCATGCAGCTTCTTGATATTTTCCGGTTCAAACAGCACGGCCCACGAGTCGATGCGGTCGATGCCCAGCACTTGCTTGACCTTGTCGACGTTGTAGCCAATGCCATTGGTGCCCCACAGGTACGGCACCGAGTGCGCATTACCGGGGTCGTTCTGTTCCAGTAACTTCAGCAGCTTGGGGTCCAGGTTCTTGAAGTTGGGCAACTGCGCGCGGTCAAGCTTGAGGAACGCGCCGGCCTTCACCTGGCGCGCCAGGAAGTGGTTGGACGGCACCACCACGTCATACCCGGTGCGCCCGGCCAGCAACTTGCCCTCCAGGGTTTCGTTGGAGTCGAACACATCGTAGATCACCTTGATGCCGGTCTTGGCCTGGAAATCCGCCAAGGTGGTCTCGCCAATGTAATCGGTCCAGTTGTAGACACTCACCGTCGGCGCCGCCTGACCGGCACCGCTGAACGCCGCGACCAGGGCCAGTGGAAGAAGCTTGTTCACAAGACGCATATCGTCACCCCTCTTATGCTTGTTTTCAGACGCTCAACAGCAGGAACTCACGCTCCCAGGAACTGATCACCCGCTTGAAATTCTCATGTTCGGCGCGCTTGACCGCGACGTAGCCGCGCACGAATTTTTCGCCCAGGTACTGCTTGACCGTGTCGCAATCCTCCATGCGCGCCAGCGCATCTTCGAGGGTGAACGGCAGGCGCAGGTTGCGGCGTTCATAGGCGCGGCCTTCCACCGGGGCACTGGGTTCGATGTGCTCGATCATGCCCAGGTAGCCACACAACAAGCTGGCAGCAATCGCCAGGTAAGGATTGGCATCGGCGCCCGGCAGGCGGTTTTCCACGCGCATCGCCTCCGGGCTGGAAGTGGGTACGCGCAGGCCGACGGTGCGGTTCTCTTCGCCCCATTCGACGTTGACCGGCGCCGAGGTGTCCGGCAAAAAACGCCGAAACGAGTTCACGTTGGGTGCAAACATCGGCAGCAGCTTGGGGATGTACTTCTGCAGGCCGCCGATGTGATGCAGGAACAACGGGCTCATGTTGCCGTCGGCATCGACGAACACCGGTTTGCCGGTGGCGATTTCGACCACGCTCTGGTGCAGGTGCATGGCGCTGCCGGGCTCGTCGGCCACCGGCTTGGCCATGAAGGTGGCGGCGACGTTGTGCTTGAGGGCGGCCTCGCGCAAGGTGCGCTTGAACACCGTGATCTGGTCGGCCAGGTCCAGGGCGTCGCCATGGCGAAAGTTGATTTCCATCTGCGCCGGGCCGTCTTCGTGGATCAGGGTGTCGAGGTCCAGGCCCTGGGCTTCGCACCAGTCATAGACATCTTCGAACAGCGGGTCGAATTCGTTGGCGGCATCGATGGAAAACGACTGGCGCCCGGTTTCGGCGCGGCCCGAGCGGCCGATGGGAGTTTTCAATGGCAGGTCCGGATCTTCGCAGCGCTGGGTCAGGTAGAACTCCATTTCCGGCGCGACAATCGGCTGCCAGCCTTGGTCGGTGTAGAGCTGCAGGACTTTCTTCAACACATTGCGCGGCGACAGTTCGATGGGGTTGCCCTGCTTGTCGAAGGTGTCGTGGATCACGATGGCGGTGGGCTCGATGGCCCACGGCACTACGTAAGTGGCGTTGGCGACCGGGCGGCAAATCATGTCGATATCGGCCGGGTCCAACAGGTCGTAATAGATATCGTCGTCGACAAAGTCCCCGGTTACCGTTTGCAGCAACACACTTTCCGGCAGGCGCATGCCTCGCTCATGCAGGAACTTGTTGGTGGGTGCAATCTTGCCGCGTGCGATGCCAGTCAAGTCACTGATCACGCATTCGACTTCGGTAATCTTGTGTTCTTTCAGCCAGGTGGACAGCTGATCGAAGGGGGCGTTCATAAGGACCTCGTCTTGGGTGGGATGCGACGCCGGGTTGTACTCCCAGCGCATTGAGGTCTATCTTGGGCCAGCCTTGAAACGGCATCTATCCACTTTGCACGCGGCACAACGCACCAATAGAGTGCGCACGGATCACCATGACACAGGCAACCGCTTTGCGCGTACAGGCCTTCGCCACCGGCGATGTGGCCGCCCAATGCAGTGCGACACCCGGCTGGGTGCAGCAGTACCAGCAGATGTCCCCCGGGCATTTTGCCGGGCAGGTGCGCTACCTCGACCTGCAAGGGGTGCAGGTCTACGAAGAATGCATGAACACCCGGGTGGAGCAGCATTTCAACGCACCTGCCGGCGCCCTGGCGTTCTGTTTCGACGCCAGTGACAACGCGCTGTACCTGCTCAATGGCGAAAGCCGCAACACCTGGATCACCCCGGTCAACTACCGCGAAGTGGCCGTGGTGTTCGGCCCGCAGTTCGTCCAGCGCCACGGCCTGGATATGGCCAAGCTCGAAGGCCTGTTCATGGCACCGCTGAGCTGTCGGCAAAATGCGCTGTTCACTCGCTGGCTGAGCGGCACCCTTACGCGCCTGTCGGCACTGACCGACCCCATCAGCCGCGATGCCCTCACCCAGCAACTGCTCGACGACTGCCTGTTTATCCTCGACAACGCCTGCGTGTGCCTGGACGGCAGTTCACTGCAAAAGCGCAGCGAAGAACGCCAATTGATGGCGCGCATCGGCGAATGGGCGGCGGATGCGCCGGATGAAACCGCCAACCTGTTGGAACTGGCGCAGATTGCGGGGGTGCCGTTGCGCCAATTGCAGCAAGGGTTCAAGACCTACACAGGGATGAGCCCGGCGCAGTGGTTGCGGTTGCGCCGCTTGAACGGGGCGCGGCGGGAGTTGCTGAGCACGACCGACACCACGGTGGCCGAGGTCGCGATGAATTGGTCGTTCTGGCATTTGGGGCGGTTTTCAAACAGCTACCGGGCGCTTTTTCAGGAGCTGCCCAGCGAAACCCTGAAACGCTCCAGCTGAAAAAACACCCTTGACCTTGTGGGAGGGACAGGCCAAACCGTCCCTCCCTTGAACCTCAATCAGGGCTGCGCTTTCAAAAAGGTGGAGATCAGTTGATTGACCTGCTCCGCCGCCTCCAGCTGCACCATATGCCCCTGCCCCGGCAATACATGCACCTGAGCCTGCAGCCCTTGGGCGTGGCTTGCCGGGATGATCGCATCGTCACTGCCCCAGATCACCAGGCTCGGCTGGCGGCCCACCTCGCTGCGAAGATCCAGCATCTGCCGCCCGCCATCGAACAGCTTGTGATCGAGTTGGCGCAACGCTTGATCCACCCCTTCCAGGCGCTTGAATTTGAGCATGTCCTCCAGCATCTGCCGCGTCACCAGCGCAGGGTTACTGAACAGTTGAGTCAATGGCGGCTTGAGCGCGTTACGGTTGTTGGCTTCGACAAAACCTCGCAGGTAATCGCCGTTGATATCGGCACCCAGACCGGCGCTGGCGATCAAGGTGATGGAGGCGATACGTGCAGGCGCCAGGCTGGCGACGGTGAGGGTCACCAGCCCACCCATGGAGTGGCCGGCCAAATGCACACGGTCGAGCGCCAGGTGGTCGAGCAATGCCAGTACGGCGTGACTGAGTTCGGCAGCGTCTCCCGTTTGCAGAGACTTGCCCGACTCCCCGTGCCCTGGCAGGTCCAGGGCAATCACCCGGCGTTCGGCGGCCAGGGCCGGTTGATTGAACAGCCAGTTGTTCAGATCGCCCCCGAAGCCGTGCACCAACACCAGCGGCGTGCCGCCCTCGCCCATGTCCAGATAACGCAGCAAGCGCCCGCCTACCTCGACTTTTTGTGCGCTGGGGCCGGCCTCTTCGGCTTCGGCGGCACTGGAGACGAACCCGGCGTTGAAGCTTTCGATCACGCTATCGATCTGAGCCTCTGTCGCCTCGCCCTCCACCACAATTCCCAGTAGAGCGCCCACCGGCAGGGTTTCATCACTGAGCGCCAGTACCCGACGCAGCACGCCGCTAAAAGGCGCCTCGACACTGCTGGAGATCTTGTCGGTCTCCACGTCCAGCACTTCCTCGCCCTTTTCCACTCGGTCGCCGGGTTGTTTGAGCCAGACATCGATGCGGCCCTCGGTCATCGACAGGCCCCATTTGGGCATGGTCAGGGTATGAATCATGCGGCGGTCCTCTTGTCGGCGATCTTCATCACGGCGGCCTCGATCTTCGCGGCGTTGGGGATGTACAGGTCTTCCAGTGCATCGGAAAACGGCACCGGGGTGTGCGGCGCGGTGACCATCTCGATGGGAGCGCGCAGGAAAGCGAACCCCCGCTGGGCCACCAGGGCACTGATGTCGGTGGCGACCGAGCAGCGTGGGTTGGATTCGTCGATCACCACCAGGCGCCCGGTTTTCTCGACGCTTTCAAGGATGCTGTCTTCATCCAGCGGGCTGGTGGTGCGCAGGTCCAGCACTTCACAATCAATGCCTTGACGCGCCAGGTTGGCCGCAGCCTCCAGGGCGATATGCAGCATGCGGCCGTAGGTCACCAGCGTCACATCCTTGCCCTCACGCACAAAGTTGGCTTCGCCAAACGGGACCGTGTACAGCTCTTGCGGTACGTCGCCCTGCATGCCGTAGAGCATTTTGTGCTCAAGGAAAATCACCGGGTCATTGTCGCGGATTGCCTGGATCAACATGCCCTTGGCGTCGTAGGGCGTGGCCGGGCATACCACCTTAAGGCCGGGGATATGCGTCCACATGGAGGTGAGCATTTGCGAATGCTGGGCAGCCGCCCGCAAACCGGCGCCGTACATGGCACGGATCACCAGCGGTGTAGTGGTTTTGCCACCGAACATATAGCGGAACTTGGCAGCCTGGTTGAGCAACTGGTCCAGGCAGCAGCCGATGAAGTCGACGAACATCAATTCGCACACTGGGCGCATGCCACGGGTAGCGGCGCCCACCGCCATGCCCACGTAGCCGACCTCAGACAACGGTGCGTCCAGCACGCGCCCGGGAAATTGCGGGTGCAAGCCCTTGGTCACGCCAAGCACGCCGCCCCATGCGTCCTGCTCACCGGGGGAACCGGTGCCACCGGCCACATCCTGACCGATGATGAATACGCTCTGGTCACGGCCCATCTCTTGAGCCAAGGCCTCATTGATCGCCTGCTGATAGCTGATTTTACGAGCCATTAGATTCTCTCCACGTCTTGTTTTTATAGGGTTGGTATCAGCGGTAGGCCACGTAAACGTCGCTTAGCAGGTCGGCGGCCTGGGGCTTGGGATCGGTTTTGGCCAGGCGTACGGCGTCTTCGATCAATTGCGCCACTTCACCGTCGATGCGCTCGAACTGCGCTGCATCCAGCCAGCCTTCGGCATGGCAGCGCTGACGGAACAAGGCCAGGCAATCGGCGCTTTCGCGCAGGTTTTTCACTTCGTCAGCGCCGCGATAGGTTTGCGCATCGCCCTCGAAGTGCCCGTAGAAACGGCTGAGCTTGACCTCGACCAGCGTTGGCCCGTCGCCTTGGCGCGCCCGCTCCACAGCAACGCCGAGTGCTTCATGCACCGCGAAAAAATCATTGCCGTCGACGATCACCCCCGGCATACCAAACCCGGCGGCGCGCTCGGCGATGTCTTTGCAGGCCACCGACCAACCGGCGCCAGTGGCCTCGGCATAACCGTTGTTTTCGGCGACAAACAGACACGGCAGCTGCATGATCGACGCCAGGTTCATCGCTTCGAACACGGCACCTTCGTTGGAGCCACCGTCGCCAAAAAACGCCACTGCCACGCCCTGGCTCCCCTTGAGCTTGGCAGCCAGCGCAGCCCCCGCGGCCAACGGTGCGCCGGCACCGACAATGCCGTTGGCGCCGAGCATGCCTTTCTCTTGGTCGGCGATGTGCATGGAGCCGCCCTTGCCGCCGCACACGCCGGTTTTCTTGCCATAGATTTCGGCCATCATGCCGAACACGTCGACGCCCTTGGCGATGCAGTGTCCGTGGCCGCGGTGGTTGGACGCGATGCAATCATCATCATTGAGGTGCGCCATGACGCCAGCGGCGCAGGCTTCCTGACCGGCATACAGGTGAACGAAACCGGGGATCTCGCCGGTGGCGAACTCCACATGCAGGCGTTCTTCGAAATCGCGGATGGTGCGCATCACGGTGTAGGCATGCAGTAACTGATCGGTGCACAGGTGGGTGGACATCTTGTTGTTCTCCAGGTTGTCTCGACGCACAAAAAACTGGCTGCGGCCAGTGCCAAGCTGTTCAGCACAGCTTGTGCCAACCGTCGAGAAAACCTGGCAAAGCCTTGATCCAGAGCCTTGCCACACAGCGATGCCCAGGCAAGTGGTCGACTAAATGTGAGACGCAACCACGCAGTTCGACCCTTGAGTCTCAGCGGCATGAGACGCAGCGTCTCAATGCAGGCGTTGGTCAGGGTGCCCTTGTCCGTGGGCACACATGCGCGCTTAATGACGCGCATAACAACAAAGCTTGAGAACCGGAGGCTTTATGCTCGCCATGAACTCCAGGGAGCATGTCGACTGTGTCAGTCGCGTGGTCCGCAATGCCGAGCGCCTGCCCCAGGCGCCCGTGCCGTCGCTGATCTTCGATTCGTGGCGGCGGTCCATGGAGCAACACCGCCTGGACCCCGGCTCCCTGCAAGGTCCACGTATCCTCAGCGAACCCTTGCTCAAGGAATGCCGCGAGCGCGCCGAGCTGTTCATGCGCATCGCCGGCGAAGAAGTCGCACAGTTGCACCATCGCGTGCGCCATGCCGACTACTGCGTGATGCTCACCGACGCCCAGGGCCAGACCATCGATCACCGTGTCGATGCGAGCATTCGCACCGACTGCCGCAAGGCCGGCCTTTACCTGGGCACCTGCTGGTCGGAAGCCGAGGAAGGCACCTGCGGCGTGGCCACGGTGCTGACCAGTAAAACGGCGGTAACGGTGCACAAGCGTGATCACTTTCGCGCAGCGTTTATCGGCCTGACGTGTTCGGCTGCGCCCATCTTCGACCCGCAGGGCCACCTGTTGGGTGT
Source organism: Pseudomonas sp. BTN1 (assembly GCF_001907715.1). Taxonomy (NCBI): domain Bacteria; kingdom Pseudomonadati; phylum Pseudomonadota; class Gammaproteobacteria; order Pseudomonadales; family Pseudomonadaceae; genus Pseudomonas; species Pseudomonas sp. BTN1. The sequence goes on along the minus strand of NZ_MPBM01000012.1, from coordinate 14,398 downwards.
GCTGGATGTCTCGGCGCTCAAGTCGCCGGATGACCGCGGCAGCCAGCACCTGATACGGCAGATGGTGGCGCAGAGCGCCCAGGCCATCGAAAACGCTTTTTTCATGCACAGCGCCCGGCAGCACTGGGTGTTACAAGCCCATAGCACTCCAGGCTTTGTCGACAGCCAACCCGACCTGCTGCTGGCCTGGGACCAGGACGGACGTCTGCACGCCTTGAACAGCAAGGCGCGTCAAGCCCTGCGCTTGCGCTTTGGCCAGCTGCCTGAGCATATCGGCGAAGTGTTCGATGTGGATGCATTGCGTGCAGCCACTGATCAGTCAACCCGGCAGTTGCACTGGCTGGGCAAGCCCGGCGCGGTACACGTGAGGGTCAATGCACCCCGACGCCCCTCGGTTCGGGCGCTGCCAGAGACTCAAGTCGACCCGCGGATCCAGGAGCACCTGCGCTTGGCTGCGCGGGTCAAGGACCGCAACCTGCCCGTGCTGGTGCAAGGTGAAACCGGCGTCGGCAAAGAAGTCTTCGCCCGCCAGTTGCACGAGCACAGCGCGCGCCGGCACGGGCCGTTTGTGGCGGTGAACTGCGCGGCGATTCCGGAGAGCCTGATTGAAAGCGAGCTGTTCGGCTATTCGCCCGGCGCCTTCACCGGAGCCTCCAGCAAAGGCATGAGCGGGCTGCTACTGCAAGCCGACGGCGGTACGTTGTTCCTCGACGAAATCGGCGATATGCCGTTGGCGTTGCAGACACGGTTGCTGCGGGTGCTGGCCGAGGGTGAAGTCGCGCCGTTGGGCGCAGCGAAAACCCGCGTGGTGAACATTCAGGTGATCTGCGCCAGCCACCGCGATTTGGCGGCGCTGGTCAGCGCGGGCCGATTCCGTGAAGACCTGTACTTTCGCCTGGGTTGTGCGCGCTTCTGCCTGCCGCCGTTGCGCGAACGCACCGATAAGCTGGCCCTGATCAATCGGCTGTTGGAGCAAGAGGCGCGTAACAGTGGCGTGTCGTTGGGCATCGGCCAGGCCACACTGCAATTGCTACTGGGTTATGCGTGGCCGGGCAATGTGCGGCAACTGCGGCATGTGCTGGCGTACGCCTGTGCGGTGTGCGAAGGCACTACTCTGCAAGTGGTGGATTTGCCGATTGAAATCCGGGGCGAGCAGCCTCAAGGGCTGGAAGAGCAAAGCGCCAGCCCCGAGCGTCAAATGGTTCTGGATGCGTTGATTCGCCATCGCTGGAAACCCTCGCCTGCGGCACAGGCCCTGGGGATTTCAAGGGCAACCCTGTACCGACGCGTGAACCAACTGGGTATTGATATGCCCGGCAAAACCCACTGATACAAGGGATCGACTCCCACGCAGGCGAGTCGACCACGCTGTCAGCGGTAGACCAGGCCACCGTCGATCAACGGCGCCTGCCCGGTCATATAGTCTGCGTCCGGGCCTGCCAGAAATGCCACAAACCCCGCCACATCCTCCGGCGTTTGCGCACGGCCCAAGGCAATCCCATCCACGTACTGCTTGTAGGTTGCCCCCACCTGCGCCCCGGTAATCTCGGCCATGCGCTTGTCGATCTCAACCCACATATCGGTGCCCACCACACCGGGGCAATAGGCGTTTACCGTGATCCCCGCGCTCGCCAGTTCCTTGGCCGCCGCCTGGGTCAAGGCGCGCACCGCGAATTTGCTCGCCGAGTAGACCCCTAACAGCGCAAAGCCTTCATGCCCTGCGATTGAACAAGCATTGATGATTTTGCCCTTGTGCTTGAGCGCCTTGAATTTGTTGGCGGCCGCCTGGATCCCCCACAGCACGCCCTTGACGTTGATATCCAGGGTGCGCTCGACCTGCTGCGGGCTGACATCGAGCAATGAGTCGATCTGCGCCACTCCGGCGTTATTGACGATGATGTCGAATCCGCCCAGCGTCTGGTGGGCATGCTCTACCGCAGCCGTCACCTGTTCGCGTCTGGATACATCAGCGATGAACACAGAGGCTTTGCGGCCGGTGGCGACGATTTCGGCGGCCACGGCGTTGAGCTTGGCGCCGTCAATGTCCACCAACGCGACATCGGCGCCGTCCTGTGCAAGGCGCATGGCAATAGCCCGGCCTATGCCCTGCCCGGCGCCGGTGACCAGCGCGACTTTACCTGCGATACCCATGACAATCTCCTGAAACGATGAGGGGAGCCTTGTCTATCGCAAGCCGGCGCCTGGCTGTCGAGCCGCAACAGGATCGGCATCGGAGCTGAGACGGGTTGTCTCGCCGTGCGAACCTTGCGCGAAAGCTTGTAAAAGGCCGCGCTTATGCCTAGCTTAGGCGCCCCCCGCCCAGCGCTTTAAGGCCTTGCCCCATGGTTTTGCGTTTTCGCCCCGTCGTCACTTCACGTTTCGCCCTCGGCCTGTTGCTCAGTGGCGGCATCGGCAGCAGCCTGGCCGCCGAGATCGAGTTGCCGACGGTAAAGGTCCAGGGCCAGGATGAGTCGGGCTACCGCAGTGAAACCGCGTCGGTGGGCGGCTTTGATGAAGCGCCGCTGTTGGACACCCCCGCCTCGATCACCGTGATCAACGCCGCGCTGATCAAGGACCAGCAGGCACGCTTGCTCAGTGAAGTGCTGCGCAACGATGCCTCAGTGGGCGACAGTTATGCGCCTATCGGTTATTACGAGAATTTCGTGGTGCGTGGCTTTTCGCTGAACGCGGCCAGCAGTTACAAGATCAATGGGCGCACCATCACCGGCGAGCAGAACGTCGCGCTGGAGAACAAGCAGCAGGTGGAAGTGCTCAAGGGCCTGGCGGGTTTGCAGAGCGGCATTTCCGAGCCCAGCGGGGTGATCAACTACGTGACCAAACGCCCCCAGGATGTGCGCTCGGTGACGGTGTCCACCGATGATCGCGGCAGCGGTTATATCGCCACCGATGTCGGCGGCTGGTTTGGCAGCGAGCAGCAGTTCGGCCTGCGTGCCAACGTCGCCCATGAAGACCTCAATTCCTATGTGGAACACGCCAACGGCCAGCGCGATTTCGTGTCCCTGGCCTTTGACTGGAACATCAGCCCCGACGCCGTGCTGCAACTGGACGCCGAATACCAGAACAAGCAACAGCGTTCGGTACCGGGGTATCAACTGCTGGGGGGCACCGAAGTGCCCCACGGTGCTTCACCGAAGAAGCTGTTGGGGCACCAGACGGGCGGCAAGCAGGTCGGGATTGATTCGCTGAACCTCAACGGCAAGTTCGAGTACCGTTTCAGCGTTCAGTGGAAAGGCAGTGTCAGCGCGGCGCGTAGCAAGGTGGTGATTGATGACTACAGCTCGTTTGCCTGGGGTTGCTATGGTTCGGCCAGTTGCAGTGCCGCCAGCGTGCCGAACTACTTCAGCCCCGAAGGCAATTACGACGTCTACGACTACCGCAGCCCGGACGACACTCGCCGCGACGACGAAATCCAGGCGGCCATGACCGGCCTCTTCGACACTGCCGGCATCGGCCATGAACTGACCTTTGGCAGCAGCGCGTTTCGCCGAGTGATCGACAAACGCAAGTCGGTCAACGAATTCATCGGCACCGCCAATATCAACGAAGAGGTGCCGAGCTTTCCCCCGACCGACAAGCCGTTGAACGACAGCCACCGCAACCTCGACAGCCGCCAGTACGGGCTGTTCGTCACCGACCGCATCCGCTTCAACGAGCACTGGCAAACCATCCTCGGCGGCCGTGAAGTGCGCCTGGACGAAAAAGCCTTCGACAGCGTCACCGGCAACCAGACCCGCCACACCCAACAGTACGTGTTCCTGCCCCAGGCCTCGCTGATCTACAAGCCGGTGGACAACGTTTCGCTGTACACCAGCTACAGCAAGGGCCTGTCCCTGGGCGGCACCGCGCCGTGGTTTGCAAGCAATGCCGATGAAACACTCGCCCCCACCGTCTCGCGCCAGATCGAAGCCGGGGTGAAATACGACTGGCGCCGTATCAGCTTCGCCGCCGCCGTGTTCCAGACGCGCCAGGCTTACCAGTACGCCAAACCCGAAGGTGACACGTTCAACTACGTGCAGCAGGGCCAGCAAAAAAACACCGGCATTGAATTGTCCGCCAACGGCTGGGCCACCGACCGTCTGCAGATCGCCACCAGCGTGGCCGCGATCCGAGCGCGGGTGAGCGGCAGCGGCACGCCGGCGTACGAAGGCCATCAGGCGATCAACGTGCCCAAGCTGCGCGCCAGCGTGTACGCCGACTACGCCCTGCCCTGGGTCAACGGCCTGGCGGTATTGGGCGGCGTGCAATACAGCGCCAAGAAGTCCGCCAATCGCACCGGCAATGTGGAAGTGGGCGACTACGCCGTGGTCAACGTCGGTAGCCGCTACACCACCAAGGTCGATGGCTACGAAACGGTGTTTCGCCTGAGCGTCGATAACCTGTTCGACAAGCGCTACTGGCGCGACGCCGGCGAATACATGGGTGATGACTACCTGTTCCAGGGCGCACCGTTGACCGCGCGCCTGAGCGCGTCGGTCAACTTCTGAATAGCCGCGACGTGGCCAGCCACAACGCCGCCAAAGCGCACACCAACAGGCTCCAGCCAAGATCCTGGGACCAGGTCACCAAAGCCAGCCCGCCACCAATCACCAGGTAGTACAGCAAGCCAAACAGGGCGGCGGCGGTGCCAAGGCGGTCACGGTAATCGACCAGGGCCGCCCCCAGCACGTTGGGAATCGCCATGCCGAAGGCCAGCACCACCAACAGCATCGGCCACACCAACAGCCAACTGTGCTGCAGGGCCAACACCAACAGACTCCCCACCACGGTCACCGCGGCGGCGACAACCACCAACCGCTCGCCGCTCCACCCATGCTTGAGCAAGGCTTTGTTCAGCCATGCACCCGAGCCGGAGCCCAGCGCCAGCAGCACACCGCTGTAACCAAACTCGGCGGTGGAACGCCCCTGCTGCGCGAAGATAAACGGCCCCACGCTGTAATAGCTGAACAGCGCAATATTGAACGCCGCGACCAACCCGACCGAGCGCCATACTCCGGCATCCTTGAGCATCAGGCCGAGCGTCTGGCCAAGGGCGGCGGTGGGCAGCGATGCCGGACGGGTCTCCGGTAAGGCCCACCAACACCAGCCCCATAACACCCCCGCGAGCATCAGCAACGTGCAGAGCACACCGCGGTAACCGAAAAACTCCACCAGGCTCGCACCGCTGAACAAGCCGATAGCAGGACTGGCGGCCAGCGCAACGCCCATCACGGAAAACACTTGGGCCAGTTCGGCACCGTGGAAACGGTCACGCAGCACTGTCTGCGTGACCACCGACCCCACGGCCGCACCCAATGCCGCGCAGGCCTGGGCCAGCAGCAAGGCGTTGAATGTCGTCGCAGTCAAGGCCAGCGCCGAAGCGCCCACATAGACTGCCAGCCCCATCAGCATCACCGGCCGCCGCCCCAAACGATCACTCAACCGGCCCCACACCACCACGCCCAGGGCGAAGGCGAGGAAATACACCGACAAGGTCTGCCCCGCTCGCTCGGGCGCGACATCAAAGGCCCGGCCGATATCGCCCAAGGCCGGGCTGTAAAGGGTCTGGGCCAACTGCGGGAACATCAGCAGGGCCATGGTCAGCGCCAGCAATTTTTTAAACGTCATCACAAGATCCCTCCATAAACACAACGGACGGATTCTAGGGCGCGCCAGCTGGGCTATTATCCAGACTTCGACACTTTATCCATCAAATCGGACAACCCATGGCCTGGCTTGCCGCCACCGCGTCTTTCAACCCCGATGTTTACTCAGCGCCCGTGATCGGCATCGCGGCGGTGTTGGGCAATCACGATTCGGGCCTGCATGTGCACCAGCGCGGGCAACTGCTGTTCACCCAGCAAGGTTGCACGCGCATCACCCTGGACAATCAACTGTGCCTGTTGCCACCTAGCCGCGCAGCCTGGATCCCCAGCGGCCTGCCCCATCGCGCAGTGATGCAGCAGGCAGTGGATTATCGTTCGGTGTATGTGAGTGCGGCCCTGGCCGAGCAGTTGCCGGCCCAGGTGCGGGTGATCGAAGTGAGTGCCTTGCTCAGGGCAGTGCTGGAACCCATGGCCCTGGCGCCGTTCGAGACTGATTGGCAGGCGGGTCGCTATGCCCATTTGCTGGGGCTGTGCCTGGATGAAATCCGCCACGCAGCCGCACAACCCATGCTGCTGCCGTTGCCACGGGACAAGCGCCTGGCGCCGCTGCTAGCCCAGCTCGACCGCCTGCCCCCCACGCTGCAGGACCTGGAACAGCACATTGGCGCCAGCACCAAGACCATCGGCCGGATTTTCCTCAAGGAAACCGGCCTGGGGTATCAGCAATGGCGCCAACAGTGGCGTCTGATGCGGGTGATCGAACTGCTCGCCACCGGGCGCAGCCTGGGCTACTGCGCCTTTGAACTGGGCTTTGCCAGCGACAGTGCACTGATCGCCTTTTTCAAAGGCATGACCGGCACCACGCCGCGAAGCTATTTCAAAGCCAACTGACGGCCTTACTTGGGCATCTTGCGAAAGCCCACCGCCAGGCGGTTCCAGCTGTTGATGGTGGCGATGGCGACACTCAGGTCGACTTGTTCCTGGGGGCTGAATTGGGCGGCCAGTGCGTCGAAGTCTTCATCCGGGGCGTGGGTCTGGCTGAGCAGGGTCAGGCTTTCGGCCCAAGCCAGGGCGGCGCGCTCGCGCGGGGTGAAGAACGGGGTTTCACGCCAGGCCGACACGGTGTACAGGCGCCGCTCGGTTTCGCCGCCCTTGCGTGCATCGGCGGTGTGCATGTCCAGGCAGAACGCGCAGCCGTTGATCTGCGATACGCGCAGGCGCACCAGTTCCAGCAGTGGCAGTTCGATGGAGAGTTTGCCGACTGCCGCTTCCAGGGCGAGCATGGCTTTCATGGCGTCTGGGGAAGCGGTGTAGAAATCGGTACGGGTTTGCATGGTGTTGCTCCAGGACAGTGGGATTGGTGAGCAGGTTAGTCACCCCGGCGTCCTGGAGAAATAGCCAATCCGGGCGAAGAACAGGTGACCAATCTACAGGCCGCGGTTCCTCAGCCACTGGATGAAGCCCTTCTTGACCGGTACCACGGGCGCGTCTTCGGTCAGGGCCTGGGCGGCATGGCGGCGGAAGTCCAGCAGCGCCTTCATGGCTTCACCGATATCATGCCGGGCGTCCAGGCACGGCTTGAGGTATTCGTTTTCGATGCGGTAGAGCGTGCAGTAGGTCTTGGCCGAAAAATCCGCCAGCGCCGCCTGGTCGGAGAGAATGCCGGACTCACCGATCACCTCCCCCGGGCCCATGCGCCCTGCCTCGAACGTGTGCCCGTCCTTGATCAACAGCACCGAGACCACGCCGGACTCGATGATGAACAGGTGATCGCTGACCTCCCCCGCCGCCAGGATCATCTCACCGGCGCGGTAGGTGTGCAGGGTCATGTTCTGGCTGAAGGTGTCTTTTTCTTCCTGGCGTAAGGTGGAGAAGATCGTCGAGCGCTCCAGCAAGGCGCGGGCGCCAGACACCGCAGGCGGCGTGCTGCCTTCGGTGGCGGACAACAGGCCCACGCCCGCCGCCTGCAAATGCCGGTAGGCCAGGTCGTAAAGCTGGTTGCGGGTTTCGCGCTTGAGGCCCATGGCCGGCACAAAGCCGCTGATCTCATACTCCACGCCACTGCCGGTGGACGCCTTGAACGCGACGCTGGGCGCCGGCTGGGCCAGCAACGGCCGGCAGCCCTGCATCGCACGTTCCAGCGCTTCGATCACGGTTTGCGGGCGCGCATGGGGGCTCACTTGCAGGCTGACCGCCAGGCCGAACATGTCTGCCGGGCGCGAGAAGTTGATGATCTTGGCCTTGGCCGCCAGGGAGTTGGGGATCACCGCCAGGCTGCCCTGGGAGGTTTGCAGGCGCGTGGCGCGCCAGTCGATGTCGGTGACGCGGCCTTCGGTGCCGTCGATGGAGATCCAGTCATCGATCTGGTAAGGCTTGGTGGTATTGAGGACGATCCCGGAAAACACATCGCTCAGAGTGCTTTGCAACGCCAGGCCGACGATGATTGCCACGGCGCCGGAGGTGGCCAGCACGCCCTTGACCGGCAGGTCGAGCACGTAGGCCATGGCGGCGATGATCGCAATGAGGAAAATCACCGCGCCCATCAGGTCCTGCAACAAGCGCCCGGTATGGCCGACCCGCTGCATCATCACTGCGCCGAGCAATACCGTGAGGGTGCGCGCCGCAAACAGCCACCAGCCGATCTGCAATGCCGTGGCGGCCAGGTGCAAGGTGGTGTCATCGGCATAGGGCGCCGCCTGCATGGGGTTCATGCCGTCGTTGAACAACACGGCACTGAATACCGCGAAAATCACCAGCCGCGCTGCGAGTTTCCAGTTAGCCAGGTTGGCGGAAATAAGGCGCCACACGGCGATGTCGATCAGGATCAACGCCACGGCGCACAGCATCGGGTGATCAGCGATAAATGAGGGCATCCAGGCGACTCCAGGGCGAATGCCGAGAAGATCGCATGAAATCAGAACCCTGGAAACAAAATGTAGGAGCGAGCTTGCTCGCGAAAAACCACAACGATCACGCGTGCTGTCTGATTGAGCGCGGTATGTTGAAGTTCTTCGCGAGCAAGCTCGCTCCTACAGGAGGTGGCGGTGAACCGTCAGGCGTGCATCTGCCCGAATTTTCCCGACTGGAAGTCGGCAAATGCCTGGTGAATCTCCTGCTCGGTATTCATCACGAACGGACCGTGGCCGACGATGGGCTCGTCGATGGGTTCGCCGCTGAGCAGCAGCACCTTGGCGTCGTCGTTGGACTCCAGGGTCAGTTGCTTACCGTCGCGCTCGAACAGCGCCAATTGCCCCTGGCGTGCGACCTCCTCGCCGTTGATCAACAACGTGCCGCTGAGCACCACCAAGGCGGTGTTACGCCCGGCGTGCAGGTCCAGCGTGACCGCTTTACCGGCGTTGAGGCGCAAGTCCCATACGTCTATTGGCGTGAAGGTGCGGGCCGGGCCTTGAGTACCGGCAAATTTCCCGGCGATCAGGCGCAGGTGGCCGGCGTCGTTTGCCAATGGCAGCACCGGAATGTCGCCATCGACGATGGTCTGGTAACCGGCATCCGCCATTTTGTCCTTGGCCGGCAGGTTGACCCACAGTTGCACCATCTCCAGTGCGCCGCCACTACGGGCGAAGTCTTGGGAGTGAAACTCTTCGTGCAGGATCCCTTTGGCTGCGGTCATCCATTGCACATCGCCCGGGCCGATTTTGCCGCCGGCACCGGTGGAATCGCGGTGCTCGACTTCGCCGTCATAGACGATAGTCACGGTTTCAAAACCGCGATGCGGGTGCTGGCCGACGCCGCGACGTTGTTCAGTCGGGGTGAATTCGGCCGGACCTGCGTGATCCAGCAACAGGAATGGGCTGATGTGCTTGCCCATGGTGTCGTAGGAAAACAGCGTGCGTACCGGAAAGCCATCGCCGACCCAGTGGGCGCGGGGGCTGGTGTAGATACCAATCAGCTTTTTCATGGTGTACCTCCAAAGTGAGTACAGCTTAATTCGCCTCACTCCTGAGCACTAGACGGTAAAATTGGCCCTGATCGTTCTACATATAGAACGATACTTTAACCTGTGGGAGCGGGCTTGCTCGCGAAGGCGGCCTTGCAGTCAACACAGTTGGATTGTGTACATATCCATTGCTGCGGTAACGGCCACTTAGGGTTCCGCCTGACGGCGGGTCATCAGGGACAGACACTCCGCTTTCACGAACAAGCCCACTGGAGATTGGCGCATAGCTGACTGGGAATATCGGGGGCTGGATTAATTTATATTTCAACCATAATATAAGCAAAAGATTACGCCCATAATTTTTTGCACAATGGTTTCCGGAGTTCGCCATGCCCCCTCTCCCCCTGCGCCTTCTCACGCCCCTGGCTCTGCTGGTGGTCCTCAGTGGTTGTAACAGCAAGGCCGACAGCGCCGCCCAGGCGCCCACATCGCGCCCGGTGCTGGCCGTCAAAGTCGAAGCAGCCGGCACCCAGCAAAGCGCTTATACCGGCGTGGTGGCGGCACGCACTGAAAGTGACCTGGGCTTTCGGGTCAGCGGCAAGGTGATCGAGCGCAAGGTCGACCCCGGCCAGCACGTCTCCCGTGGTGACACCCTGTTGGTGCTGGACATCGGCGACTTCGAACTGGCGCTGCGCTCGGCCAAGAACCGCGTCAACGCCGCCCAGGCCCAACTGCGCCAGCGCCGTGATGATGAAAACCGTTACCAACGCCTGGCCAGTACCGGCGCGGTGTCGCGGCAGATCTTCGACCAGTCGGCCACCAACCTGCGCGTCGCCCAGGCCGAACTGGCCGCGGCGCAATCGGACGCCAGCCAGATCGAAAACCGCCGCACTTATTCGGTCCTCAAGGCCGATGGCGACGGCATCATCACCGACGTACTGGCCGATCGCGGCCAAGTGGTGGCCGAAGGGCAAATCGTGGCGCGCCTGGCCCATGACGGCGCCCGCGAAGCCATCGTCAACCTGCCGGAGAACCGGCGTGACCTGGCCGCGCAAAAAGCCCTGGCGCTTCCCTTTGGCGCAGCGGACCAGGCCGTGACCGCCACCCTGCGCGAACTGTCCGCCAGCGCCGACCCGGTCACCCGCACCTACCGCGCACGTTATGTGCTGCAGGGTCCGGTCGAGCGGTTCGCCCTCGGCTCCACCATCACCGTACGCCTGCAAGGCAATGGCCAGCCGCTGCAAACCCGCGTGCCGATTGGCGCCTTGCAGGATGCGGGGCAAGGCACGGGCGTCTGGCTGATTGGCGATGACCAAAAGATCAGCTTCGCCCCAGTGAAGGTCGCCAGCCTCGGCCAGGAAGACGCCTTGCTCGACAGCGGCGTAACACCCGGCCAAACCGTCGTCGCCCTCGGCGCTCACCTGCTGCACAGCGGCGACACGGTGCGCTTGCTGCCCGCCCAGGCGCTGGCCCTCAACCGTCAGCAGGATCAATGAGTATGCGCGGGATCAACCTCTCCGAACTGGCCGTCAAACACCGCGCCGTCACCTTGTTCTTGCTGATTGCGATCCTCGTCGCCGGGGTCTTCGCGTTCGGCAAGCTGGGGCGCGCCGAAGACCCTTCGTTTACCGTCAAGGTCATGACCATCACCGCCGCCTGGCCCGGCGCCACCGCCCAGGAGATGCAGGAGCAAGTGGCCGACCGCCTGGAAAAACGCCTACAGGAACTGGACTACTACGACCGCGTCGAGACCATCGCCCAGCCAGGCTTTGTGTCGATGCGCATGACCTTCCTGGAGTCCACACGCCCGAGCGAAATCCAGGAACTGTTCTACCAGACCCGCAAAAAACTCAGCGACGAAGCCACGCGCCTGCCCAAGGGCGTGATCGGGCCGTTTTTCAACGATGAATATTCCGACGTGTACTTTGCGTTGTACGCCCTGGAAGCCGAACACCTGCCCCATCGCCAACAAGTGCAAATGGCCGAGGAGCTGCGCCAGGGTTTGCTCAACCTGCCAGGGGTGAAGAAGGTCAATATCCTTGGCGAACAGGCCCAACGCGTGTTTGTGGAGTTTTCCTATGAGCGCCTGGCAACCCTGGGCATCAAGCCCGAACAGATCTTCGCCGCCCTCGCCGCACAAAACGCCGTGGCGCCCTCAGGCTTCGTCGAAACGGCGGGCGCCCGCGCTTATATCCGCATCGACGGCGCGTTCGACAGCCTGGCCTTGATCGAGAACGTGCCCCTGCAAGTCAATGGCCGCGTATTGCGCATCGCCGATGTGGCCACCGTGAGCCGCGGTTATGAAGACCCGCCCAGTTATCGCATCCGCCATCAGGGCGACCCGGCGTTGATGCTGGGCGTGATCATGGAGAAGCACTGGAACGGCCTGGAATTGGACAAGAGCCTGCAAGCCGAAGAAGCGCGGATTCAGGCCGACCTGCCCCTGGGCGTGAACTTCGCCAAGGTCTCCGACCAGGCGAAAAACATCAGCCTGGCAGTCAATGAATTCATGCTCAAATTCTTCGTCGCCCTGGCGGTGGTGATGCTGATCAGCCTATTGGCCCTGGGCTTTCGCGTGGGGCTCGTGGTGGCGGCGGCCGTGCCGCTGACGCTGTCGATCGTGTTCGTGATCATGCTGGTCACGGGCCGCGAATTCGACCGCGTGACCCTCGGGGCATTGATCATCTCCCTGGGCCTGTTGGTGGACGACGCGATCATTGCCATCGAGATGATGGTGGTCAAACTCGAAGAAGGCTTTGACCGCATCCACGCGGCCACCTACGCCTGGAGCTCCACGGCGGCGCCGATGCTGACCGGCACCCTGGTCACCATCATCGGCTTTCTGCCGGTTGGGTTTGCGCGCTCCGGGGCGGGTGAATACGCCGGCAATATCTTCTGGATCGTGGGTTTCGCGCTGATTTCATCCTGGCTGGTGGCCGTGGTGTTCACGCCCTACCTGGGCGTGAAGTTGTTGCCGCAGATCAAGCCAGTGCCCGGCGGGCATGATGCGATTTATGCCGGGCGCTACTACCAGAAACTGCGCAGCCTGGTGGAGGCTTGCGTGCGCGGGCGCTGGCTGGTGACCGGGCTGGTGGTGGCCGCGTTCGTGGTGTGCGGCCTGGGTATGGCGGTAGTGAAGAAACAGTTCTTCCCGGACTCCGACCGCTCGGAACTGATTCTGGAAGTGTATATGCCACCCGGCAGCGCCTTCAAAAGCACCGAAGCCGTGGCGGCGCAGGTGGAGAAGGCGCTGTTGCAAGAGCCGCAGACCAGTATGGTCGACACCTATGTGGGCGGCGGTGCACCGCGGTTTTTCCTATCGTTGAACCCTGAAATGCCCGACCCGGCGTTTGCCAAATTGATTGTGCAAACCCCGGATTCCCACGCCCGCGACGCACTGAAACTGCGGATGCGCGAGCGCATTGCAGCAGGCGAATTTTCGTCGGCGCGGGTACGGGTCACGCAGCTCGTCTTCGGACCGCCGGTGCCGTTCCCGGTGGTGTTCCGCGTCTCCGGGCCGGACCTGAATGTGCTGCGCGGGCTGTCGGAAGACGTGCGTCAGGTTGTGGCTGGCAACACGCTGACCAGAGACACCTTCCTCGAATGGGGCGAACGCGCCAGCGGTTATCGCCTGGTGCTGGACCAGGATCGCTTGCGCTTGCTGGGTTTTACCCCCGACGAGGTCAAGTCCCAACTCAACGCCCTGCTCAGCGGCAACCCGATCACCGAAGTGCGCGAAGGCAACCGCACCGTCTCAGTGGTGGCCCGCGCCCAAGGCAGCCAACGCGAAGACCTGGCCAATCTCAACAACATGACGCTGACCAACAGCGCCGGTACGTCGGTGCCGCTGGCCCAGGTCGGGCATTTCCAGGCGGTAATGGAAGAGCCGATCCTCAAGCGCCGCGACCGCGCCACCACCGTGGAAGTGCGCGCCGACATCATCGACGGCGTACAACCGCCCGATGTGGAAATGGCCGTGTACAAAGACCTGCAGCCACTGATCGCCAAACTGCCCAGCGGTTACAAAATCGACATCGGCGGCCCGGTTGAGGAAAGCGCCAAGGCCAACGTGGCCCTGGCGGCGCTGTTTCCGATCATGATCCTGCTGACCCTCACGGTGATCATGTTCCAGGTGCGCTCGTTCGGCGTGATGTTCATGGTGTTCGCTACCGCGCCTTTGGGCCTGATTGGTGCAGTGCCGACCTTGTTGCTGTTCAACCAGCCGTTCGGCTTCAACGCGATCCTGGGCCTGATTGGCATCGGCGGCATTCTGATGCGCAATACGCTGATCTTCACCGACCAGATCCGCCAGAACCAGGACCACGGCATGGCAATTCGCGAGGCCATCATCGAAGCCACGGTGCGGCGTGCGCGGCCGGTGATCCTGACCGCACTGGCGGCGGCGCTGGCGTTTATTCCGTTGACGTTGTCGGTATTCTGGTCGTCCCTGGCCTATGTGCTGATTGGCGGGGTGTTGGTGGGCACGGTGTTGACCCTGCTGTTTTTGCCGGCGCTGTGCAGCCTGGTGCTGCGCGAAAAAGCTGCTGAAACGTCCCACGTAACTGCCGGATAAGCTCTACTCCCCTCCTCTTTCAACCGCTGCAAAGTCCCTCGCCTGATCAAACAGTGCGAGGGATTGCAGATGGTGGTGTTCGTTAGAGCCCTGATGAATGGGGCTGTCTCTTGATCTCGGTGCTGGCCAACCTGGTGCTAGTGCCCATGGATCCCGAAGCGCCGAAGGTTGAGCGCGTATTCGCGGACTTCCGCACCTGCCTGAATACCTTTGATACGTGGACCGACAGCTTTTTAAGTGGTTCGGCACTTAGCGTGGAGCAGGTGTTCAAGGTGGGAGAACAGGTCGCACTGGTCGCGCCGGCTTCTTCCAAAAAACCCAGTC
>NZ_MPBM01000011.1:0-73018 GCF_001907715.1 Pseudomonas sp. BTN1 | reverse complement strand
GGACTGGCATTGGATGCGTTTTATCTGGCCAGCGGAGCCACCAATACGGGTATTGGTATCGATGACAAAATACATGGCAAACCGACTGGCAACCAACGAATCATATTCGGTTTGTTCAACGCGGCAACTGTGGCGCTGCCTCATGTCCTAGCAAAACTGCCGGGGAGCGGCGGGTTCAAGCCAGGCGAAAGCCCTAGGCCACCCACAGAGGAACCGACACCGCCGGTAACAGGGAATGCCCCGGTTGAAACAGAAATCAATAGCCAATTGAGCAGCCTGTTCAGCTCGGAAAGTATTCAAGCGAAGTTCAAGCCTTTCGCAAGCAAATACAAAACGTCGGGAGGGTTCCAACCTAACGCCTGGGGAGCTTACAAAATCAAAGGTGAATACTATATCCCTATCAAAGGTGATGGAAGCAATGGCAACGTACTATACAAGGCGCGTATAACCAACGAGGGTGACATTGAACTGGTTAAGCCTGGAGAGAGTATTTCTAAGAATGCGCCGCGACTGCACAAATTTAAAAATGGCGATTTCAGGGAAATTATCAACCAGTCTGAATTTGCAAAAATAATTAAAAACGCGACAAACACAAGACCTCTTCGTGAAGCCTACGAAAAAGGTCTGGCCAGCGGAGACCCGACAAAAATCAAAGGCTACAAAAAAAGCTTGGCATATGACCAAATTCAGGCATTGATCATGCAGCCTGAACGTACATCAGAAGAAATAGGCACCTTGGTGGCAGTGCTTAAGAAGCGAGAGGTGACGGTTGGTCTTAAAGATTTTCTAGTTTTCAAAGGCGACGTTGAGGCCGCCGGCGGGTCGGCAGTTGGAATACCACAGAACCTTTACTTACACGAGAGTACCATTTTGAATAAAGGCGAGTGTGCTGCATTATCTACCGTCATGGCCCTGGCCATTCAAAATAACAAAGAGGATGTTTTTATCGAAAACTTGTTCAAAGCGACTGTTTCCTCTAAAAATCCCACCATCATAAAATTCAGAAAAAACATGAACACCCTTCAGGAGAATCTTAAGAACTCATACGTCTTCCATGGCCAACAGGTAGTCAACCCGGTTCCTCATACTAATATAATGTCTGAATTGAACAGCGCAACGACCACCAAGATATTACGCATCACCGATAACAAACACGCCTTTATTACAGGCGTCATTATAAAAAATGGTAAAAAATCCTTCTTTTTTTATGATCCTAATTACGGAATGGCGAAATTTCCTACGAGCGAAGCCATGGAGAAGGGCTTGGACAGCCTACTGAAGAGCGGACACACTGCAAGCTCCCGCAACCCATATGGTAACGACCCCGGCACTCCCGAATATATGATAAGTGAGTTCCGCGAGACAGATTTCAGGCAAGTAGCCCCGGGCGCTAACCCCCACGAGTTTTTTAACGCCCCCCTGTGACGCCCCCATAGCTGGCCGCCCCGCTTGGGAAACGCAGATGCGGCCAGCCTCTAAAGCCCTCGCTATGCGCAGGTCACACCCGCTCGGTGGGTTCCGCGGTGTTCAGCGCCGTACCGGGCGCTTCTGCAACTTGCGCTGCAAGGTACGCCGATGCATGCCCAAAGCGCGGGCGGTGGCGGAGATGTTGCCTTCGTGTTCGGTCAGCACGCGCTGGATGTGTTCCCACTGCAGGCGGTCCACCGACATCGGGTTTTCCGGCACCAGGGTGTCGAGGTCGGCATGCTCGGACAGCAAGGCGGCCAGCACGTCGTCGGCATCCGCGGGTTTGCACAGGTAATTGCAAGCGCCGCGCTTGATCGCCTCGACGGCGGTGGCGATGCTGGAGTAACCGGTGAGGATCACCACGCGCATTTCCGGGTCGAGTTCCAGCAGCTTGGGCAGCAGTACCAGGCCCGAGTCGCCGTCCATTTTCAGGTCGAGGGCGGCGTAGTCCGGCAGGTCGGCCTGGGCGATGGTCAGGCCCTCTTCGGCAGAGCCTGCAGTGCTGACGCGAAAACCGCGCCGGCTCATGGCGCGCGCCATCACGCGGGTAAAGGTCGCGTCGTCATCTACCAGCAACAGGTGCGGCAGTTCTTCGCCTTCGACTTGGATCTCGTCACTCATCGATATCTCCTCGTGCGACACGGGGCAGGCGCAGCTCGGTGAGCGTGCCACCTTCCTCATGACTATAGAGCTTCACTGAGCCGCCCGCGCGGGTCACGCTGGCCTTGCTCAAAAACAGGCCCAGGCCGAAGCCTTTGCCCTTGGTGGTAAAGAAGGGTTTGCCGATCTGCTCGGCAATGGCCAACGGCACGCCCGCGCCGTGGTCACGAATGCTGATGGTGACGTTTTCCGCGTCCCAGTCCAACTGCACGCCGAGGCCTTCAGGGCAAGCGTCGGCTGCATTGTTCAGCAAGTTGAGCAGCGCCTGGGTCAGGTCCGGCGGTGGCGCCATGCGCGGCACGCTGCCTTGGCCCAGCAGGTTGAAACGGTAACTGGCTTCGGGACGCATCAGGTGCCAGCGGTTGAGCGCCTCATCGAGCCACTGGGTGACGTCCTGCATTTCGACCGCCAGACGGCGATTGGCTTCAGCGGCGCGCACCAGTTGCTGCAACGTCAGCTTGCACTGCTTGACCTGTTCCTGCAGCACGCTCAAATCGTCCTGCAGGGCCGGGTCGTGATGGTCCTGGGTCATTTCCTTGAGCAGCACGCTCATGGTCGCCAGCGGCGTGCCCAACTCATGGGCAGCGCCTGCGGCCTGGGTGGCGACAGCCAGCAACTGCTGGTCACGCAGGCCTTCTTCACGGCGAATGGCGCGCAGTTCTTCCTGGCGGCGCAGTTCTTCGGCCATGCGCGCGGCAAAGAAGGTGATGACTGCCGCAGACAGGGCGAAGCTCAACCACATTCCGTAGATCTGCAGGTTTTCCCGGGCGATGGGGAACGTCTGCAAGGGGTAGAACTGCGCCAACAGCAGGGTGTACAGCGTCAGCGCAATCCCCGACAGCACCACCGAATAGCGCCACGGCAGGGTGACGGCAGCGATGGTCAAAGGCACCAGGTAGTAGGAGACGAAGGGGTTGGTGGACCCACCGGAGAAGTACAGCAACACGCTGTGGATAAACAGGTCACAGGCCAGTTGCAGAGCATATTCCAACTCGGTCACCGGCCAAGTGGTACGCAATCGAATGGCGGTGAACACACACAATACGGTGGAAAAACCCAGGGTCACGGCCAGTTGCAGCCAGGGCAGCGGCAGCAGGTCGAACCAATAGGCAAGCCCGACGGAACCAGCCTGTGCGGCCAATACCAGGGTGCGAATGAACGTCAGGCGCCAAAGGTTCTGGCGAGTGGCGGAAGTCAGTTTTACGGCGGCGAGCATGAGCTCTCCCGTTGAGCGCTGCAGGCGGATCGGCACGAGTATAAACGAAGCAGACCTGCTGGCACGGCGTGTGTGGCTCTTTGACGCAGGCCGGGTAAATGACCGTTCGTCGGCGCCGGCATAACTTGTAGGTAATGTGTAAACCCGAAGAACCCAGTGCCAACGTCTACAGTCATACCGAGCACGACTATCTCAAGGAGCTTCCATGTCTCGTTTCATTCGCAGTGCAGCCATCATTACCCTCAGCGCCAGCGCCCTGGCCAGCCTGCCGGCCATGGCCGCCGATGCATTGCATTACAACCAGATCTCCCTGCGCGCCGAAGCCAGCCAGGAAGTGGCCCGCGACAAGATGATCGTCACCCTTTACACCGAATCGCAAAACGCCGACCCGGCCAAGCTCGCGGCCGAAATCACCACCACCCTGAACCAGGCCCTGGGCCAGGCGCGCGAAGTCAAAGGCGTGACCTTGCGCCAGGGCAGCCGCAACAGCTACCCGATCTACGACAGCAAGAACCAGAAGATCACCGGCTGGCGTGAACGCGCCGAGCTGCGCCTGGAAAGCGCGGACTTCCCGGCGCTGTCCAAGCTCACCGGCGAGCTGTTGAACACGTTGAAAATGGACAGCATGGACTTCGCCATCGCCGATGCCACGCGCAAGGCCAGCGAAGATGCGCTGCTCAAAGACGCCGTGGCTGCATTCAAGGCGCGCGCACAATTGGCGACCGATGCACTCGGTGGCAAGGGCTACAAGATCGTCAACCTGAACTTCAACACCAATGGCTACCCGATGCCCTACGCCCGCAATGGCGGCATGATGATGAAAGCCGCGATGGCCGATTCAGCACCGACGCCGGAAGTGGAAGCAGGTACCAGCCAGGTCAGCATGAGTGCCGATGGTGTGATCGAAGTTTTACAGTAACTTTTTAGACAGAACAAAGGCGCAGCCCCACGGGATTGCGCTTTTTTTGCGCGCACGCGCGCCGTCATATACGGCAGCACATCTCGTAGGAATCAAGTGTCCGGTTTTCACGACTCATTACTGCCATAGCTACCAGGGAGGGCTGTGCTGGCATTTATTCATACAATGAGAGCCGAATTCATGTCCCTATCACTCGATCCAACACCCTCGTTATCGCTGCCCCTCGCCGTCGCTACTGCGACATCCAACACTCAAGCTCAGGCGACACCGGCATCGTCACCGCCCACGCCAAAGGCTGTCCAACCCGATGAAACAGCACTGCTCAAGGCCTACCTCGAGGCCGTACAACGCAAGGTGTTGCACGGCAATGCCGGGCTGATAACCGTGCCGCCCCAAAGCACTCTGGGCCAATGGCTCGGGCTGTATCGCATGCATGTGGAAAACGCCGTGGTACAGGGCTGGCTGCGCGAACAACACTTCGCCCCGGACACCTTGCTTTCAATCAACCCGTCTACAGGTACCTTGTCCGCCGAGATCGAGGGCAAAACGAAAACCTTCCATCTCTCGGATACATCAGGCTGGGGACAAATTTCAGGCCCCTTGCTGGAGACCGCAAAAGTTATCGCCCCTGGCAATAACGGTGATTTGCGTGTGAGGCTGGGTAAGGACTCCATACAGGTCAGTGCAAAAGTGGTGGCCAACTTTGAAGGCGTGTCCCTTCCCCAAACGCTGTCCCAGGCTCGAACACAAATAAGGTATCTGGAACATAAAGACAGCTTCGACCCTATCCCCGCCAATGACCGCCTGCGCCCTGCCAGCAGCCGCTCTTCACAAGCGCTGCAAGTGCAAACACACAATGCCGCCAATTACTACAGCACCGCACCACAGGCGTTGGCTTACAAGCGTTTGGCGGTTGACGTCGCCAACAACCTGCCCAATACGCGGGCAGAGGCCAAAAAGTGGGCGGATGACCTGCTGCTCAAACTCACGGGCAAACCTATCGACTCCGACACCGTGTACCTGAACCGTTTCAAAGGTGGCGAAAGTGCAGACACGGCGACCGGCTGGGAACACACATTCCAAGAGCCCTGGTCTTCGCTGCGCCTGCCCGACGCCCTGCTGAAAAACTTCTCCGAGCACGATTGGGTGCCCGGCAACCTGGACCTGGAAGCGGGGCTGTATACCCAACCTGCTGGGCAAAGCGAAAAAGGCGGCTACGGCAAGCACAACCAGATCGACCTCAAACCGTCGCAAGTGATGCATGAAAGCTGGAAGACTGACTTCCAGAGCCAAATGACCCAGAAGATCGACAACTTCTGGAACTCTCATTCCGATAGCTACCAGACGGCGATCAAAGGCGAGTTCACCTTCCAGGCCCGCAAACAATTCAAGACAGCTCAAGCATGGCCTGCAGTTGAACGTGCGCTGCAAGCACCCGAACACCAATTCACTCGTGACGACTACAAGATGGTGATGGCAGCAGTACCCGACCTGCCCCTGGATGAAAATGCACCGATCAGCGTCGACCAACTCAAAGCCAAAACACCGATAAAAGCCCCTGTACAGGCGAATGCCTTGAGCATCCACGGTTTTACCTCCAGCGACATTGTGCGATTCAGCGCGGGCGACGGTGGCCGGCAAGTGCTTTACATCCCAGGCGCCGAGCCGGCGTTTCTCAGGTTCGACTCTGCGCAAAAGCTGGAACAATGGCTGATTGATCAGGCAAAAGATCCGAAAAAAAGTGAGGCCTTGGCGAGTCACTTCCCGATGATTTATCGCCAGGACCAAACCGCCGGTTTTGCCGCCAGAGCGGCGAAAGTACTTATGCCCCTCCTGTGGTTCACCCACGTAGGCGAAACGAAAGATGGCTTGGATACACACCTGAAGAAAATGGCCAGCGGCGAACTGAAGGGACCGGCAATCGATGCAAGCCACTCGAAAATTACCGGCGACTTATTTACTACCCTGGCGACCACCACCCAGGAGCGCATGAAAAGCGATGCTGACGTGGTCATCAAGTCAAACAGCGAAGAGACTCGAGACACCTGGCTCAACGACATTACCGTGGCGGCTGGCTTATTGGCCAAACTTGCGCCGATTGCCGCACCCGTGGCCGCGGTAGCCGTCGTGACAGGATTGACCGAATTGGCGCTGGGCGCAGAAAAAACCTCGTCTGGCGACACAGTGCAAGAGCGTGACGAGGGTGCCTCCAAGGCGTTCGATGGCTTACTGAACACACTCTTCTCGGTCGGAGCCAGCTCAGTCCCCGAAGACCCTTTTGCATTGCCTCCCGAAAAAGAATTACCACTGGGTGAACCGATTACCCCAACCCCCGCCAATGAAGTCGCGGAACCACAACCGGGACCGTCCAGGGGAACGAGCGCTGTCAAACCTGCTCCACAGCCCCTGCCTGACTCCCGGTCACTCATCCCGCTGGCCAAATATGCGGTCCCTGAGGGTGAGGCATTGATAAAAAATGCCACCCGAGATGCACTGGGGGTTTATCGAATGACTGACGACACCGGGGCGTTCCGCCAATTCGTACGCCTTACCGATGAAACAGGGACGAGCAAGGTATTTGAGATATCGGGGCGTTACCGGACCGGCGATGCATTTGCCAAAGTCATCAACCCCGATAACGGCGCGGGGCTGATGGTCATCACACCCGGGCGTAATGGAGAGTGGGCCCGAGCACCGGGTGATGGCGGGATAAAATGGCCGTGGAACCTCGCAGTTTCCCCCCCTCCCCCCAGTACAGAGATGAAAATCTCGCCTAAGATTTCGGACAACTTCGTTGGTCTCGAAGGCGAGAAATTACCCGGGGCAGAGCGATTCGATGAGCTGTTAAAAAATAGTGGACGCCAGAACTTCGACTTTTCCATTCGAAACGTTAATAGCAAAGGTATCGACAAGACAAAGTTGGAGGTTTCCTGGGAAGTTCCCGACAATAACTTCGCTGTTAGCGAAACAGAAAGAGCAGGCCCGGCAGATTACGGCACAAGTGAATACTCAGACCAGTTCGTCAAAGACACCAATCGCAGTACATACCGTGTGGAAGTAAAAACAGGCGGTGCACCGCAAACGGCGGAGTTGAATCAAGGCGGGGCCACTACTGAGGATATACGCAGGGCAAGAATCACTCAGTTCGAAACGCTGATCCCCGACCCAGATCTCAGGGCGCGCATTTCCGAGGTCGCTCACCAGGGGGCGATGGCCGACGTTTCGGCGGGATTTATGTCACTCGAGGACACGGAGCTCAAAGAAGGTTTCAGACTAAAAGTAGACAATACCTCTTATACCATCGTCTACGACCCGACGAGCGAGGTGACTGAAGTCAACGCAATCGGCATTGGTCATATACAGGATACAGAACGGGGTATCGACCCGGTCCCCGG
Organism: Pseudomonas sp. BTN1; assembly: GCF_001907715.1. Lineage (NCBI taxonomy): Bacteria > Pseudomonadati > Pseudomonadota > Gammaproteobacteria > Pseudomonadales > Pseudomonadaceae > Pseudomonas > Pseudomonas sp. BTN1. The sequence continues at coordinate 65,361 of NZ_MPBM01000011.1, read as the reverse complement.
TATCGAGGTGACACTGACCAAACGCTTCAAAATACTCGCTACCAACGATGTAAGTGAGCCATTCAAGATCGACCAATCGGCTCCTGCCCGAGCAAGCCTTATGGTTATGCCACTCCCTGAAGAAAATGAGCTTCGCGCTTAAGCGAGCATCAACGGCTATCTGGCAAACCTCAACGGAGGTAACCTCAGTTACCTCCGTTTTCGTACAGACAGTTTTTTGCCCGCAACTTCAAGGGACACCATGGACAGAATCGTCTTCAAACAGCTCCTTCTCGCCACCGGCCTCTTGGCTTTGATGCCAATGACCCAAGCCGCCACCACCCTGGTCTACTGCTCCGAAGCCAGCCCCGCCGGCTTCGACCCCAGCCAGTACACCAGCGGCACCGATTTCGATGCGTCCGCCGAAACCGTGTTCAACCGCCTGACCCAGTTCAAGCGCGGCGGTACCGAAGTCGAACCTGGCCTGGCCACCAGTTGGGATGTTTCCAAGGATGGCCTGACCTACACCTTTCACCTGCGTGAAGGCGTCAAGTTCCATACCACCGACGTCTTCACCCCGACCCGCAATTTCAACGCCGATGACGTGCTGTTCACCTTCAATCGCTTGCTCGATGCCGACAGCCCGTTTCGCAAGGCCTACCCGTCCGAATCGCCCTACTTCACCGACATGGGTTTGAACACCACGATCAAAAGCGTCGAAAATCTCGACGAGCACACTGTGCGGTTCAACTTGAACACTGTCGATGCTTCGTTCGTGCAAAACCTGGCCATGAGCTTTGCCTCTGTTCAATCGGCCGAATACGCCGCCCAGTTGTTGAAACAAGGCAAGGCCGAGCAGATCAACCAGCAACCGGTCGGTACCGGGCCGTTTGTGTTCAAGCGTTATCAGAAGGACTCGCAGATCCGTTATGTGGCCAATAAACAGTATTGGAAACCCGAGGATGTGAAGCTCGACAACCTGATATTCGCCATCACCCCGGACGCCGCCGCGCGCCTGCAGAAACTCAAGGCAGGCGAATGCCAGGTCAGCGGTTACCCGCGCCCTGCCGATATCGAAATGATGAAGCAAGACCCCAACCTGCGCGTATTGCAACAAGCAGGCTTCAACCTGGGCTTCCTGGCCTATAACGTGACTCACCCGCCGCTGGATCAACTCAAGGTTCGTCAGGCCCTGGACATGGCCATCGACAAGCCCGCCATCATCAAGGCCGTTTACCAGGGCGCCGGACAATTGGCGCAGAACGCACTGCCTCCCGCGCAGTGGTCTTATGACCCCACGATACACGATGCGCCCTACGACCCGACCAAGGCCCGGTTGCTACTAAAAGAAGCAGGGGTTGCACCAGGTACCACCATTAACCTGTGGGCGATGACCGTACAACGCGCCTCGAATCCTAATGCACGGATGTCCGCGCAGATGATTCAACAGGATTGGGCCAAGGTCGGTATCAAGGCCAACATCGTTAGCTATGAGTGGGGCGAGTACATCAAGCGCGCCAAAAACGGCGAGCACGATGCAATGATTTATGGCTGGACCGGCGACAACGGCGACCCCGATAACTGGCTAGGCGTGCTCTACAGTTGTGCCGCGGTCAAGGGCAGCAACTATGCCAAATGGTGTAACCCGGCCTACGACAAGTTGGTGCAACAAGCCAAGGTCAGCAGCGACCGCGAGCAGCGCATCAAGTGGTATCAACAGGCCCAGAAAATCCTTAAGGAACAAGTACCTATAACGCCCATTGCAAACTCGACGGTTTTCCAGCCTATGCGCAAGCAAGTGCAGGATTTCAAGATCAGTCCGTTTGGACTGACGCCCTTCTACGGCGTGGGTCTAGATAAGTAACATCAATGCCCCAACCGAGTGCGCTAGACGCCTCGGATGGGCATTTTTGGTGCGCCATTTGCACCGAAAAAACCCTCCAAATAAGCACTTTTGTGTCGAAACTTTCATAATTGCGACATTCCTGTACGTTCGTACCACAGTTTTCCCTTTGCAACCGCTCTGCATCTTGCATTGGGTATGGCGCCTGCATAAGTATCCGCAGGCCGACTCACGAGGTCGCCCTCACCACCAAAAATGACAACAAATCATGAGGCCAACATGCTTAAACACGCAGTCCTTCCGTTATTAGTGAGCGCTGGCCTTATGGCCGCAGCCCCCGTAGCCCTTGCGGCAACTAACCTGGTGTTCTGCTCCGAAGGGAGCCCGGCCGGTTTCGACCCAGGCCAGTACACCACCGGAACAGACTTCGATGCCTCGGCCGAAACCATGTTCAACCGCCTGAGCCAGTTCGAACGTGGCGGCACCGCCGTCGTTCCTGGCCTGGCCACCAGCTGGGACGTTTCCCCGGATGGCCTGACGTACACCTTCCACCTTCGCGAAGGCGTCAAGTTCCATACCACCCCGTACTTCAAGCCTACTCGTGAATTTTCGGCTGACGACGTACTGTTCACCTTCAACCGAATGATCAATAAAGACGATCCGTTCCGTAAGGCCTACCCTACCGAGTTCCCGTACTTCTCGGACATGGAGATGGACAAGAACATCAAGAACATCGAGAAAGTCGATGACCACACCGTCAAGTTCACCCTTGGCACCGTGGACGCGGCGTTTATCCAGAACCTCGCGATGAGCTTTGCATCGATCCAGTCGGCCGAATATGCCGCCCAACTGTTGAAGGAAGGCAAGGCCGCCGACATCAACCAGAAGCCGATCGGCACTGGCCCGTTCGTGTTCAAGAGCTACCAGAAAGACTCCAACATTCGCTTCACCGGCAACAAGGAATACTGGAAGCCTGAAGACGTCAAGATCGATAACCTGATCTTCGCAATCTCCACGGACCCTTCAGTACGCATCCAGAAACTGAAAAAGAACGAGTGCCAGATCACAGCCTATCCTCGCCCGGCCGATATCAAGCCGCTGGAAGCGGACAAGGACATGAAGATGCCGCACCAGGCCGGCTTCAACCTGGGCTACATCGCCTACAACGTGATGCCTGTGCTCAAGGGCCAGACGACGCCAAACCCGCTGGCTGACCTGCGGGTTCGCCAGGCTTTGGACATGTCGGTGAACAAGCAGCAGATCATCGACTCCGTGTACCAGGGCGCTGGGCAATTGGCCGTCAATGCCATGCCACCCACCCAATGGTCGTACGACACTACGATCAAGGACGCCAAGTACGACCCTGCCAAAGCCAAGGAACTGCTCAAGGAGGCTGGCATCAAGGAAGGCACCGAGATCACTCTTTGGGCCATGCCGGTTCAGCGTCCGTACAACCCGAACGCCAAGCTGATGGCCGAGATGCTGCAGAGCGACTGGAAACAGATCGGCCTGAAGGTCAACATCGTCAGCTACGAGTGGGGCGAGTACATCAAGCGTTCCAAAGGTGGCGAGAACCAGGCGATGATCATCGGCTGGAGCGGTGACAATGGTGACCCTGACAACTGGCTGGGCACCCTGTTTTCGTCCCCGGCGTTGAACGGTAACAACTTCTCCAAGTTCGTTAATAAACAGTATGACGACCTGATCAGCCAGGCCAAATCGACCACGGATGTCGCCAAGCGCACCGAACTGTACAAACAGGCGCAACAGCTGCTTAAACGCGAATTGCCTTACACACCTATCGCGCACTCGACGGTGTATCAACCCATGCGTAATACCGTGCAGGACTTCAAGATCAGCCCGTTTGGCTTGAATTCCTTCTACGGCGTTAGCGTCAGCGGCAAGTAAGGACCAATAACGGCGACGTTTCATAACGTCGCCGTTATTCCATCCGCCTGGACCTTAGGAAACAGACTACGTTTGCAAGCGTTGCCGTCTTACAGCAATGAACTGCGACCCGTGCCTCCGTTGCCTACAAGGTCAGTCAGAATTGACGCATTTACTGCAAGGTCAACGCCCCATAAGGTCGTAGGACAGCAGAGGCATCACTCTGGGAAGGGCACTTGCTGTGTGTGGGATCAGTGAGGTCTGCCTGGCTGCACGCCAGCAGGTAGGCTCGCTGTTGATAACTACAAACAAGGACCGGGATCGTCATGCGCCATACCACCGTTGTATCCGCTCTGTTTGCCACCAGCCTGCTGGCCATGGCCACCATGGGCCAAGCCGCCGAGAAAAAGAGCCTGGTGTTCTGCTCCGAAGGCAGCCCGGCAGGGTTTGACACTGCGCAATACACCACCGCTACCGACAACGATGCGGCGGAGCCTTTGTATAACCGTTTGGTGGAGTTCGAAAAAGGCGCGACCGACGTCGTCCCTGGGCTGGCAACCAAGTGGGATATTTCCCCTGATGGCCTGACCTACACCTTCCACCTGCGTGAAGGGGTGAAGTTCCACAGCAACAAGGAATTCAAGCCGACGCGAGACTTCAACGCCGACGACGTGCTGTTCACCTTCAACCGCATGCTTGACCCCGAGCACCCGTTCCGTAAGGCCTACCCCACCGAGTTTCCGTACTTCAACGGGATGAGCCTGAACAAGAACATCGCCAAGGTCGAGAAAACCGGCCCCTACACCGTAGTGATGACGCTGAACACGGTCGACGCAGCCTTCGTGCAGAACATCGCCATGAGCTTTGCCGCGATCCTTTCGGCGGAATACGCCGAGCAGTTGCTCACGCAAGGCCGGCCCAGCGACATCAACCAGAAGCCGATCGGCACTGGCCCCTTCGTGTTCCAGCGTTACCAGAAAGACTCGCAGATCCGCTACGTGGGCAACAAACAGTACTGGGACCCGAGCCGCGTCAAGCTGGACCAACTGATCTTCGCCATCAACACCGACGCCTCGGTGCGCGTGCAGAAGCTCAAGGCCGGCGAATGCCAGGTGACCCTGCATCCACGCCCCGCCGACGTCGAAGCCCTCAAGACCGACCCGAACCTGCAACTGCTGACCAAACCGGGCTTCAACCTGGGCTATATCTCCTACAACGTGCGCCACAAGCCGTTCGATCAGTTGGAAGTACGCCAGGCGCTGGACATGGCGGTGAACAAGCAGAGCATCCTCAATGCTGTGTACCAGGGCGCCGGGCAACTGGCGGTCAACGCCATGCCACCCACGCAGTGGTCCTACGACGACAGCATCAAGGACGCCGCCTACGACCCGGAAAAAGCCAAGCAGTTGCTCAAGGCCGCTGGCGTCAAGGAAGGCACCGAGATCACCCTGTGGGCCATGCCGGTGCAACGCCCGTACAACCCCAACGCCAAGCTGATGGCGGAAATGCTGCAGAACGACTGGGCCAAGATCGGTCTCAAGGTCAAGATCGTCAGCTATGAATGGGGCGAGTACATCAAACGCACCAAGAACGGTGAGCACGATGTCAGCCTGATCGGCTGGACCGGCGACAACGGTGACCCGGACAACTGGCTCGGCACCCTCTACAGCTGCGACGCCATCGGCGGGAACAACTACTCCATGTGGTGCGACCCGGCGTACGACAAGCTGATCAAGCAAGCCAAGGTCGTGACCGACCGTGAACAAAGGACTGTTCTGTACAAACAGGCGCAGCAACTGCTCAAGCAGCAGGTGCCGATCACGCCCATTGCCCACTCGACGGTCAACCAGCCGTTAAGCGCCAAAGTCGAAGGCTTCAAGGTAAGCCCCTTCGGCCGCAACGTGTTCTCGGGCGTCAGCATCAACCCATAAGAAAATAACCGGATGGCGGGGAGCGAAATCAGCTCCCCGGCAAACGTGCAGGCTTTTGTTGGGAATTTTCCTACGCCAAACGTTTGCAATAGCTTGAACAAGTTCCACACCCAATAGCCGGATCACCCAAAAAGACCGGCATTAAAAAAGAGAACCAAAGGAGCTTCACCCATGAAACTGAGCAGCAAAGCGCTTCTGGCCTTGGCCATCAGCAGCATCACGGCCACCGCCTACGCTGAAACGCAAAGCCAGGACTTCGTTCCTACCACCCTGGCCGGCACCAGCGCCCAAAGCGAGGCCAAAGGCTTTATCGAAGATTTCAGCCTGGGCGGCACCACGCGTAACTGGTACTCCCATGAAAGCAAATACCGCGGGGGCACCTTCTCGTACCAGAAACACGGCCAGACCCTGACCGATCGCAACCGTACCAACTGGGTGCAAGGCACCATCCTCAACGCCAGCTCGGGTTTCACCCAGGGCACCGTTGGGGTCAAGACTGAAGTGGCGGTGTACAACGCCCTGGTACTGGACCGCAGCAAGCGTGATATCAAAGGCGGCTCCAACCGTACCCTGGCCGACTCCAACGGTGACGCCGTAGACCAGTGGAGCAAACTGGGCCTGGCCAACGTGCAATTCCGTGTGTCCAACACCACACTGACCGCCGGTCGCCAGAACTTCAGCAGCGGCATCGTCGACACCATCGGCAACCGTGCTCTGCCTTCGAGCTTCCAGGGCGTGAGCTTCAACAGCGAAGAGTTCAGCAACCTGTCGTTCCAGGGCGGCGTGTTCGACCGCGTTTCCCCACGTAGCGAGCAGAGCCTGTCGAAATTCCGTACCGAATACGGCAATGGCGCAGAAACCGACAAAGTGTCGACCCTGGGTGTGAACTACCAGCCGCTGAAAAGCCTGAAGACCAGCTTCTTCGCCGCTAACGTGAAGGACTTCTGGAACCAGTACTACTTCGGCGCCACCCACGAGCTGGGCGACGCGCAGCAGTTGGGCCTGACCACCGGCTTCAACTACTACAAGACTGTCGATGAAGGCAAAAAAGAGATGGGGGAAATCGACAACGATACCTTCTCCCTCTCCCTGGGCCTGACTCACCAGGCACACAGCCTGACCTTTGGCTACCAGCAAGTGAACGGTAACGAGTACTTCGACTACCTGCACGAAACCAACGGTATCTACCTGGCCAACTCCCTGACGTCTGACTTCAACGGCCCGAACGAGAAATCCTTCCAGATCGCCTATGCCATCAACATGGCTGAATACGGCGTACCTGGCCTTAAGTTCAACGCCTACTCGGCACGCGGCTGGGGCATCGACGGCACCCACTACACCGGCAACAATGGCCGGGCCAAGTTTGCCTATGACGGCATCCAGTCCCAGGACGGCGAGAAGCACCAGGAATACGGTGTAGGCGCCTCTTACGCGCTGCAGAGCGGCCCGCTCAAAGCCACCACCGTGCGCGCAACCTATGTTGAGCACCGTGGCAGCGAGTTCCAGTCCGACGGCAGCATCAAAGAGTTCCGTCTGGTTACCACCATCCCGTTCAACATCCTTTAATTAGTGCCAGGCAGGCGGCGAGCTCAGGACGAGCTTGCCGCCTACGCTTTTCTGGTTCCATCGATTGCAGAGGGCTCTGAATGAAAATGCTCCCACTACAAGCCGCCATGGCCGCTGCGCTGTTGAGCGTGGCGATCGGCGTTTCGGCCAAACCGCTGGTGGTCTGCACCGAAGCCAGCCCGGAAGGTTTCGACCCGGTCCTGTACACCACTGCCGTGACCGCTGACGCCGCCGCTGAAACCATGTTCAACCGCCTGGTGGACTTCAAGCCCGGCACCACAGAAGTGGTGCCTGCCCTGGCCAAAGACCTGCCGGAAATCAGCGCCGATGGCCTGACCTACACCTTCCACCTGCGTGACGACATCAAGTTCCACACCACCGACTATTTCAAACCCACGCGCAACCTGAATGCCGATGATGTGCTTTGGAGCTTCCAGCGCCAGCTGGACCCGAATCACCCTTGGCATAAAAAGTCCCTCGTGGGCTACCCGTACTTCGAAAGCATGGGGTTCAAGGAACTGCTCAAGAGCGTAGAGAAGACCGACGATCACACCGTCGTCTTTACCTTGACCCGTCCGGAAGCTCCGTTCCTGGCCGACCTGGGTATGGCATTCTCTTCAATCCACTCGAAGGAATACGCCGACCAGTTGCTCAAGTCCGGTAAAACTGAAGACCTCAACGCCAAGCCTATCGGCACTGGCCCATTCGTCTTCAATCGCTATCAGAAAGATGCCCAGGCGCGCTTCAAGGCCAACCCGGACTACTTCCGCGGCAAGCCGGCGGTCGACCCGCTGATTCTGGCGATCACCACCGATAACAACGTGCGGTTGCAGAAGCTCAAGGCCAACGAATGTCAGATCGCGTTGTTCCCCAAGCCGGATGACATTCCAAGCATCAAGAAAGACCCGAACCTGAAGGTCGATGAACTGGCGGCGATGACCACCAGCTACACCGCATTGAACACCACTCGCAAATACATGAGCGATGCCCGGGTACGTCACGCGATCAACATCGCGTTCGACAAGGCCGGTTATACCGAAGCGCTGTTCGGCAAAGGCAATGCAGTCGTGGGCACCGGCCCGTATCCGCCGACCTTGCTGGGTTTCAGTGAAAAGCTGAAAAACCCACCGCGCGACCTGGATAAGGCGCGCGCCCTGCTCAAGGAAGCCGGCGTGCCGGAAGGTACCGAGTTCACGCTGTTCACCCGTAACGGTGGCGGCCCGACCAACCCCAACCCGATGCTCGGCGCCCAGCGTATGCAGGCGGATCTGGCGCAGGTTGGCCTGAAGGTCAATATCAAAGTCATGGAATGGGGCGAAATGCTCAAGCGGGCTAAAAACGGCGAGCACGACATGGTTTCGGCAGGCTGGGTCGGTGATAACGGCGACCCGGATAACTTCCTCACCCCGAACCTGAGTTGCGATGCAGCCAAAAACGGCGAAAACTACGCCCGCTGGTGTAACAAAGAGTTTCAGGACTTGATCGACAAAGCCCGTGCAATCGCGGAACCGGCCGAACGGGCCGCGCTCTATGAACAAGCACAGGATGTCTTCGAAAAAGACCAACCATGGCTTCCCATGGCTTATCCGAAACTGTTCACCGCCATGCGCAAGAACGTAGAGGGCTTCATCCAAAGCCCTCTGGGTACGAATAACTTCGCCACCACCCAGGTGAAGTAAATAAGAAAAACGCTCGGCACCGTCGACACTGACGGTGCCGGACCTGCCTAACCGGCTGATTGAGGTACACACCAAGATGTTTAGTTTTATTGCCCGCCGACTGGGGTTATTGATCCCCACGTTCTTCGGCATCACGTTGCTGACCTTTGCGTTGATTCGCATGATTCCAGGCGACCCCGTAGAAGTCATGATGGGCGAGCGACGGGTTGACCCCGAAATGCACGCCCAGGCAATGGAGCGCCTTGGCCTTAACAAGCCGCTGTATGCGCAATACCTGGATTACGTCGGCAAGCTCGCGCAGGGCGACCTTGGCGAATCGTTGCGCACTCGCACCAGCGTGTGGACCGAGTTCACCGCCCTCTTCCCCGCGACCCTGGAACTGTCCATGGCCGCGCTGTTGTTCGCCGGTATTCTGGGCCTGTTGGCCGGGGTGATCGCGGCACTCAAACGAGGATCCCTGTTCGACCACGGGGTGATGGGCATCTCCCTGGCGGGATATTCGATGCCGATCTTCTGGTGGGGCCTGATCCTGATCATGTTCTTCTCGGTGAGCCTGGGCTGGACCCCGGTGTCCGGGCGTATCGACCTGCTCTACGACATCGAGCCACGCACCGGCTTCATGCTGATCGACACCCTGCTGGCCGACGAGCCGGACGCGTTCTGGGATGCGTTGCACCACCTGATCCTGCCAGCCATCGTGCTCGGCACCATCCCGCTGGCGGTGATCGCGCGCATGACCCGTTCGTCGATGCTCGAAGTGCTGCGTGAGGACTACATCCGTACCGCCAAGGCCAAGGGCCTGTCGCCGGCGCGCGTGGTGTTCGTGCACGGCCTGCGTAACGCGCTGATCCCGGTGCTCACTGTGGTCGGCCTGCAAGTCGGCACGCTGCTGGCCGGTGCGGTACTGACCGAAACCATCTTCTCGTGGCCCGGCATCGGCAAATGGCTGATCGAAGCCATTGGCGCGCGGGACTACCCGGTGGTGCAAAACGGCATTCTGCTGATCGCCTGCCTGGTGATCCTGGTGAACTTCGTGGTGGATATCCTCTACGGCTTCGCCAACCCACGCATCCGTCACCAGCGCTGAGATCATGACCATGACCACACCTACTCAAGTGTCAGCAGTCGATCAGAGCCTGCTGTACCCGTCCCCGTACAAAGAATTCTGGCAAGCCTTCTCCAAGAACAAAGGCGCGGTTGCCGGCCTGCTGTTCATGTTGCTGATCGTGTTCTGCGCGATCTTCGCCCCGTGGGTTGCGCCGCATAACCCCAGCGAGCAATACCGAGACTTCCTGCTCACGCCACCGGCCTGGCTGGAAGGCGGGCAGATGCAGTTCCTGCTGGGCACCGACGAACTGGGCCGTGACTTGCTCTCGCGCCTGATCCAGGGCTCGCGCCTGTCGTTGCTGATCGGTTTATCGTCGGTGGTGATGTCGCTGATCCCGGGCATCCTGCTGGGCCTGTTCGCTGGGTTCTTCCCGCGCTTGCTCGGCCCGACCATCATGCGCTTGATGGACATCATGCTGGCCCTGCCATCGCTGCTGCTGGCCGTGGCGATTGTCGCCATCCTCGGCCCTGGCCTGATCAACACCGTGATCGCCATCGCCATCGTGTCGTTGCCATCCTATGTGCGCCTGACCCGCGCCGCCGTGATGGGCGAACTGAACCGCGACTACGTGACTGCCGCCCGCCTCGCTGGCGCCGGCCTGCCACGCCTGATGTTCATCACCGTGCTGCCTAACTGCATGGCGCCGCTGATCGTACAAGCGACCTTGAGCTTTTCCTCGGCGATTCTCGATGCCGCGGCCCTGGGCTTCCTCGGCCTTGGCGTACAACCGCCAACCCCTGAGTGGGGCACCATGCTGGCTTCGGCCCGCGACTACATCGAACGCGCCTGGTGGGTGGTGAGCCTGCCTGGCTTGACCATTTTGCTCAGCGTGCTGGCAATCAACTTGATGGGTGACGGCCTGCGCGATGCGCTGGACCCGAAACTCAAGAACGCCGCCTGAGGAGATTCCCATGTCACTGTTAGAAATCAAGAATCTCAACGTGCGCTTCGGCGACAAGACCGCCGTGCCGGTGGTCGATGGCCTCGACATTTCCGTCGACAAGGGCGAAGTCCTGGCAATCGTTGGCGAGTCGGGCTCGGGTAAATCCGTGACCATGATGGCGCTGATGGGCCTGATCGAGCACCCCGGCATCGTCACCGCCGATGCGCTGAACTTCGACGGCAAGGACATGCTCAAGTTGAGCAACCGCCAGCGCCGCCAGATCGTCGGCAAAGACCTGGCGATGGTGTTCCAGGACCCGATGACCGCGTTGAACCCCAGCTACACCGTGGGTTTCCAGATCGAAGAAGTGCTGCGCCTGCATTTGAAAATGTCCGGCAAACAAGCACGCAAACGCGCCATCGAGCTGCTGGAAAAGGTCGAGATCCCAGGCGCTGCCAGCCGTATGGATGCCTACCCGCACCAATTGTCCGGCGGTATGAGCCAACGCGTGGCAATCGCCATGGCGATTGCCGGCGAACCGAAACTGCTGATCGCCGATGAACCGACCACTGCGTTGGACGTGACCATCCAGGCGCAGATCATGGAGCTGCTGTTGGCCCTGCAAAAAGAGCAGAACATGGGCCTGGTGCTGATCACTCATGACCTCGCGGTAGTGGCTGAAACCGCCCAGCGCGTTTGCGTAATGTACGCAGGTCAGGCAGTGGAAGTCGGCCAGGTGCCGCAGTTGTTCGACATTCCGGCACACCCGTACAGCGAAGCGTTGCTCAAGGCGATTCCCGAGCACAGCCTGGGTGCCACGCGCCTGGCCACGCTGCCGGGCATCGTGCCGGGCCGCTATGACCGTCCGCAGGGTTGCCTGCTGTCGCCGCGCTGCCCGTATGTGCAGGACTCCTGCCGCGCCCAGCGGCCGGGCCTCGATCCGAAAAGCAACAGCCTTGCCCGCTGCTTCTACCCGTTGAACCAGGAGGTGGCGTAATGGCCGTCGTACTTACCGCCCGCGACCTCACCCGTCACTACGAAGTGTCCCGTGGCCTGTTCAAGGGCCATGCCACCGTGCGTGCTCTTAATGGTGTGTCTTTTGAGCTGGAAGCCGGCAAGACCCTCGCCGTGGTAGGCGAGTCGGGCTGTGGCAAATCCACCCTGGCCCGCGCCCTGACGCTGATTGAAGAGCCCTCGTCGGGCTCGTTGAAAATCGCCGGGCAAGAAGTGGCCGGCGCCAACAAGGCTCAGCGCAAGCAATTGCGCAAAGACGTGCAGATGGTGTTCCAGAGCCCCTATGCCTCGTTGAACCCACGCCAGAAAGTCGGTGATCAACTGGCCGAACCGCTGCTGATCAACACCCACCTGTCCGCTGCCGAGCGCCGCGAAAAAGTGCAGGCGATGATGAAGCAAGTGGGCCTGCGCCCTGAGCATTATCAGCGCTACCCGCACATGTTCTCCGGTGGTCAGCGCCAGCGTATCGCCCTGGCTCGCGCAATGATGCTGCAACCCAAGGTGCTGGTGGCGGACGAACCGACCTCGGCGCTGGACGTGTCGATCCAGGCACAGGTGCTTAACCTGTTCATGGATCTGCAGCAGGAATTCAACACCGCCTACGTGTTCATTTCCCACAACCTGGCGGTGGTACAGCACGTAGCTGACGATGTGATGGTGATGTACCTCGGCCGCCCGGTTGAGGTGGGCCCCAAGGAAGACATCTACGCACGCCCGCTGCACCCTTACACCCAGGCGCTGCTGTCGGCCACGCCGACCATTCACCCGGACCCGAGCAAGCCAAAGATCAAGATCGTCGGCGAACTGCCCAACCCACTGAACCCGCCGCCGGGTTGCGCGTTCCACAAGCGCTGCCCGTATGCGACCGAGCGCTGCAGCAGTGAGGAGCCGCTGTTGCGGCCGTTGGATAACCGGCAGGTGGCTTGTCACTACGCGGAGCAATTCGTGGCCTGAAGCAACATTGTTTCCCTCTGTGGGAGCGGGCTTGCTCGCGAATGCGTGGGTTCAGCTACAGATGGGTTGCTGACACACCGTCTTCGCGAGCAAGCCCGCCCCACAGGGGTAATGCGTAATATCGAGTTCCATCGCCCTTCCCGCCAGATTGCGCATCAGTCTGGCTGGAGGGGCTTTTTTTTGCGTGGTTGTAACAAAAAACATACCGTTTGAACCCATGCCAAAAGCCCTGAAAACATTGAGCCAGAGCGTTTCGAAAAGTGTATAGATTGTAAATGCAATTTACTTCTGTTTGAGAATCAATACCATTACGGCGCACGGAGAGCGCTGGATGCACGACAAAAATTCAGACGCCTCTCGTTCAATCGCCCCTCCTAAAGGACTTTGTGGACATGTCGTCTCAATTCAGGCTCAGCCATCTCTCGCTGGCGTTTATCGCTACCCTTTCGTCCCCCGCGCTGCTGGCGCAGAGTGTGGAAAAAGAGCGCGATAAAGTGCCGATCCAAGCGACAGACCTGCCGGTGGATGGCACGCCCCAAGCCCTGGTGCTGGGCGAAACGCGTGTATTGGGCACCGCTGCCGAAGAACTCAAGCAGGCGCCCGGTGTGTCGATCATCACCGCCGAAGACATCAAGAAACGCCCGCCCACCAACGACCTGTCGGAGATCATCCGCCGCGAGCCGGGCGTGAACCTGACCGGCAACAGTTCCAGCGGCAGCCGTGGCAACAACCGCCAAATCGACCTGCGCGGCATGGGCCCGGAAAACACCCTGATCCTGATCGATGGCAAGCCGTCCACCTCCCGCAACGCCGTGCGTTATGGCTGGAGCGGCGACCGCGATACCCGTGGCGAAACCAATTGGGTGCCGGCCGAAGAAGTCGAACGCATTGAAATCCTGCGCGGCCCGGCCGCCGCCCGTTATGGCTCCGGTGCCATGGGCGGTGTCATCAACATCATCACCAAACGCCCCACCGACCAACTGCACGGCTCGCTGACCGCCTACACCGCCTTCCCCGAAAACGATGCCGAAGGCGCGAGCAAACGCACCAACTTCAACCTCAGCGGCCCGTTGACCGACACACTGGCGTTCCGCGTCTATGGCGGCCTGAACAAGACCGACGCCGATGACGCCGACATCAACCGCGCAGCACAGGCGACCCCAGACTCGCTGGTGGCCGGCCGCGAGGGCGTGCGCAATAAAGACGTGAACGGCTTGCTGAGCTGGCAGTTCACCCCCGAGCAAACCCTCGACCTGGAAGCCAGCTACAGCCGCCAGGGCAATATTTTCGCCGGCGATACCATGCTCAACGGCGGTGGCGCGTTCGTGGAAAGCCTGGTGGGCAAGGAAACCAGTGTGATTCAACGCAGCAGCTTTTCGGCCACGCACCGCGGCGAGTTCGACTGGGGCTCGACCCTGGCTTCGCTAACCCACGACCTGACCCGCAACGAACGCCTCAATGAAGGCCTGGCCGGTTCTGGCGAGGGTGCACCGTCTGCCAGCGCAGGCCGTTTCGAGTCGCGCTTGCGCAACACTCGGGCCACCGCCGAGGTCAACCTGCCCCTGAGCGTCGGTGCCGAACAGGTGCTGACCCTGGGCAGCGAGTACCTCTACGAGTCGATGAACGACCCAGGCTCGTTGCGCCCGCAAAGCTATGACCCAGGCACCGGCGGCGTCCCCGCCATCCCGGGCGTGAGCCGCAACAGCACCAAGACCACCGCCTCGAGCTACGCCTTGTTTGCCGAAGACAACATCGAGCTGGGCAGCAAGACTGTCATCACGCCTGGCTTGCGCTTCGACGACCATGAGGAATACGGCGGCAACTGGAGCCCCAGCTTCAACGCCTCGCACCAGTTGACCGATGAATTGAGCATCAAGGGTGGCATCGCCCGCGCCTATAAAACACCCAACCTGTACCAGTCCAACCCGAACTATTTGCTGTACAGCCGTGGCAATGGCTGCAACGCCAGCGAAGCCAACATGGGCGGTTGCTACCTGGTGGGTAATCGCGACCTGAAGCCGGAAATCAGCGTCAACAAGGAAATCGGCCTGGCTTTCGACAAGGGCACCTGGCGTACCAGTGCGACGTACTTCCGTAATGACTACAAGAACAAGATCAACGCCAGTAACGAGGCGGCCTTCCGCCTGGGCAACGGTCGCCGCGTGCTGGAGTGGGAAAACAGCGGGCCCGCCTTGGTGCAGGGCGTTGAAGGCAACCTGTTCATCAGCCTGCGCGATGACTTGAACTTGAATACCAACCTGACCTACATGATCGACTCCAAGGACAAGGACACCGGCGAGCCGTTGAGCATCATCCCCAAGTACACCGTCAACACCACGCTGGACTGGCAAGCCACTGACAAGCTGTCTTTCCAGGTCAGCGGCACCTATTACGGCAAACAAGAAGCACCGACGCTCAACTCACGCAGCGCCAGCAGTTACGAGCGCAGCGCCCAGCAGGACGTCGACCCGTACGGGTTGATGGGCCTGAGCAGCGGCTACGAATTCAGCAAAAACCTGAGCGTACGCGTGGGCATCAACAACCTCCTGGACAAGCGCCTGTCTCGCAAAGGTAACGCCGACGACGCCGGTGCCCAGACCTACAATGAACCGGGCCGCGCTTACTTCGCGTCGGTGACTACATCGTTCTAAGGCATTGTTTGAGGTCTGAAAAGCGCCTCCCACCAGCTATAGACTGGCGGGAGGCGCTTTCTTTCTAGCGAGCCTACGTTTGGCTATCGCCTTCGTCTGCGTCTGCGTCGTCGCTGTCGGGCTCGTCGGTAGTAGAGTCATCATCACCCTCGCTGCCGCCCTGGCCCTGATCGCCTGGTTCGGCTTCGGACTTGGCCAACTGCAAGTGCGATGCCTGACCACTGGTCACCACCGCTGCGCTCGGCACCGGGTTATGCGCCCAGGCCGTCGACATCCCCAACGACAACAGCACCAGCACTTTCATCAACAGCACTATTCGTTGAAAAATACTCATGATCGATTCCGTCCAGTCAGTAGGTATAGCCCACGCGACAGACCCATTACCATCGCCAGTCTTTGAAACTAGTTCTGATCAAGGGTTTGCGCCAATTTCTGGTTAAATCGAGATTAACTGTGGGAGCGGGCTTGCTCGCGAATGCGGGGCGTCATTCAACAGATGCGTCGGCTGATCCACCGCCTTCGCGAGCAAGCCCGCTCCCACACTTAGCCTTCGGGCAACCATAAAAAAGGGCGAAGCCATCACAGCTTCGCCCTTCTCTCTACCGCTCAAACCTTAGTGGTGTTCGCGGGTCGCGCGGAATTTCACATCCGGCCAACGCTCTTCCATCAGCGCCAGGTTGACGCGGGTCGGCGCCAGGTAGGTCAGGTGACCACCGCCGTCGATTGCCAGGTTTTCCACGGCCTTGTTGGAGAACTCTTCCAACTTCTTCTTATCGCTGCAATCAATCCAGCGCGCCGAATACACGGTGATCGGCTCGTAGGAGCACTCCACCTTGTATTCCTCTTTCAAGCGGCTGGCGACCACGTCGAACTGCAGCACACCCACCGCGCCGAGGATGATGTCGTTGCTGCGCTCGGGGAAGAACACCTGGGTGGCGCCCTCTTCGGCCAATTGCTGCAAGCCTTGGCGCAGTTGCTTGGACTTGAGCGGGTCACGCAGGCGCACGCGGCGGAACAGTTCCGGGGCGAAATGCGGAATGCCGGTGAAGCCCAGGGCTTCGCCTTCGGTAAAGGTGTCGCCGATCTGGATGGTGCCGTGGTTGTGCAGGCCGATGATGTCGCCGGCAAACGCCTCTTCCAGCTGTTCACGCTCGGAGGAGAAGAACGTCAGGGCGTCGCCGATGCGTACGTCCTTGCCGGTGCGCACGTGGCGCATCTTCATGCCTTTTTCGTACTTGCCGGAGCAGATGCGCATAAAGGCGATACGGTCGCGGTGTTTCGGGTCCATGTTCGCCTGGATCTTGAACACGAAGCCGGTGAATTTCTCTTCCACCGGTTCCACGGTGCGCTCGTTGGCAACGCGGGCCAGGGGTTTTGGCGCCCAGTCCACGACGGCGTCGAGCACGTGGTCGACACCGAAGTTGCCCAGCGCGGTACCGAAGAACACCGGCGTCAGTTGGCCGTCGAGGAATTCCTGCTGGTTGAACTCATGGCAGGCGCCCTGCACCAGTTCCAGCTGGTCGACGAAACGATCGTACTCGTCGCCCAGGTGGGCACGGGCTTCGTCGGAGTCGAGCTTCTCGATGATCTTGGTTTCGGTGCGTTCATGGCCGTGGCCGGCGGTGTAGACAATGATGTAGTCGTCGGCCAGGTGGTACACGCCCTTGAAGTCGCGGTAGCAACCAATCGGCCAGGTGATCGGCGCGGCTTTGATCTTCAAGACGGCTTCGATTTCATCCAGCAACTCGATGGGGTCGCGGATATCGCGGTCGAGTTTGTTGATGAAACTGACAATCGGCGTGTCACGCAGACGGCACACGTCCATCAACGCGATGGTACGCGGTTCGACGCCTTTACCGCCGTCGAGGACCATCAGCGCCGAGTCCACCGCGGTGAGGGTGCGGTAGGTATCTTCGGAGAAGTCTTCGTGCCCCGGGGTGTCGAGCAGGTTGATCATGTGCTCGCGATACGGGAACTGCATGACCGACGTGGTAATGGAAATACCCCGTTGTTTTTCCATTTCCATCCAGTCGGAGGTGGCATGGCGGTCGGATTTGCGCGATTTCACCGTGCCGGCCACCGCGATCGCCTTGCCCATCAGCAACAGCTTTTCGGTGATGGTGGTCTTACCGGCATCGGGGTGGGAAATAATGGCGAAAGTGCGGCGTTTCGCGACTTCGGCGGCCTGGTGGGTCATGGGAAATCGCCTGGCAGGTGAGTCAAAAAAGGGCGGCGAGTATAGCGCAAACGCGAGGGTACGGACCACCGTTGAGCCCATTGGGGGTGGCTAAATGCGCCCAAGTGTGGAACCTTTTAAAAGGTCGAGACGTCCACTCCCCTGCTATCGCACTCGGAACAGGGGCTGAAATATCAGCAAGTTAGCCTGACGAGGCTGCGCTCATGGCTCGATCGCATACTGCATTGCCAGTATCGGCGAGTTGCTTTTCGCGAACTCATCAGAGGCAGCCAGGAATGGCATTGCCGCTCGGAAATGTGTTCGCCGACAAAAGAAAAAAAGGAGTCCGCCTGTGGCTATTCGCTATGGCAAAGGGCTGATAGGAGCAGTGGTTGTCGTCGCTCTCCTGGCCCTGCTGGTCCACTGGATCGGCATCAACACGATCGAACTGTACCGCGACGATTTGTTGTTTTACCTGCAAGCTCATCTGATTCTGGTTTTAGTCTCCATGCTGGCGGCCCTGATTGTGGGCATCCCCGCCGGTATCCTGCTCAGCCGACCCAACATGGTCGGGCGCGCAGAACGTTTCATGCAGATCTTCAACATCGGCAACACCGTCCCTCCCCTGGCCGTACTGGCCATCGCCCTCGGCGTCCTCGGCATCGGCAGCGGCCCGGCCATCTTCGCGCTGTTCCTCGCCTCGCTCCTGCCCATCGTGCGTAACACCTACGAAGGCCTGAAAAACGTTCAGGGCTCCCTCAAGGAAGCCGCCACCGGCATCGGCATGACCCCGCGCCAGGTGCTGTTTCGCGTGGAGCTGCCCAACGCCGTGCCGATCATCATCGGCGGTGTGCGCGTGGCCCTGGCGATCAACGTCGGTACCGCACCGCTGGCGTTCCTGATTGGCGCCAACAGCCTGGGCAGCCTGATCTTCCCCGGCATCGCCCTGAACAATCAGCCGCAACTGTTGCTCGGCGCCGCGTGTACCGCGCTGCTGGCATTGCTGCTTGATGGCCTGGTGACCATGGCTAGCCGCCTCTGGCTGGAACGCGGGTTACGCCCGTCTTAAGCCCGGTAAAGGAATTCACATGAAAAAACTGAGCTTGATATTAGGCTGCGTCCTGCTGCTTGCAGGTATTGCGCAAGCCGCCGAAAAACCCGTGATCCGCATCGGCGCCCGGGTGTTCACCGAGCAGACCCTGCTCGCCGAAATCACTTCCCAATACCTGCGCACCAAGGGCTACGACGCCCGCGTGACCGGCGGCCTGGGCAGCAACCTGGCGCGCAGTGCCCAGGAAAGCGGGCAACTGGACCTGATATGGGAATACACCGGCGTGTCGCTGGTGGCCTACAACCATATCGACGAGAAACTCGACAGCGAACAGTCCTACGCTCGGGTCAAAGAACTCGATGCGAAAAAAGGCTTGGTCTGGCTGTCGCCGTCGCGTTTCAGCAACACCTACGCCCTGGCACTGCCGGAGAAAGTTGCTGAGGAACATCCCGAGATCAACAGCATCAGCGATCTCACCAAAGCCATGGCCGAGGACATCAAGGAACAGCGCCTGGTCGCCCTGGACACCGAGTTCGCCAACCGCTCCGATGGCCTGGCCGGCATGGTCAAGCTGTACGACATGAACCTGACACGCAAGAACACCCGGCAAATGGACGCCGGCCTGGTCTACACCGCACTGCGTAACGGCCAGGTGTTTGCCGGTTTGGTCTACACCACCGACGGGCGCCTCAACGCCTTTAAGTTGAAGCTGCTGGAAGACGACAAGCACTACTTCCCGGACTACACCGCAGCCCCGGTGATCCGCAAGGAGTACCTCGACAAGCACCCGCAACTGGCCGCCGAACTCAAGCCTTTGGCCCACCTGTTCGACGACGAAACCATGCGCCAGCTCAATGCACGGGTCGACGTCGACCATGAAAGCCCGTCCGCCGTTGCCGCCGATTTCCTGCGCCAACATCCAATCAACTAAAAAGGAGAAGACATGGAATTTTTGAACGCCTTTTCCCATCTTGATTGGGCCCAGGTCCTGCACCTGACCTGGCAGCACATCACCCTGGTCGGCATCGCAGTGATCCTCGCGATCTTCATCGGCGTGCCCCTGGGCATTCTGATGACGCGCTTCCCGACCCTGGCCGGCCCGTTGCAAGCCAGCGCCACAGTGTTGCTGACCGTGCCATCCATCGCGCTGTTCGGCCTGCTGCTGCCGTTCTACTCCAAGTTCGGCCAGGGCCTGGGGCCAATGCCGGCGATCACCGCCGTGTTCCTTTACTCCCTGCTGCCAATCATGCGTAACACCTACCTGGCCCTCACCGGCGTTGAGCCAGGCATTCGCGAAGCCGCACGCGGCATTGGCATGACCTTCGGCCAGCGCCTGCGCATGGTCGAACTGCCGATTGCGGTGCCGGTGATTCTCGCTGGCGTGCGTACCGCCGTGGTGATGAATATCGGTGTGATGACCATCGCCGCCACCATCGGTGCCGGTGGCCTGGGTGTACTTATTCTGGCTTCCATCAGCCGCAGCGATATGTCGATGCTGATCGTCGGCGCCGTGCTGGTCAGTCTCCTGGCCATCTTCGCCGACCTGCTTCTGCAATGGCTGCAACGCTCGCTGACTCCAAAAGGATTGCTCAAATGATCGAACTTCAAAACCTGTCCAAGACTTTTCAAAGCAACGGCAAGACCGTCACCGCCGTCAACGATGTAAGCCTGACCGTCAACGAAGGCGAAATTTGCGTATTCCTGGGGCCCTCGGGCTGCGGCAAGAGCACCACGCTGAAGATGATCAACCGCCTGATCAAGCCCTCCTCGGGCAAGATCCTGATCAACGGCGAAGACACCACCGACCTCGACGAGGTGACCCTGCGTCGCAACATCGGCTACGTGATCCAGCAGATCGGCCTGTTCCCCAACATGACCATCGAAGAGAACATCGTGGTGGTGCCCAAGCTGCTCGGCTGGGACAAGCAAAAATGCCACGACCGCGCCCGCGAATTGATGAGCATGATCAAGCTGGAGCCCAAGCAGTACCTGCATCGCTACCCGCGTGAATTGTCGGGTGGGCAGCAACAGCGCATCGGAGTGATCCGCGCCCTGGCGGCGGATGCGCCGCTGCTGCTGATGGACGAGCCGTTCGGCGCGGTCGACCCGATCAACCGCGAGATGATCCAGAACGAATTCTTCGAGATGCAGCGCGCGCTGAACAAGACCGTGATCATGGTCAGCCATGACATCGACGAAGCCATCAAGCTGGGTGACAAGATCGCCATCTTCCGCGCCGGCAAGCTGCTGCAGATCGACCACCCGGACACGCTGCTGGCGCACCCGGCCGACGAGTTCGTCAGCAATTTCGTGGGCCAGGACAGCACCCTCAAGCGCCTGCTGCTGGTAAAAGCCGAAGACGCGGCGGACAACGCCCCGTCGGTGAGCCCGGAAACACCCGTGGCCGATGCCTTGGAACTGATGGACGAGCATGACCGCCGCTATGTGGTGGTCACCTGTTCGGAGAACAAGGCGCTGGGCTACGTACGCCGTCGCGACCTGCACCGCCAGGCCGGCACCTGCGGCCAGTACCTGCGCGAGTTCAATGCCACGGCGGCGTACGACGAGCATTTGCGCATCCTGCTGTCGCGCATGTACGAGTTCAACCGTTCGTGGTTGCCGGTGATGGATGCGGAGCGGGTGTTCTTGGGTGAGGTGACTCAGGAGTCGATTGCCGAATACCTGAGTTCCGGTAAATCCCGTGGCGGCAAGACCAGCATTGTCTCGCCTGCCGAAACTGCTTTGGCTTGATAGATCGCTATCGCAGGCAAGCCAGCTCCCACAGGGGAATGCATTCCAGCATAAGAATGCAGTTCAAATGTGGGAGCTGGCTTGCCTGCGATGAATACACCGCAAATCCATCTGATTGGCCCCATCCGGGGAACATCAATCCGTCACACCGGTCGGTTACATAAGTAGCTGCACGCGGCCGCGCGACGAACGCGTGCAAAAACGCGACATTTTTAGTTGATCCCACGCCCGCCAAGCCCTAAAGTTCGCGCCGAACGTCCATGCTGGAAACGATCCATCCGGCTCAAGTACTGACGACGAGACAGCAAGGCCAAGGGCAGCTTACCCCATGGCCTTTTTGCTTTCGGCGACATGCCTTGGGAAGTAGGCGAACCAAAGTGGGGATACGGAGGACGTTCATTTGCACCCATTGATCAAATTAGTTTGCCCTTAGGAGTTCCCAGCATGTCGATCAACGTCGAAGATTATTTCGCGCGCGCCACTTTTGACAAAATGAAGGCGTTCGCCGACAAGCAAGAAACCCCGTTCGTGGTGATCGACACCGCGATGATCAGCCAGGCCTACGACGACCTGCGCGCCGGTTTCGAATTCGCCAAGGTGTATTACGCCGTCAAGGCCAACCCGGCCGTTGAGATCATCGACCTGTTGAAAGACAAGGGTTCGAGCTTCGACATCGCCTCGATCTATGAGCTGGACAAGGTCATGGACCGCGGCGTCAGCGCCGACCGTATCAGCTACGGCAACACCATCAAGAAATCCAAGGACATCCGCTACTTCTATGAGAAGGGCGTGCGTCTGTTCTCCACCGACTCCGAAGCCGACCTTCGCAACATCGCCAAGGCCGCGCCGGGTTCGAAAGTGTATGTGCGTATCCTCACCGAAGGCTCGACCACTGCTGACTGGCCGTTGTCGCGTAAATTCGGCTGCCAGACCGACATGGCCATGGACCTGCTGATCCTCGCCCGCGACCTGGGCCTGGTGCCTTACGGCATCTCGTTCCACGTCGGCTCGCAACAGCGCGACATCAGCGTGTGGGACGCAGCCATCGCCAAGGTCAAGGTGATCTTCGAACGCCTCAAAGAAGAAGACGGCATCCACCTGAAGCTGATCAACATGGGCGGTGGCTTCCCGGCCAACTACATCACCCGCACCAACAGCCTGGAAACCTACGCCGAAGAAATCATCCGTTTCCTTAAAGAAGACTTCGGTGACGACCTGCCGGAAATCATCCTGGAGCCTGGCCGTTCGCTGATCGCCAACGCCGGCATCCTGGTCAGCGAAGTGGTGCTGGTGGCGCGCAAGTCCCGTACCGCCGTCGAGCGCTGGGTGTACACGGATGTGGGCAAGTTCTCCGGCCTGATCGAAACCATGGACGAAGCCATCAAGTTCCCGATCTGGACCGAGAAGAAAGGCGAGATGGAAGAAGTGGTCATCGCCGGCCCGACCTGCGACAGCGCCGACATCATGTACGAAAACTACAAGTACGGCCTGCCATTGAACCTGGCCATTGGTGATCGTCTGTACTGGTTGTCGACCGGTGCCTACACCACCAGCTACAGCGCGGTTGAGTTCAATGGGTTCCCGCCGCTGAAATCCTTCTACGTTTAACCCCTCCCCCGATCGTTCCCACGCTCTGCGTGGGAACGCCTCCTGTGACGCTCTGCGTTACGCGCTCAAGTGCGGACGCGGAGCGTCCAGGGCGGCATTCCCACGCGGAGCGTGGGAACGATCAGCTCGTAGCTCGTTGCTGGTACAACTCGGCCATGGCGCGAATTCGCGGGTCATCCGCCCGTGCCAGCGCCTTGTGTGCCGTTTGCAGAAACTTGAGATTCCCGCCTGCCAGCGCCTTGTGCAACCACTCCAGCGCCGCGTCGACCTGGCCGCTGTCTGCCAGCACCGCCGCATGGCTAAACTGCCCACGAAAATCACCTGCCTCGGCTGAGCGGCGGTACCACTCAACGGCCGCCTCAACATCCTTGGGGCAATGCTGCCCGTCTTCCAGGTAACGCCCGAGCAGGTTCATCGACTTGGCATGGCCCTGTTCGGCAGCCTGGCGATACAGCGCCAGTGCTTGCGCCTGGTCTTCAACAACGCCACGGCCGGTAGCCAAGAGGTTGGCGTAGTTGTACTGCCCCCAATCCAACCCGGCGTGTGCCGCCAGACGATATTCCCGTGCTGCGGCGGCTTCATCGACAGCGCAGCCCCAGCCATGCTCGCGGCAACGCCCGATCATATTGCGCGCCATCAGGTGCCCGCCCTGCGCGGCAATCTGGAACCAGCGCAGCGCCAATGCTTCATCGCGTGCGATGCCGCGCCCTTCCAGCAGAATTTGCCCGAGCAGGGCCTGGGCATCGACCACGCCTGCCTTGGCCGCGATCAGAATGGCCTGGGCGGCGCGCACCGGGGAGTCATCGAGCATGCTCTGCAATTGTTCGACATTGAGCACTTCTTCGCGGCGCAATAAAAAGCCCATGCTCAGACCTCGACCCAGCGGCGCAACAGGTTGTGGTAGGTGCCGGTGAGCTGGATCAGCGCAGGGTGGTCGGGCACGTCGCGGGTCAGTTGCTGGATCGCGCCGTCCATTTCAAACAGCAAGGTGCGCTGGCTGTCTTCGCGCACCAGGCTTTGGGTCCAGAAGAACGAGGCATAACGCGCGCCACGGGTCACCGCGTTGACTTTGTGCAGGCTGGAGCCGGGGTACAGCACCATGTCGCCGGCGGGTAGCTTGACCCGCTGCAGGCCGAACGTGTCCTGGATCTCCAGTTCCCCACCGTCGTAGTCGTCGGGGTCGCTGAAGAACAACGTGGACGAAAGGTCGGTGCGCACGCGCTCATGGCTGCCTTTGGGTTGGCGCACCGCGTTGTCGATATGAAAGTCGAAACTGCCGCCAGCGGTGTAGCAGTTGAGCAGTGGCGGGAAGACTTTATGCGGCAGCGCGGCCGACATGAACAGCGGGTTGCTCCACAACCGCTCCAGCATCGCCGCGCCGATTTCCTTGGCCAGGGGGTGGCCTTCGGGTAATTGCAGGTTGTGCTTGGCCTTGGCCGACTGGTGCCCGGCGGTGATTTTGCCGTCAGCCCATTCGGTCTCTTCCAGGGCTTGGCGAATGCGCAGCACCTCCTCGCGAGAGAACAGGCCGGGAATGTGCAGCAACATGAGGCAATACCTGCGATCAGAGAGGCGCCAATGGTATTGATTCTTATCCTCCCTGTAAAACACGGGGACGAACGAGAGCGCAAAATCCGTAACAAAAAAGTGTAAAGAATGTAAATTCGATGCGAATAGCAATATCTCGCAATTGATACAAAGTCTTGTTGGCCCTATATTCCGCGGCCTCACAACCTTGGGGAAGGGACACGTCATGTCGCGCACTATTCTAAAAATACCGGCCAGTTCACCACGCATGCTGGCCTCCGCCATTGGCGTTGCCCTGAGTGCCGGCTCCGCCGCCCACCTGGCACAGGCCGCTGAAAATACCGAGCCAACAGGCGAGCGCAACCCTATCTCCCTCGGCGCCACCAACATCACCGGCCAAGAGCAGGACAACACCTCCTACCAGGTAGAGAAAGCCTCGTCGCAGAAGTACACCGCGCCGCTGGTGGACACGCCGCGTTCGGTCACCGTGGTGCCGCAACAAGTCCTCAAGGACACCGCCGCCACCTCGTTGCAGGACGCCTTGCGCACCGTACCGGGTATCACCTTCGGTGCCGGTGAAGGTGGCAATCCTCAGGGCGACCGTCCGTTCATCCGTGGTTTTGATGCCCAGGGCGATACCTACCTCGATGGCGTACGCGATACCGGCGGCCAGAGCCGCGAGATCTTCGACATCGAGTCCATCGAAGTCAGCAAAGGCCCGAACTCTTCGTTCGGTGGTCGTGGTTCGGCCGGTGGCAGCCTCAACCTGGTGAGCAAGACCCCACAAGCGCGGGACTTCACCAACGGCGGCTTTACCTATGGCTCCGACCAGACCCGCCGCTATGTGCTCGACGTGAACCGCCAGTTCCTGGACGACAGCGCGGCATTCCGCCTGAACCTGATGAGCCACGAACAAAACGTCGCCGGCCGCGATGCGGTGAACTACGACCGTTGGGGCGTGGCACCGTCGCTGACGTTTGGCCTGGGCACGCCGACCCGTGTCAACCTCAGCTATTACCATATGGAAAGCGATGACCTGCCGGATTCGGGGATTCCGTATGGCTATGGCTCAGCGACCGCCACGGCCCACGCGCATGACAAACCCAACGACGGCGGCGACAGCAACAACTTCTACGGTTTGAAAAGCCGTGACTTCCGCAAGACCCGCGCCGACATCAGCACGGTCTCCATCGAGCACGACCTGAACGACAACATGACGCTCAAGAACACCCTGCGCCACGGCAGCACAGGCCAGGACTATGTGCTCACCCAGCCGGATGACAGCAAGTTCAACGTCAACCGCTACGGCACCGTCTGGCGTCGCGCCAACAGCCGTGTCTCGACCACGACCACAACCACCAACCAGACCGATCTGTTTGGCAGCTTCCAGGCCTTGGGCTTCAAGCACACTTACTCCACCGGCCTGGAATTTACCGGCGAAGAAACCCGTGTCAGCGGCTACACCGTCAGCCCTAACGCCAACCCGGTGTGCACAACGGCCAAGGGCAGCCTGGGCGGCCAGTGCACCTCACTGAGCAACCCGAACCCGGACGACGCCTGGAACGGCAGCATCGCGCGCAACTACAACGGTACCAACACCAAGGCCACCAGCCGCGCCGCGTACGTGTTCGACACCATCGAGCTCGATCCTAAATGGCTGCTGAACGTGGGGTTGCGCTACGACACCTTTGACACCGAAGCCAACACCAACGCCGTCGCCGGGCGCACCAAGATCAAGGACGACAGTCAGTTCTTCAACTGGCAGGCCGGCCTGGTGTGGAAGCCGGTGGAGAACGCCAGCATCTACGCCTCTTACGCCACATCGGCCACGCCAGCCGGTGGCCTGATAGGCGAAGGATCCGACGGCAACCCGCTGTCTGCCGGTGCCGCCACCAGCGACTTGCAGCCAGAAGAAACCGTCAACTACGAACTGGGCACCAAGTGGGACCTGTTCCACGACCGCCTGTCCCTGACCGCAGCCGTGTTCCGCACCGAGAAGAAAAACACCCGCATCCTGGTGGATGCACTCACCTACCAGAACGCCGGTGAATCTCAGGTCGACGGCATCGAGTTGTCCGCCAGCGGCAAAATCACCGAACAATGGCAGGTGTTTGCGGGCTACAGCTATCTGGACAGCGAACTGGTCAAATCCGGCCTCAACGGGCGTAACGGTGTCGTGAGTGCGGGCTCCAACAAAGGCAATCAGATGCCCAACACGCCGAAGAACTCCTTCAGCCTGTGGACCACCTACGAGATCACGCCCAAGCTGACCATCGGCGGCGGCGCCTTCTACGTCGATGAGGTTTACGGTGATGTCGGCAACACGGTGTATGTACCCTCCTACACCCGCTACGACGCCATGGCCAGCTACAAGCTGACCAAGAACGTCGACCTGCAATTGAACGTGCAGAACCTTACCGACAAGACCTACTACGACAAGGCCTTCTCCACGCATTTCGCCAACCAGGCGGCCGGTCGTACGGCGTTGTTGACCACCAGCTTCCACTTCTAAAAGCGGTAAAGTTCCAGCCAGAAGCCCCACACATCGGATGCGTGGGGCTTTTGCGTGTTTCCCGGCAACTCACGGCATAATGCGCGCCGTGATCAGATATCCAGCTAAGCGAGGCGCTCCGACGTGTTGAAGAAAACCCTGTTCCAGTTGCATTGGTTCTTCGGCATCACTGCCGGGCTGGTGCTGGCCTTGATGGGGGTCACCGGGGCAGCGTACTCGTTTCAGGACGAGATCCTGCGGGCGCTCAACCCCACCGTGTTGAGCGTGCAGAAACGCGAGGCCGGTGTACTGCCGCCCGCCGAGCTGGTACGCAAATTGGAAGCGGCCGAAGGCAAGACCGTGGCTATGCTGTGGGTAGAAAGCGAGAGCGGCAACGCCGGCCGCGTGTCCTTCACCCCGCCACCGGGCGAGCGCCGTGGCCAGATGCGCTACTTTGACCCGTACACCGGCGACTACATGGGTGACGCGGTCGGCCAGGACCTGTTCGGTTTTATCCTGCAATTGCACCGCTTCCTCGCCATCGGTGACACCGGGCGCAATATCACCGGCGCCTGCACCCTGATCCTGCTGTTCTTCTGCCTCTCCGGCCTGTACCTGCGCTGGCCGCGCCAGGTGAAAAGCTGGCGCGTCTGGCTGACCCTGGACTGGCGCAAAAAGGGCCGCAGCTTCAATTGGGACCTGCACTCGGTATTCGGCACCTGGTGCCTGCTGTTTTATCTTTTGGCGGCGCTGACCGGGCTGTATTGGTCCTACGACTGGTACAACCGTGGCGTGACCAAACTGCTGTCCGACGCGCCGCAGAACGAGCGCATGCGCAAGCGCGGTCCCCCGCCCTCAGGCCCGGCTCCGGTGGCCAACTATGACGCGATCTGGAGCAGCATCTACAGCAACGCCGGCCCCGACTTGAGCGCCTACAACATTCGGATGCCCGCGGTCGCCGGGCAACCGGCCACCGTGTATTACCTGCTCACTTCATCGCCCCATGACCGTGCGCTGAACCAGATCAACCTGGACCCGGCCACCGGCGAGGTCAAATCCCACGAGCGCTACGCCAGCAAAAGCCTCAAGGCGCAGTTGCTGACCAGTGTGTATGCGCTGCACACCGGCAGCTATTTCGGCCTGGTCGGGCGCATCGTCCTCACCGTCAGCTCACTGCTTATGCCGCTGTTTTTCATCACGGGCTGGCTGCTGTACCTCGACCGACGCCGCAAAAAGCGCCAGGTCCGCGATGCCCGCAAAGGTTTGACAGATAACCACAGCAATGCCCCGGCCTGGCTGATCGGCTTCGCCAGCCAGAGCGGCTTTGCCGAACAACTGGCCTGGCAAACGGCCGGGCAACTGCAGGCTGCGGGCCTGGCGGTGAAGGTGCAGCCCCTGGGCAGTGTCAGCCGCGACGACCTCAGCCAATCACAGAACGCGCTGTTTGTGGTCAGTACCTTTGGCGACGGCGAAGCCCCCGACAGCGCCCGAGGTTTCGAGCGCAGCGTGCTCGGCCATTCGCTGCCCCTCACAGGCTTGAACTACTCGGTGCTGGCCCTGGGTGACCGGCAGTACGAACATTTTTGCGGCTTTGCCCGGCGCCTGCATTTCTGGCTGACCAACCAGGGCGGCACCCCGCTGTTTGCCCCGGTGGAAGTCGACAGCGGCGACGCAGTGGCCCTGCACACCTGGCAACAGCAACTGGGCCAGCTCACCGGGCATGCGCCGGCAGCGGCCTGGCCGACGGCCCAGTACGAAAACTGGACCCTGAGCCAACGCACCCTGCTCAACCCCGACAGTGTCGGCTCGCCCGTCTACCTGCTGGGCCTCACATCCACGTCTGCACACAGCTGGCTGGCCGGCGACCTGGTGGAAGTCCTGCCGCGCAATTGCCCCTGGGCCATCGAACACTTCCTGGCCGGCCTGGGCTTGGTCGGCAGCGACGGTGTGGTGATCGACGGCGTGGCCCACACCCTTGATCAGGCCCTGGCCACGCGCCAACTGCCGGACAACCGCACGCACCTGGTCGGCCTGCACGCCCAGGCGTTGGTGGACGCGCTGGTCCCACTGGGCATGCGCGAATACTCCATCGCCTCGATTGCCAGCGACGGCGTGGTGGAGTTGATCGTGCGCCAGGAACGCCACCCCGACGGCAGCCTGGGGCTTGGCTCTGGCTGGCTGACTGAACACGCCGCCCTCGGCTCGGCCATCAGCCTGCGCCTGCGGCGCAACAGCGGCTTCCATTTGCCCGACGCGCCTGTGCCACTGATTCTGCTGGGCAACGGCACCGGCCTGGCGGGCCTGCGTAGCTTGCTCAAGGCGCGTATTGCCGGCGGCCAGCAGCGAAACTGGCTGCTGTTCGGCGAGCGCAATATCGCCCACGACTACCTGTGCCAGGACGAACTGCAAGGCTGGCTCGCCAGTGGAGACCTGGCCCTGCTGGACCTGGCATTTTCCCGCGATCAAGAGGAGAAGATCTACGTACAGGATCGCCTGCGCGAGTCAGCGGATGTGCTGCGCAAATGGCTCGCGGACGGCGCAGCGATTTATGTGTGTGGCAGCTTGCAGGGGATGGCGACGGGGGTGGATCAGGCACTGGCAGACATCGTGGGCAAGGAGGCGCTGGAGCGCCTGATCGAACAGGGTCGCTATCGCAGGGATGTTTATTGATATTTGATCGTTCCCACGCTCCGCGTGGGAATGCCGCCCCTGGACGCTCCGCGTCCGCTCTTGACGGCGTGACGCGGAGCGTCACAGGATGCGTTCCCACGCAGAGCGTGGGAACGATCAGGCCGGTTGCAGTTTTTGCTCGAGCACTGAAACCCCGTCCAAGTCCCGTAGCATCACCGTCAACTCCGCCGTCTGCCCATCTATCTGCACTTCACCAAAAAACTGAAAGCCCGCAAACGGCGAGGTATTCTGCGCCGGTGGCGCCTTCTGGAACACCACGTGCGGGCCAAAGGTTTTATCCAGTGGGTTGGGCCCGAAACTCCCAGCATTCAACGGCCCTGCCACAAACTCCCAGAACGGCTCAAAATCCTGGAACGTCGCACGGTCAGGGTGATAGTGATGCGCTGCACAGTAATGCACATCGGCCGTCAGCCACACGTGGTTGCGCACCTTATGCTCATGCAGGAACCCCAGCAGTTCGGCGATCTCCAGCTCACGCCCTTGCGCCGGGCCAGGGTCGCCATTGGCGATAGCTTCCCAACGCGCCACGCCGGGGCTGACTTCACCGTCGGGCACGCCCAGACCGATGGGCATGTCGGCGGCGACCACCTTCCACTGCGCTTGCGAGGCCTTGAGCCCGCGTTTGAGCCAGTCCAACTGTTCCCGCCCGAGGAAGGGCTTTTCCGCGCCCAGGTTGTCATCATTCGGCCCACGATAGCTGCGCATATCCAACACAAACACATCCAGCAGCGGCCCATAACTGAGCTTGCGATAAATGCGCCCGCCACCGTCGGCGCTCTGTCGGCGCATGGGTGAATATTCCAGCCAGGCCTGGCGGGCACGGCCCACCAAGGTATTGATGTCGCGGGTCTGGTAACGCTCATCCAACTGCTTGCTCGATGACCAGTTGTTGATCACCTCGTGATCGTCCCACTGCCAGATCTGCGGTACCTCGGCATTGAAGCGGCGCACGTTTTCATCCAGCAGGTTGTAGCGGTAATTACCGCGATATTCATCGAGGGTTTCCGCGACTTTGCTTTTGGCTTCAGTGGTAATGTTGCGCCAGATGCGCCCGCCTTCAGTGGTGAGCTGCGCGGGGACCGGGCCGTCGGCATAGATGGTGTCGCCGCTGTGGATAAAAAAGTCCGGCAGGCGCAGGCGCATGGCTTCATAGATGCGCATGCCACCGATGTCCGGGTTGATGCCGAAGCCTTGGCCGACAGTGTCGCCGCTCCACACAAAACGGATGTCACGCCGCTGTTGCGGCACGCTACGCAAGTGGCCGAACCAGGGTTCACTGGCAATGCCGGTCTGGGCGTCTTCGAAATGCACGCGGTAGAAAATCGCCTGGTCGACCGGCAGCCCGGTGAGCTCGACACGGGCGGTAAAGTCGGTGCGGCTGTCGGCCAGGGGCGAGACGAATCGGCGCGGGTTGCTGAACACGCTGCGGGTATCCCACTCCACCACCATCTTCGCCGGGCGGTCACTGCGGCTCCAGATCATTGCGCGATCGCCCTGCAGGTCGCCCGATTGCACGCCGTCAGTGAGTTGGGGTCGGTCCTTCACCGAAGCGATCACCGCCGGCGCCAGGCCCGGCAACAACAGGCCAGCGCCCACGGCTTGCATCACACGGCGGCGACCGAGATCGAAGTGGCTCATGCAGGTGCCCTCTTGAGTATCAAAAGGGCCACTAAAGCATGATGGGATGAAGCGGATGTGACACCGATTAGCAGAACGGTCGAGTTCACCTGTGGGAGCTGGCTTGCCTGCGATGCAAACACCTCGGTGTATCAGGCAAACCCCGTCGAGGCTATCGCAGGCAAGCCAGCTCCCACATTTTCTGCCAGTGTCAGGCAGTCACGGCCAGTTCAGCCGCTTCCGGTCGCTTGAGCACGGCATACACCAAACCGGTCAACACACTGCCCGCCACAATCGCCAACAAGTACAACAACGCATGGTTCATCGCATTCGGAATCACCAGCACAAACAACCCGCCATGGGGCGCGGCGAGTTTGCAGCCGAAGTACATCGACAGCGCACCGGTCAACGCGCCACCGGCGATGCTGGCCGGAATGACGCGCAGCGGGTCTTTGGCGGCGAAGGGAATCGCGCCTTCAGAGATAAAGCACAGCCCCAGGATCATCGCCGCCTTGCCGGCCTCGCGCTCGGTCTGGGCGAACTTGCGCCGGGCCAGCAACGTGGCGATGCCCATGCCAATCGGCGGCACCATGCCGGCGGCCATGGTCGCGGCCATCGGCGCGCCGCTCGACGCGGCCAGCAGGCCAACCGAGAACGCATAGGCCGCCTTGTTGATCGGCCCGCCCAAATCCACACACATCATGCCGCCGAGCAGAATGCCCAGCAGCACCGCGTTGGTGGTACCCATGGTGCTGAGGAAATCCGTCAGGCCCGTGAGCAAGCGGGCGACCGGTGGGCCCACCAGGTAGATCATCACCAAGCCGGTAAACAGGCTCGCCAATAACGGGATGATCAGGATCGGCTTGAGCGCTTCCAGGCTCTGAGGCAGTTGCACCGTGCGGCTGATCAGCTTGACGCAATATCCGGCGACGAAACCGGCCAGGATGCCGCCGATAAACCCAGCCCCCAGCGTCCCCGCCAGCAGCCCGCCGATCATGCCGGGCGCAAGGCCAGGACGGTCGGCAATCGAGTAGGCGATGTAGCCCGCCAGCAGCGGCACCATCAACAGGAACGCCTGGTCACCCACGGATTTGAGCGCCGCCGCCAAGGTGCCGGGCTGCTCGAAAGCATGGATGCCGAACACAAACGACAAGGCGATCAGCAAGCCCCCCGCCACCACCATCGGCAACATATACGACACGCCGGTGAGCAGGTGTTTGTAGACGCCGGTTTTCTCCGCCTTGGCCGGTGCACCGCCGGCCGCGCTTTCCACCGCGCCTTCGGCCAGGGCTTTGTTGAGGATGGCTTCGGATTGCTTGAGGGCAATGCCGGTGCCACAGCGGTAAATCTTCTTGCCGGCGAAACGCTCGGTGGCCACTTCGATATCCGCCGCGAGCAACACCACATCGGCATCGGCAATCGCTTGCGAGCTCAACGGGGTGCGAGCGCCCACCGAGCCCTGGGTTTCGACCTGCAGGTCATAACCCAGGCGCTGAGCAGTCTGCTGCAAGGCTTCGGCGGCCATGAACGTGTGGGCCACACCGGTGGGGCACGCGGTAATCGCGACGATACGCGGCGCAGCCTTGGCCGCCACCGGGGCGGCGTCGGCGACATACACCTGGGCTTCTTCGGCGCCCCGGCGCAGTACGCCTTCGACATCCGCCAACGCCTGGGCCGGCGTGCTCTGGAACACACGCTTGCCGACAAACCGCTGCATATCCACCGGGGTACTGCTGACCAGCAGCACCCACTCGGCATCATCAATCGTCGCCTGGGACAACTGGCGCTCCGGACGCTGCACATCGACGACTTCAACACTGGTGTGCAAGCCCATGCGCTGGGCGGCGGCGTCCAACAAGCGGGCGCACAGCACACTGGTGACCATGCCGTTCGGGCAGGCGGTAACAATGGCTAACTTCATCACAAACCCTCTTATTGTTCTGTCAGCGTGCGTACTTCGACGCCGCTTTCGAGATGCGCCAACTGGGCGTCATCGCTGATGCCAAAACCGATCTGTGTCACCGCCATCGCGGCAATCGCCGTGGCCCGGCGCAGGGTGTGCTCCGGCGTGTCGCCACTGAGCAAACCGTGGAGCATCCCGGCTAGCAGCGAGTCGCCGGCACCCACGGTACTGGCCACTGCCACCTTGGGCGGCGTGGCATGCAGCGCCGCACCCGGGCGGTACCAGGTCACACCTGCGGCCCCGTCGGAGACCACCACATGTTCGACGCCTTGCTGATGCAGGCGGCTGATGGCATCGGTGGCGTTACCCAAGGCCTCGGCCAACTCTTCGGTATTGGGTTTGACCAGCCACGGGCCAACCTCCAACCCCAGGCGCAGCGCTTCGCCGCTTGTGTCCAGGGCGATTTTCAAACCGAGGTCTTTCAACGCCTCCAGCAAACCTTTAAACCACTGCGGGCTGACGCCGCGCGGCAAGCTACCGGCCACCACGACCGCATCGAACTCCGGGCCAATGATCGCGACCATCTTGAGCAGCGCTTTTAGCGCCTCTTCAGTCACCAGCGGCCCCGGTGCATTGATGTCGGTGACACGCCCATCCTGTTCGGCAATCTTGATATTGCTCCGGGTTTCGCCGGGAACCCGGATGAAGGCATCGCCAAACCCACGGCGCTTGATCAGCGCATTGAAAGCCTGGGGGTTGGCACTGCCGAGGAACCCGCCCACGCTGACGTAATGGCCCAGGTCCGTCAGCACTTGCGCCACATTCACGCCTTTGCCGGCCGCGTGGGTGAGCATCGCTTCACTGCGATTGACCTCACCGGGTTGCAGGTGCGCCAGACGTACCGTGAGGTCCAACGCCGGGTTCAGCGTCAGGGTCAGAATATTTGCCATCTACACGGCCTCCACTAGGGCACGCACTTCGGCGGGCGAACCCACTGCCAGTGCTTGTTGCGCCAGGCCCTGGGCCTCGCTCAGACTGAATTCACGCACCCGCGCCTTCACTTCAGGAATGCTGCGGGCCGACACGCTCAACTCATCCACGCCCAGGCCGACCAGCACCGGCACCGCCAGCGGGTCCGCCGCCAACTCGCCGCACACACCTACCCATTTGCCGTGGGCATGGGCGGCGCGCACGGTGATGTCGATCAGTTGCAGGACTGCCGGATGCAAGCCATCGGCCTGGGCCGACAGGGTCGGGTGCCCGCGGTCGATGGCCAGGGTGTATTGGGTCAGGTCGTTGGTGCCGACGCTGAAGAAGTCGACTTCCTTGGCGAGGACCGGCGCCAACAACGCGGCTGAAGGCACTTCGATCATGATCCCCAGTTGCAGGTCCGCCACCGGGATCTCCAGGCGCAGGCGCTCGGTCATGTCCCGGGCGGCGCGCCACTCATCCACGCTGCCGACCATGGGGAACATGATGCGCAGCGGGCGGTTATCCGCAGCACGCAGCAGCGCCCGCAGTTGCGCTTCCATGATCTGCGGGCGTTGCAACGTCAGGCGAATGCCGCGCACACCCAGGAAGGGGTTTTCCTCTTCGGCGATCGGCCAATAGGGCAAAGGCTTGTCGCCGCCCACATCCAGGGTGCGCACCACCAACGGGCGACCATTGAGGCCGTCGAGTACGCGACGGTATTCGGCCTCCTGGGTGGCCTCGTCCGGCGCCTGGGGGTGGGCCATGAAAATCAGTTCGGTGCGCAGCAGGCCAATGCCTTCGGCGCCCTGCTCCACGGCACTGGCCACCCCGGCGCTTTCGCCAATGTTGGCGAACACTTCCACGGCGTGTCCGTCGCGGGTCAGCGCCGGTTCATGGCGTTGGGCCGAAGCGGCTTGCAAGCGCTGCTCGCGGCTGTCGCGCTCCACGGTGGCCCGTTGCAGGGTGGCGGCGTCGGGGTCCACATGAAGGCGGCCGCGCTGGCCATCGAGCAACAGCGGCGTGCCCGCGTTGAGCAATAACACGGCAGCGCCAGCGCCGACCAAGGCCGGAATGCCCAAAGCGCGGGCGACAATGGCGCTGTGAGCGGTGGCGCCGCCCCGGGCGGTGAGAATGCCGGCAACGCGGGCCGGGTCCAGGCGCGCCACGTCCGAAGGGCCGACCTCTTCCATCACCAGGATGTAGGGCTCGCTCGGTTCCTGCACGCTTTGGACGCCGCACAACTGGGCCAGCACGCGGCGGCCGATGTCGCGCAAGTCGGCAGCACGCTCGGCCAGCAAGGCATCCTGCAAGGCTTCCTGCTGTTTGGCGGCGGCTTCGATCACGCTCATCCAGGCGGCTTCGGCGCTTTCGCCTTGCTTGAGGCGGGTGTCGACCTCGTCGGTGAGTTCCGGGTCGTCGAGCATTTCCTGGTGCGTGATGAAAATCTCGCGGATGGCCTTGGCCTGGCTACGCTCGATCAAGCCCTGGATATCCGTGCGCACCTCGCTCAAGGCCGTGTGCAGACGCTGGCGTTCGGCGGCGGCGGACTCACCGCGCAACGGGTAATCGAACACTTGCGGCACCTGGATATGGGCCGGGCCGATGGCGATACCCGGTGCGGCGGCAATGGCCTGGAGTTGGCTACCGCTCAGTGGCGCGCTGAGCAACGGTTCGATATCGACCTGTGCTGGCTGTGCGCTCACGGTGGGCAAGGGCTCGACCTCTTCGCCAAGGCCCTCTTGCACGGCGGCCAAGAGGGCGGGCAGTGCATCACCGGCCACCGTCGGCTCGGCCACAAACTCCAGCACCTGGCCACGACGTGCGCCGAGGCTGAGCAACTTGCTCAGGCTTTTGACCGACACGGCGCCCACCGCGCCATCGACGATGCGCACGCGGATATCGCCATCAAAACTTTTCGCCAATTGCGCCAGGATCTTGGCCGGGCGCGCGTGCAGGCCGTGGGCGTTGGCCAGGGTAATACGGGCGCTGGGCCAGTCCGGCGGCAGTTCACCGCCCAGCACTTCCAGCACCGCGCGGCTGCTGGTGGCGCGCCCCAACTCCTGGCCGCGCCCTTCAATGAGCAAGGCACACAGGCGTTCAAGCAGGGTCTGGTGCGCTTCACCGAGGCTCGCCAGGCAGAACAGGCCGTGCAGGGGCTGGCCGAGGTAACGCATGGGTTTGTCCGGCGTCACAAAGGCCAGGCCCGGACGCTTGACCGTCTGCTCGCTGTGCAACCACCACAGGCCATCGCCCAGGGGCAGCGCGTCGACCTGCTGCAATACGGCTGCAAAGCCATTGCTCACGCAGTCGGCCTGGCGCAGCAGGCGCGCACCGCGCCACACCAACTCTTCAAAATCATCGGCCGACACGCCCAGGCTGATCATCTGCGCATCCAGCGCCAGTTCCTGGGGCGCGCCTTGCAACAGTTTCAACAGCGCTTCGGCGCTGCCGGCACGGCGCAACGCCTGGCCCAGGTCGGTTTCGCCGAGGGCACGGGTGAGCAGTTGCAACAGGCGCAGGTGTTCATCGGATTTAGCCGCGATGCCAATCGCCAGGTAGACGATCTGGCCATCGCCCCAGTCCACCCCTTCCGGGAACTGCAGCAGGCGCACACCAGTGGAAAACACCTGCTCGCGGGTTTCTGGCGTGCCGTGGGGAATAGCGATGCCTTGGCCGAGAAAGGTCGAGCCTTGGGCTTCACGGGCTTGCAGGCCACTGAGATAACCTTCGGCAACCAGGCCATCGGCCACCAGTTTGTCAGCGAGCAGGTGCAAGGCAGCAGATTTATCCACAGCCACCTGGCCCATGGATATCTGCTCTACAGTGAGCTCAAGCATGCCGTTCTCCTAGTTAGTGCGACGGGCGCACTAGGTATTGTTGTAGGTAAATAGGTTCAAAATTAACTGACTGAGCGGTCAATTGGCAGTGGTCACTCAGTGGCGAACATCGTAAAAATACGCTTGCTGAAACGTTTAATCTAGAATTTATGGCAGATTACGCGTTAATTGCGCAAGCTTGAAGGGCCACTCGGCGCTTGCTGTGGGACATTGGTCGAATGCTGGAATCGGTTACGATTGGACAAAATGTCGGGGCGAGCGCCAAAAAACAAGGAAATCCCGGTTTGAAACTCAGTGATATCGCACGTCTGGCCGGTGTGTCCGTTACCACCGCCAGCTATGTCATCAACGGCAAGGCCGAACAGCAGCGCATCAGCAACGCAACCGTTGAGCGTGTGCGTGCCGTGGTCCAAGCCCATGGCTTTACCCCCAACCCTCAAGCCGCCGGGCTGCGCAGTCGGCATACGCGAACCTTGGGGTTCATCCTGCCAGACCTGGAAAACCCCAGCTACGCACGCATCGCCAAACTGCTGGAACAAGGGGCACGGGCGCGGGGCTATCAGTTGCTGATCGCCAGCTCCGATGATGAAGCGGACAGCGAACGCCAACTGCTGCAACTGTTCCGGGCGCGGCGTTGCGATGCGTTGTTCGTCGCCAGTTGCCTGCCAGCCAGCGATGACAGCTATCGCGAGCTGCAGGCCAAGGGGCTGCCGGTGATTGCCATCGACCGGGAGATGGAGCCGAACCAGTTCTGCTCCGTGGTCAGCGACGACCACCAGGCCTGCAGGCAACTCACCAGCAGCCTGCTGCAACCGTTGCCCAAGCAGATCGCACTGATTGGCGCGCGGCCCGAGCTGAGCATCAGCCAGGCACGTACCGCCGGTTTCCGTGATGCGCTGCAAGGCTTTACGGGCGAAGAGATTATCGAACAGGGCGAAGCCTTCAGTCGTGACTGCGGCCGAGAGCTGATGGAGCAACTGCTGCAACGCCTGGGGCATTTGCCGGACGCGCTGGTAACCACCTCCTACGTACTGCTGCAAGGCGTGTTTGATGCGCTGCATGACTTCCCCCTCAAGTCACGTCCCCTGCGCCTGGGCACCTTCGGCGATACCCAGTTGCTGGATTTCCTCCCGCTGCCGGTCAACGCCATGGCCCAGCAACATCAATTGATTGCCGAGACCGCCCTGCGCCTGGCCCTGGCCGCCATTGAAGAAGAACAGTACCAACCCGGCGTGCATGCGATTGGCCGGACCTTCAAGCAGCGTATCCACGAGGCCTGAGCGTGGAGCTGATCGACACCCACACGCACCTGGACTTCGAGGACTTCGACCAGGATCGCTCGCACGTCCTTGCCCACAGCCGTGAACTCGGCGTGCGGCGCCTGGTGGTGCTGGGGGTGTACCAGAAAAATTGGCAGCGGCTGTGGGACTTGGTGCAACAGGACGAAGGCTTGTTCGCCGCCTTCGGCTTGCACCCGGTGTATCTCGATGAGCATCGCCCCGCCGACCTGCTGGAGCTGGGCGACTGGTTGACGCGCCTGCATGGCCACCGGCAACTGTGCGCCGTGGGCGAAATTGGCCTGGATTACTTTCTCGAACAGTTGGACCACCAGCGCCAGCAACAGTTATTTGAAGCCCAACTGAAACTCGCGGTGGATTTCCAACTGCCGGCCTTGCTCCACGTTCGCCGCAGCCACGCCGCCGTGATTGCCACCCTCAAGCGCATCCGCGTGCCCAGAGGCGGCATCATCCACGCGTTCGCTGGCAGCGCTGAAGAGGCGCGCGAGTACATCAAGCTGGGGTTCAAACTGGGCCTGGGTGGCGCTGCCACCTGGCCCCAGGCGCTGCGCATGCACCGGGTACTGGCGCAGTTGCCACTCGACGCCGTGGTGCTGGAAACCGATGCGCCGGATATGGCTCCGGCCATGTACCCCAACCAGCGCAATAGCCCGCAGCATCTGCCAGATATCTGCACGGCCCTGGCCGAGCGCATGGGTATCAGCCCTCTATCGCTCGCTGAGACGAGCACACGCAATGCGTGCGAGCTGTTCAACTGGTAGCGGACTGATCACCTGCAACTTCAAGATCATTGTCTGTCGATGCCGGGCATAGCGCACCACCAGCAAATGGATCAGCACGGCGACCAGCGAAACGTTCAGTTGCCCGATCACACTGAGCAGCCCCAACCATTCAGCGAACAAGGCCACCAGCAAGGTCGCGCATGTCAGCATGATCATGCTCGGCCGCACCAGCGCCCATTGGTCCAGGGCCCTGAACTGCCGCAACTGCTTGGCGCACCCCAACTGCAACCCCGAGTGGCAATACGTACAGTCAAAAGGCACATCAATGGCAATGGCATTCAGTTGCCAAGGCTTGAGTTCAAACGTCATGTCGCACTGGGCGCAATGCCCTTTGATACCGATTGCAGCGGCCATCGTCGTGTCTCCTCGTGACCGTGACGGATGAAATAAATTTTCACCTATTCACGCCGCGATAAAACACGCCCAGGCAAATCAAGACATCGGCCACAGGGTCGGTAGCTACATCCTTCAGAACCTCCCTACACCCGAAACGCACCAATCAATTGCTTCAACTCAACCACCTGGATTGCCAACTGCCGACTGGCCGCTTCCGTGTGCTGGGCGCCTTGCGCTGCATGCTCGCCAGCACGGTTGATTTCGACAATGTTCTGGTCGATGTCGTGGGCGACCGCCGTTTGCTGTTCCACGGCGGCGGCGATCTGCTGGTTCTGGTCGACGATCATCCCTACCGCTCCCAGGATATTTTCCAGGGCTTGCTGGACTTTTTCCGACTGCCCCACCGTGCCATTGGCCATCTCATGGCTGCTGCCCATAGCCTTCACCGCCGCGCCGACGCCGCTGTGCAAGCGGCTGATCATCTGCTCGATTTCCTCGGTAGAGTGCTGGGTGCGCCGAGCCAGAGTGCGCACCTCGTCGGCCACCACCGCAAACCCGCGCCCTTGGTCACCGGCGCGCGCGGCTTCGATGGCCGCGTTGAGCGCCAGCAGGTTGGTCTGCTCGGCAATGCTCTTGATCACTTCCAAAACGCTGCTGATGGACTGGCTGTCGGCTGCCAGCTGGTTGATCACCCGCACCGAATCGTCGATCTCCGCCGCCAGGCGTGCGATGCCGCCTTGCTGGGATTGCACCAGCGCACGCCCGCTGACCGTTTCATCATTGACGCTCTGGGCACTGCTGACCGCCGCCGCCGCGCTGCGCGCCACCTCTTGGGCGGTGGCGGACATCTGGTTCATCGCCGTCGCTACTTGTTCGATCTGGCTGCGCTGGCCGGACACCGCCTGGTTACTCTGTGCCGACACCGCCTGCACCTGGCCGGCCTGCAACTCCACCTGGCTGACCGTATGCCCAACGCGCTCGATCAGGTCATGAATCTTGGCCACGGTGCCATTGAACACCTGGCCCAGGTCGCCCAATTCGTCACGGCTTTGCGCAACGAAAGTGACGGTCATATCGCCCGCCGCCACTTTGTCCATCATCGCCCCCAGGCGGCGCAAGGTGGTGCGAGTGGAAACAAAGAAACCGGCATAGAGATAGAAAATCAGCGCAAACACCGTCGCCAGGGCCGTGACCAGCAACACCATGTGCAGACGGTTCTGCGCCAGGCGCTGCTGCAACTGCTGCCCGAGGAACGCCAGGGTGGCGTCATCCAATTGATAGGTCTTGGCCATTAGTTGGCTGACGCCGTCATAAAACCCCTGCCAAGGCGCGTCGAGGGTTTCGGCCATCACCACCTGCTCTTCGAAAAACTCACTGCCTTGCTTGAGGCTCGCCTGGCTGGCTTGCGCCGACACCT
Organism: Pseudomonas sp. BTN1; assembly: GCF_001907715.1. Taxonomy (NCBI): domain Bacteria; kingdom Pseudomonadati; phylum Pseudomonadota; class Gammaproteobacteria; order Pseudomonadales; family Pseudomonadaceae; genus Pseudomonas; species Pseudomonas sp. BTN1. The sequence goes on along the minus strand of NZ_MPBM01000011.1, from coordinate 24,409 downwards.
CGAGGGCGGCGTGCGCGGCCTTGCTGGCGCCCAGCGCGTCCTGCAGCTTCAGGCCATATTCACCATGGAGTTTTTCCAACTGCTGCAGCAGTTCGTCAAAACGGGTACTGGAGGACGAATTGATAAAGCCCTGCCCCAGGGAGTACGCGCCCATCGCACGGCCTTCACCCAAGGCCTGGGTGACCTGAGGGGTGACGGTGGTGACCAAGTCGCTGAGCTGGCGCAGATCACTTTGCGGATCACGGTTCAAGCCGGCCTGGCTGGCAATAATCTGGCTGAACATCTGGGCCTGGTTGAGTAACTTGCCGATCAACGCTGCTTTGTTGAGCAACGAGGTTTCCTGTTGCTGAGCCTTGAACGCAGCGATCAACTCATCGCGCTTACTGTCGAAGACGGCAACGTGCTCGGGCTGGGTCGCGATCGCGTGCAAGCCCTGCAAGCGCTCCACTACACTGGCTTCCAAGGCGCTGATCCTGGCCTCCAGGTCTGCCGCTTTGCCTGACTGGCCGAGGGTGGCGTTGATCTGTACCTGGTTGTTGAGGGTTTCCAACTCCCGACGCAACGCCAGACTGCTGCCGAGCAGGTCAAGGCTTTGCAGTTCGACGCGGGTGCCCTGGTATTCGCGCCACGAGTCGCGCACCAGGTAATAGTTGGTCGCCAGCATCGGCAGCAGGAACAGCACGCTGATCAGGCTGAACTTCATGCCGAAGCTCAGGCGGTTCATCAGCGCGACGGCGGGATAAAGCAAGCTCTTCACAGGTGACCTCCCCTTCTTTTATTTTTATTGAGGCGCAGGGCGACGGCAGATAGCCACTATTTGGCGCTCTATCTGTATAGCTCAATTCGAAAGGGAGTTTTGTAACGTAAGGTTAACGGCGGGAGTGATGGATGCACCCCGCCGCTATTACTCAGGGCAACACCGTCCAGATGGCAAACCCGGCATACCACAGCACTGCCGCACGTAGCAGCAGCTCCCACAGGCGATCCAGGCTGTTGATGCCATCGGCCCCCACCACGGGGGGAGGAATTTCCGCGGCGGCCAGGCCGACTTTTTCCATCAGTTGGGCAGCGCTGATGTCCCAGCTCAGCAGTTCGTGGAGCATCACCCGGCTGACCCCGACGAAATTGCCCACCAAGGCAAAGCTGGCCGCCAGCAGGCGTACCGGCAACCAGTCAAACGCGTGGCGCAATTGCGTGGCGCGCTCGGCCACCAAGGGGTTCTGGCTGTTTTCGCTGGCCAGCGCCAACAGGCGGTACGCCAGGGCGGCCACCGGGCCCAGCAGGAAATACCAGAAAATCACCGCGAAAAAGCTTTGATACGCCTGCCACAGCAGGTAGCCCTGAACACGCTCCAGCAGTTGCTCGCCACTGTCGGCGCCAAGCTTGAGGTCGCGTTCGGCCACATGCTCGGCCGCTTGCAGGTCACCGCGCCGCCAGGCATCGCGAAACGGCCCCAGCCCGGCCAATAGATCGCCACGGCCCAGGCTGTAGATCACCACCAGCAAGTGCACCGGCAATGCCAACAGGCCATAGGCCACTGGCTCCAGGACCAGCAACAACAACGCCAGCAACGCCACCGGCAGCAGCACCAATACCAGCAGGATCAACCAGGGCCGCTTGCCCATGCGCGGGCTCGATTCCAGCTTGGCCAGCTCACGCAGCCATCCACCGTCGCGCTGCAACCGCAGGCGCAAGGCCGAGAACTTCTCGATCCATACCGCCAGCACCAACACCAGGAAACTCATCGTTCGTGTCCTCCATCCTGCAGGGCGCTGCGAAAGCGCATCCAATCAAAAGCGGGGCCCGGGTCGGTCTTGCGACCCGGAGCGATGTCGCTGTGACCACAAATACGTTGATGGGTGATCGCGGGGTAAGCGGCCAACAGTTGGCGTGCCAAGTCGATCAACGCCGCATACTGGGCATCGGTGAACGGTAGGTCATCCGTACCTTCCAGCTCGATTCCCAGAGAAAAATCGTTGCAGATCTCGCGCCCCTCAAAGACGGAAATACCGGCATGCCAGGCCCGGTCACGGCACGAAACAAATTGCGTCACAGTGCCGTCACGTTCAATCAGAAAATGCGCAGACACCCGTAGGCTGGCAATCCCTTCAAAGTAGGGATGTTCTGAGATATCCAGGCGGTTCTGGAAAAACTCCTGCACCTTACCGGTGTTGAACTGCGCCGGAGGCAAACTGATGTTATGCACCACCAACAGCGAGATTTCGCCTTCAGGGCGCTCGTTGAAGTTGGGCGAAGGGCAATGACGAATGCCCTGGCACCAACCGCTGGCGGGGTCCAACTGCATACAGGCTCCTTGAGTGAGACGAGGTGTGACCAGTATGCCGCGTTCCACCCTGCGGTTGCGATCACTTGCCGCGATTGAGTTGCCGCAGGTCGCCCACCACGGCGGCCAGTGCACGTTCGAACAGCGGGCCATCATTCAAGGTATGCAGGGCGCCCTGCTTGAACGCCAAGGCTAACTGGCCCGCGCTTTTCTCCAGCACCTTAAGACCCGCTTGGCTGACAAAAATATAGGTATCGGCGGGCGGCATGATTGCGGTCAACTTGCAGCGCAGGTTACCGGCTTCATTTTGCAGCAACGCTACCCAGTCACCGACGCGCAACTGCTGGGCCTTGAGCAGGTCGGGGTCATCAGGGGGCAGTGGTTCGTCGGCAGCCGGCGGGCCAGCCCACAGGGCAAAAGGCTCACGGACTTCAACCAGCGCCTCACTGTCGAGCGGCTCAACATGCATGGCCTGCAACCGCAGGAAGAACTCGCGGGTACTGAAAGGATCGAACGCCGCATCGGCCAACCCACTACGCAATGCCTTGAGCAGCCCGGGTAATTGCTCGAGCAAACGCCGGCCCGCTTCGGTGTCTTCACGCAGGCCGACGCTCCAGACCAATTCATCCAGGGTGCGCAGCGCCGTCTGCCACTGCAGCGAGTGTTCACCGTGCTTGAGAACGGCCACTAACAGCACCTGGCTCCAGGCCTGCTGTACAAATTGCAGCACCGATTGCGGCAAGGTTTCGCCCACGAGCCGTCGATTGAGCACGTGCGCCACACGCTGGCGCGCCACCTTGATATGCAGATGCTCTTGCTCGACGTCACGGGTATATCGCTCAAGGCGTTCGCTGCGCTTGCGCTCTTGGGCTATGAATTCGCTGAAGGTGGTGAGTAACTGGGAGAAAATCGTCGGGTCTTCGACGAACTCATTCAGCAAGCGCTGTACGAGTTGCTCGATACACAGGTAGAGGTTGTCCCGTGTGTGGTCATGGGGCGAACTCCAGCCGATGACGGCGCTCGCGATATCATTGAGCAAGCGCCGCGCGGGATGCTCCGCGCAACTGAACAGACTTTTGTCCAGCACCGCCACTTTCAGCAGCGGGATCTGCAAGCGAGCGATCAGCGCCTTGAAAGCGTCCGGCACACTGCTGTCATCGAGCATGAACTCGAACAGCATGGCGACCAGATTGATCACATCTTCGTCTGCTTCTTCTAACACCCGCGACTTGCCACTTTTGACACTGACCCGGGTGAGCAGCTGTTCCAGCTGGTTGCGCAGGTCGAAATCGTCCTCGCACGCCGGCTCCGGTACATATTGCTGCAGATGCGACAGCAGACGCAGCAGATCGCGGCTGACAACAGGTTGCGGTTCGGCGCTGGCTTCAAGGGTCGGGGCCACGCTGCCACGCACGGCTACCAGCAACTTCTGCAAGGCACTGAACGCTTGCTGGCCGCTTTTATCCAGCGGCGGGTCGGCCATCGCCTGGCCGGTGCAATGCTGGTGCTCCCGGGCCGCACGTCCGCCGGCTCGACGGGATGGGAGCGCCTTGAGTTCCGGCAATACGCCAGTGGCGATCAGTAATTGGTTGGCCTCGCCATACAACAAGTCTGCGTCACTGAGCACGTATTTCTCAAATAGCTTGAGCATGACCAGCTTGACGCGGATTTCCACCCCCAGGCTGCGCCCTGCTTGCAGGAAAAACTCGCACAACCGCGCCGGGCCCAATGGGTTTTCAGGATCGTCCAGGCGCCTGCCGAGCAATGCACTTACGCGCGCGTTCAACTGCCCCAGCGCCAAACCATCACGGTGATGCACACGACCGAGCATCGCCTCCAGGGCCACGGCTTTTTCCACGTCATCGGCGCCGGTGCCGGGGACCTCCTCATAAGACACCACCGGCACCAGGTGTGCCCCGCTGCACCGGGCCTGGCCAAGGTTGGCGAACGCCACGAACAGCTGCTCCATGAACACGCGCTCGAAGTTCTTGCGCTTGAGGCGCAGGTCGCGCATGGCCTCGAAAAAAATATGATGGTCGACGGTGCTACGGGCCTTTTCGGCCATTTCGAACAGGGTGTCGTCGGCGTTATCGAACAGTTCCTGCAAGCCTTGCTGCAGCTGTTGCGCAGCCTTGTCACGCACCTGCAGCAACACCACCGGCAGGCGCGCGAGCGGCGATGGCGTGGCCTGCGCCCTGTTGATAGGCACCACCTTCCCGTCATTGTGCATCCTGGCCTCCTGAAACGGCGGTTTTGAGAGGTGGAGAGACGGAGCGCAGGCCCGGCAGGCACTGCAAATACCCGATCACCACCAAGACGTCAAAGCTATGACGCCAATTGCAAGGCGCGAGATTATCTTGCAAACGAGGGCAGTTGCGCCAGCACACTCTGACTTTGTGCGGTAAATGAGTGGCGAGCCTGGGTTAGAACGCACGCTGGCCCTATAATCGAGGCACTTTGTTTGTGGAGCCTGTTATGCCGAACCTCCGTCTTGCCGACCTCACCGCCGAAATCGAAGCCAACGTGCGCCGCGCACTGCTGGAAGACATCGGCAGTGGTGACATCACCGCGCAGTTGATCCCGGCCGAACGGCTGGCCAAGGCCACGATCATTACCCGTGAGGCGGCTGTTATCGCCGGCACGGCGTGGGTGGACGCAGTGTTTCGTCAACTGGACCCTCGGGTTGCCGTGCACTGGCAGGTGGCTGACGGTGAACGGGTGAGCCCCAACCAGGCGTTGTTCCACCTTGAGGGCCCTGCCCGCTCGCTGCTCAGTGGTGAACGTTGCGCGTTGAATTTTCTGCAATTGCTGTCAGGGGTTGCCACCCGTGCGCAATTTTTGGCGGACTTTGTCGCCAGCACCCAGGTCAAGCTGCTGGACACCCGCAAGACATTGCCCGGCCTGCGTTTGGCGCAGAAGTATGCGGTGACCTGCGGCGGTTGCCACAACCACCGCATCGGGCTGTATGACGCGTTCCTGATCAAGGAAAACCATATCGCCGCCTGCGGTGGTATTGCCCAAGCAATCACCGCCGCCCACAAGATCGCGCCGGGCAAGCCCGTGGAAATCGAAGTGGAAAACCTGGAGGAGTTGCGTGAAGCCCTGTCGGCGGGTGCCGACATCATCATGCTGGATGAACTGAGCCTGGACGACATGCGCGAAGCCGTGCGCCTGAACGCCGGCAAGGCCAAACTGGAAGCCAGCGGCGGGATCAATGAAACCACCTTGCTGCCTATCGCTGAAACCGGCGTGGACTACATCTCCATCGGTGCGATGACCAAGGATGTGAAGGCGGTGGACCTGTCGATGCGCCTCAGTATCTGAAAGATGCCGTAACTGTAGGAGCGAGCAAGCTCGCTCCTACAGGCTGCTTTTAAACTACAAGATTATTCATCTCGCAGTACTCTTCCCAATCGACACCCAGCACCTCGGCCGCCTCTTTGTGCAAGGCCAACCGCGCAGCTTCGAACTCTTGTGGTGTCGAGGTGTACTTGAGGGTCAGCTCCCAAGGCTGGTAGCCCTGACTCTCGGCCTCATCTTCGAATGCCCACTGAATCTGGTCGCGCTGATCGTCGGCACTCAGGTCCTTGATCTCTTCTTTAAGCTGCGGCGTGTCCTCAAGGTAGTGCTTGAGTGCTTGTTCGTGCCGAGCGGCCTGGGTCATTTCGGTCGTGGTCATATTGTTCTCTTAGATCGAGGAATGGGAATGCATCTGGGTCTTCAAGGTTGCGCAGTTACAAAAGAGCGGGCGCAAATGCCCGGCTCACCTGGCCTTCAGAACCATTCTGGGATCATCTGAAAACATTGCCGTTGAAACAGTGGTGCCTGTGGTGCCCGAGACAGGAATCGAACCTGCGACCTTCGCGTTACGAGTGCGCTGCTCTACCGGCTGAGCTACACGGGCGGTGGGCTAAAGCTAGCACTGCATTGGGCATGCAGCAACTTGCTCGCTCACCGCCCGGCGACTGTCACGCGCCGTTGGCGCCGCAGCCCTTGGCAGCGTACTGCGGCTCTACCGTGGTGGCACAGCTCCAGCCGGTGGTGGCGCTGCGGGTCAAGGTGATGGTCTTGCCGAGCACGGGCGCGGGTGCATCGAGGATTTCACAACGCAGGGTGCCTGCGCCCGAGGCCACATCGCCTGTCACCTCGATCGCGCAGTTGGCGGTAGGGCTGGTGCCCCCGATGAGGGAAAGGGTCGGCGTGGTGCCCTGGTTGATGACGTCCTCATAGCCGGCCTTTAACGCGCTGATTTCAGCCAACCCCGCGGTGAACTTGGCCTTGGCCTGGTGCTTGGTGTACATGGGCAGGCCAATGGTGGCCAAAATGCCGATGATTGCCACGACGATCAATAACTCGATCAAGGTAAAACCTTTTTGACGCATCTCTTTCACTCTCCAGAATAGAACCATGACAAGGCACGTCCTGCGCCCCGTAGTGTGCAACGGCGCCAGTGTACTCATCCCCACGCAGTCCATCGCCTGCGAGACGCACAATCTGACATTTTATCGCCTAGCGCCAGCCTGTCCGAATCCGCCGCCTGACTAAGCTATAAATTCTTCACGACCTGGGTGCGTCAACCTCACATGAACGACACGTCGACAATTTATGCCTGGGAAGGCATCAACCGCAAAGGGCGCCGGGTGTCCGGGCAAATCGCCGGCCATAACCTTGCGCTGATCAAGCTGCAACTGCGCCAGCAAGGGATCTGCCCTGAGCGTGTGCGCAAGAAATCTTATGGTTTACACATCTTCAAGACGCGAATAACGCCTGCAGATATCGCCTTGTTCACTCGCCAGTTGGCCACCTTGCTCAAAGCCGGCATCCCGCTGCTGCACGCCTTCGACATCATCAGCGAAGGCGTCGAAAACCCACAGCTGCGCGAACTGGTCAAGGCGTTGAAACAGCATATTGCCAGCGGCCACCCGTTGGCCGCTGCCCTGCGTCAATATCCCCGCCACTTCGATGAGCTGTACTGCAATCTGGTGGCGGCTGGCGAAATGGCCGGCGCCCTGGAAACCCTGCTGGAGCGTGTGGCGATTCATTTGGAAAAAAGCCAACGGCTCAAAACCAGGATCAAGAAAGCCATGACCTACCCTTTCGCGGTACTGGTAATTGCCACAGGGGTGAGCACAGTGCTGTTGATCCATGTGGTGCCGCAATTCCAGAACTTGTTCGCCGGGGTCAACGGCCAATTGCCGGGGTTTACCCTGGGGGTCATCGCGCTGTCGGAACTGCTGCAACAGGCGTGGTGGATGCTGGGGCTGGGTGTGGGCGCGGCGCTGGTTGCGGGGCGCCACGCCTACCGTACTTACCCGGGGTTTCGCCATTGGTGGGCAGCAGGTTTGTTGAAAGTGCCCATGGCAGGCAAACTGCTGCACAAATCTGCGGTCGCCCGCTACGCTCGTACACTTTCCACCACCTTTGCGGCGGGCGTCCCTCTGGTACAGGCATTGGGTTCGGTGGCCGGCGCCGTCGGCAATGGCCCCTTCAAACAGGCAATCGAACGTATGCGCCACGATGTATCCACAGGCATGCAGTTGAATCAATCGATGCATAACAGCGGCCTGTTCCCAGGCATGGCGATCCAGATGACCGCAATCGGGGAAGAGTCCGGCACCCTGGACCGCATGCTGGAAAAAGTCGCGAACCACTACGAGTCAGACGTGGATACCTTGGTCGACAACCTCACCAGCCTGATGGAGCCGCTGATCATGGTCGTATTGGGAGGGATTGTCGGCGCGCTGGTAGTGGCCATGTACCTGCCGGTGTTCCAATTGGGGACGGCATTTTGAGCCTGCTGCTGAGCGAACATCCCTGGGCGTTTGTTGGCCTGGCGCTGGTGTTGGGCCTGATCGTCGGTAGCTTCCTCAATGTGCTGGCGTGGCGCCTGCCCAAAATGCTCGAGCGGGAATGGCGTGCCCAGGCCCATGAGATTCTCGACTTGCCAGCCGAGCCCGGTGGGCCGGCCTATAACCTGATGCGTCCGAACTCCTGCTGCCCGCGCTGCAATCAACCGATTCGGCCTTGGGAAAATATCCCGGTGCTCAGCTACCTGTTGCTCCGGGGGCATTGTGCCCACTGCCGTGAGCCCATCGGCCTGCGTTACCCCCTCACCGAACTCGCGTGCGCGCTGATCTCAACCGCTGTCGCCTGGCACTTCGGCTTCGGCTGGCAAGCCGGCGCGGTGATGCTGTTGAGTTGGGGCTTGCTGGGCATGAGCCTGATTGATCTGGACCACCAACTGCTGCCGGATGTGCTGGTGCTGCCGCTGCTATGGCTGGGGCTGATCCTCAACAGTGCTGACCTGTTGACGCCACTGCCCGATGCAGTGTGGGGCGCGGTTATCGGCTACATGAGCTTGTGGTGCCTGTTCTGGCTGTTCAAGCTGGCCACCGGCAGAGACGGCATGGGCCATGGCGACTTCAAGTTATTGGCCTTGCTGGGAGCCTGGGGCGGCTGGCAGATTCTGCCGATGACCCTGCTGATGGCCTCGCTGCTGGGCGTGCTTGCCGGGCTGATCCTGCTGCGTTTGCGTAAGGCCCAGGTGTCAGCGCCGATGCCGTTTGGCCCCTGCCTGGCAATTGCCGGCTGGATTGCATTGCTCTGGGGTGGTCAAATAACCGACTTCTATTTGCAGTCTGTCGGTTTCAGATGACCACTTCTGTTGCAACACCCTGGATTCTTGGGCTCACGGGCGGCATTGGCAGCGGCAAAAGTGCTGCGGCCGAGCACTTTATCAAGCTGGGCATCGACCTGGTGGATGCCGATCACGCCGCGCGCTGGGTGGTCGAGCCTGGCCGCCCGGCCCTGGCACGCATCGCCGAACACTTCGGCAGCGACGTGCTGCAAGCCGACGGCCAACTGGACCGTGCCGCGCTGCGCAAACTGATCTTTGAGGTCCCGCAAGAGCGCCTGTGGCTGGAAGCCTTGCTGCACCCGCTGATCGCCGAGGAAATTCGCAGCCACCTGGCACGCGCCCAATCGCCCTACGCGATCCTGGTGTCGCCGCTGCTGATCGAGTCCGGGCAGTACAGCATGACCCAGCGCATCCTGGTGATCGACGTGCCGCAATCACTGCAGATTCAGCGTACCCTGCAGCGCGACGGCATCAGCGAACAACAGGTGCAGGCGATTCTCAAGGCCCAGTCCAGCCGCGAAGACCGCCTGAACCATGCCGATGACGTGCTGGTCAACGATAAGGACCTCGCCTGGCTGCACGGCGAGGTCGAGCGACTGCACCACTTTTACCTTACTTTGCGTGGAGGCCGATCATGAGCCAACCCCTGACCGTCGACTGCCCAACCTGCGGTGCACCCGTGGAATGGAAAGCGACCAACCTCAACCGACCGTTCTGCTCGGACCGTTGCAAGCTTATAGACCTGGGCGCCTGGGCCGCTGAAGAACACAAGATTCCCGTGGCCCCTGACGCCGAAGATGAACTGTTTTCCGAAGACCTGCCGCCACGCCACTAAGGGCGCATAAAGGCATATTCCTGCTGGTCGTCGAGGTTCTCTGCAAGGTATTGCAACTCGTCGGCCAGGTCTTCAAAACTGCGTACACCCTTGCTTTGCTGCACGACCGCACTGAGCATGGCCCGCAAGGTCAAGCCGGGGTCAAAACCGATTTCCTGCGCTGCATCCTGGCTTCTGCGCAACTCCTGCCGTGCCCACTCGTACACACTCATTGTCCGTGCTCCTGAAAATTTTGCAGAGCATGGACCCGCGCCGCGGCCTGGCATTTGACCTGGATCAACGCCGCGAATCGTCGTCCTTCCACGGCGCCGAGAGGTAGCGAGTGCGGTTGAACGTCTCCAGCCATTCCGGGCAAAACACCACCAGCGCGCTGATGACCATGCCGTTGATAAAGGCTTCGGGAAAGATGATCAGCCACAGGTAACCGACAAAATCTTCCAACCACTCAGGCATCGCAAAAAGACCGTCGAACCACAACAAGCCCAAGCCGGCCAACAGGCATAGCAATGCCGAGAGGGCGGCAGCAAAAAAGCCCGAACAGAAGATATACACAAAGGGGTTTCGCGGCTGCGCCCGCTCTACAAACAGCGCGCACCCTTCGGTAACCAGCACCGGCAGCACGATCAGCAGCAGGCCATTGACGCCAAGCGCGGCCAGATCCTGGCGCCCCAACAGCATCAAGCCAAGCTGGGCGGCAAAGCCACCGACGATTGCCAGCGGCCAATCCAGCAGCAAGGTCACGGCGGTCATGCCGATAAAGTGGTAGGACACGCCGGTATCGAAATCCCGTCGCACCAGCCACAGCATGAACAGCGCGAACACCGTGCCGAACAGCAAGTGCTGGCGCCGACGGTCGGCAAACAACTCCACCCATGGCGAGCGCAGCATCGCCCACATCAACACGGGCGCATACACCAGCCAGCCGAGGCCGAGCGTCTGGGGTGCCAGAACCGCTGCACTGATCACGGATGCTCTGCCTTTACCAAAAACCTCATCACACACCTCGTCCCTGGGCCTGCTCCACATCAGCATTCTACACCCGCGTTTTTAAGGCAAGACTTCCTGTGGTCATCATTTGAACGCTAAGCTGCGACTATGGATGACTCAGATTATTTGCGCCTGCTCACCGTAGCAGCCGAACAAGCCAATGCGTTTCTGTCCAATGCCCGCAAGTGGGAGCGTGAGCGTTGGGTCTGCCAGCGCCTGCTGCAAGGCTTGAACGTGCCCTACCGCGTCGAAGAGTTTCACGCTGCGGGCCAGGAGCCGCCCGACGTGTTGTTTCGCGACGCCAGCTTCGAGGTCTTTTTTGTGCTGGACGAGGGCCGTCGCCTGAACGACGAGTGGCGCGATGAGTTGCTGCGCAGGCGCAGTGCTTTCTCCTTGAGCCAACTGGTACGGCGCGAAGCCAAGCCACGGCGCATTCCGGCCCATGAATTCCTGCTGCGCCTGGCCCCCACACTGCGTAAAAAAGCCCACAACTACAAAGAACGCGGCATGGACCTGGGGGAGTTGGACCTCATTGCGTTTACCAGCCTCAAACGCGAAGTGCTGGACCTCAACAGCCATTTTCCGCCGCCGACCGAATACCTGCGCCAAGGCTGGCGCTCGCTGTCACTGGTGGGGCCAACCTTTGCCAGGGTGCTGTTTGCACATCCCGACGCGCCGGACTTCTTGCGCAACAACCTGGGCCGCAGCATAGTGTTTGATGTCGGCATCAGCCTTTGATGCCCCTGGCTGTAACGTGGCGCCCCTTTGCAACGTCTACCTGACGAGGCCTTTATGACCAGCCGCCTGAAACCCGATGACCAAGAGCGTGTCGAAGAGTACCTGCGACTTACCCAGCACAGAGTCGAGCGCAAGCCTTTCCGGCCGTGGCTGCTCCTCTGCGTGGTGCTGGTCGTGGTAATCGGGCTCGGTGCGCTGAGCCGCCTATTGAGTTACCTGACGCTATGAGCCGCCTGGCGCTCGCGAAGGTAACTGCTCCGATTTCTTTTAGCCTTGCGAGATATCCCCATGACCCATCGTATTATTATCGTCGGCGGCGGTGCCGGCGGCCTGGAGTTGGCTACCCGCCTGGGTAAGACTCTGGGCAAGCGTGGCAAGGCCAGCATCACGCTGGTCGACACCAACCTGACCCACATCTGGAAGCCGTTACTGCACGAAGTGGCGGCCGGCTCACTGAACTCCTCTGAAGACGAACTCAACTATGTTGCCCAGGCGAAATGGAACCACTTCGAGTTCCAGCTAGGGCGCATGAGCGGGCTTGACCGTGAGCAGAAAAAAATCCAGCTGGCCGCAACCCTCGACGAAGAAGGCCGCGAACTGGTGCCTGCCCGCGTGCTGGGCTATGACAGCCTGGTGATTGCGGTAGGCAGCACTACCAACGACTTCGGCACTGAGGGCGCAGCGCAACATTGCCTGTTCCTCGATACCCGCAAGCAGGCCGAGCGCTTCCATCAGCAACTGCTCAACCACTACCTGCGCGCCCATGCCGGGCAGACCGACGCCGTTGAACAGATCAGCGTCGCCATCGTGGGCGCCGGTGCCACCGGGGTCGAGCTGGCCGCCGAGCTGCATAACGCTGCCCATGAGCTGGCTGCCTATGGCCTGGACCGTATCAAGCCGGAAAACATGCATATCACCCTGATCGAAGCCGGCCCGCGGGTATTGCCTGCACTGCCGGAGCGGATCGGTGGGCCAGTGCACAAGACCCTGGAGAAACTAGGGGTGACGGTACTGACCAACTCGGCGGTCAGTGAAGTAACTGCCGACGCCTTGATCACCAGCAGCGGCCAGGTGATTCCGGCCAGCCTCAAGGTCTGGGCGGCCGGTATCCGCGCCCCCGGTTTCCTCAAGGACATCGACGGCCTGGAAACCAACCGCATCAACCAGCTGCAAGTCCTGCAAACCCTGCAAACAACCCGCGACGAAAATATCTTCGCCTTTGGTGATTGCGCCGCCTGCCCGCAGCCGGGCACCGACCGCAATGTACCGCCACGGGCCCAAGCGGCTCACCAACAGGCCTCATTGCTCGCCAAGTCGCTGAAGCTACGAATCGAAGGCAAGGAGCTGCCGACCTACAAGTACACCGACTACGGCTCGCTGATCTCGCTGTCGCGCTTTTCCGCGGTGGGTAACCTGATGGGCAATCTGACGGGCAGTGTGATGCTGGAAGGCTGGCTGGCGCGGATGTTCTACGTGTCGCTGTACCGCATGCACCAGATGGCGCTATATGGGTTCTTCCGCACGGCGATGCTGATGCTGGGCAGCAAGATCGGCCGCGGCACCGAGCCACGCCTTAAATTGCACTAACAACCTGGTCTCGAAGGAGGCCTGGCAAATGTGCGGGCTTGCTCGCGAATGCGCTGTGTCAGTCAGTACATTTTTGACTGAACCACCGCATTCGCGAGCAAGCCCGCTCTCACTTTATTTTGCGGTGAGTTCAGAATTTACGAGCACAAAAAAAATCCCCGTATCTTTCGATACGGGGATTTTTAATATGGTCGGGGTAGGGGGATTCGAACTCCCGACATCCTGCTCCCAAAGCAGGCGCGCTACCGGACTGCGCTATACCCCGGTAATAAAAAGGCGACCTTTCAGTCGCCTTCTCCGATCAGCGCTTTTGGCCTCTGATCTTAAGATTCGATTCCAGCGTTAACTGGTCTCAAAAATGGTGGGTCGTGTGGGATTCGAACCTACGACCAATTGGTTAAAAGACAATTGGTTTTAGTGCTTCATAGCCCAGGATCGTGTTCGCTACACATAGCTGTTTCCGTGGCCTCGCAGCCTCTAATGAACCCACATTAGAGGCTCCAAACCATGAAAATCTCTGCGGTCGTTTCGACCAAAGGCGGCGTAGGCAAAACTACCATCGAGGCCAACCTCGGCGCTTTTTGTGCGGATGCAGGCCTGCGCGTGCTCATGATCGACCTAGATCCTGCACAGCCTTCGCTCTCCTCGTATTACCAATTGGTCGATGAAGCTCAAGGAGGCATCTACGACCTGCTGGCATTCAATATCACCGAATCAGCCAAGATCATATCCAGCACCACGATACCAAACCTGTCGCTTGTCATTTCCAACGACATCAACAACCAACTGAACAGCCTGATCCTGCAAGCACCTGACGGACGGTTGCGACTCGCCAACCTGATGCCGGGCTTCAAAGATCATTTCGACCTGGTACTGATTGACACCCAAGGCGCCAGGTCGGCAATGCTCGAAATGGTGGTCCTAGCCTCTGATTTGGTCATATCCCCACTTCCGCCCAATATGCTCGCTGCACGGGAGTTCAGCCGGGGATCCATGCAGATGCTGGACGGCCTGCGCGCCTATGGGCGCCTGGGCATGAAAATCCCTCCTGTGCGGATCGTCGTCAACAATCTCGACCAAACCACCGACGCGCAAATGATCGAGCAGTCGGTACGGGATATTTTCCAGGACAATGACGAAATCAACGTTCTGGAATGCGTCGTCCCCTCCGCAGTGGTGTTTCGTAACAGTTCATCCCTGGGCGTCCCAGTACACCGCTTGGAATACAGACAGCCTTCCAACCGCATATCCCCTGCAGCCCTTGTCGTGATCCGCCAATTGGCCATTGAGCTTTTTCCAGAATGGCGTGACCGCTTCGAGGCCATGACCGAGGAAAAGGTAGCTAACTTGGTGAGGGAGGGTCGTTGAAATGGCGAAGCCCTCCATTACCGACGCCCGCAGTATTACTGCAAACCTCATCCTAGAGGTTGGCAAGTACTACAGCGCTCAGCAATTGCGCAGCTTGCAAGCCAAGCTCAGTGGAACCGCACGAGAAATCCGAGCCCTGACAAGCGGTTACCAATTACCCGGTCGGATTGGCGCTCAGTTGAGCGTTGACCAGCTTCAGCTTTTGCAGGACGCCGCGAAGCTTATCGAGTCAGTGAACTCGAACATTAAGCACGCGAAGGAAAAGCGCGGCCGCGACGAAAACCAAGCCAAACGCCGTCAGCAAAGTCGATATGCCGAAGCCAAACGCCTGGTAGCTGAAACATATTTAGAACCCTTTGCTCCTGAGCCAACGGCTTTGGACCCTCTTCTAGATATTCTTAAAACAGCGCTGACGCTTAATCGAGCAGACGTTTTCAGGAATGGTTATTCCCCTAGGGAGTTCAATCTCAGGCTCCGTGATTACCTGTCGCCTGCCAGAACTCGAAAGCTCATTGGCTGGACCAGCCCAAGTGCTTTTTGGATAAGCACGGTTCTCTCTCTTCGTAATGACGTTGTGCAAGCTGTTGAGCAAGAGATTGCTTACGACGATGGGTCAAGTGTTCAAGACCGCCTTGATGCCCTGAAACAGAAGGTTGCGGACTGCCTTGCCCGGACTCACCTCTCTGCTGATGAGGAAGAAACACTTCGCCTGTGGTCAGAGGCGCTCTCCCCCCGCCTCCAACAGGAAGGGGGTGAATGATGGACAAGCAAAAAGTCCTCAGCAAGGTCGCCAAACTCATGGCGCTGGCCAAGTCACAAGGCGCTGCCCCAAACGAAGTGGAAATTGCACTTCGTCAAGCTCGCCATTTGATGAATCAGTACAACTTGGAACACACCGAAGTCGCTGCCCATACAATCGAAGAATCCATTGTGGGTACCAAAACCCGTCGGGCACCGCAGGATTGGCTGCACAACCTGGCCTCAATCTGTTCCCAAGCCTTCGATTGCAGCCACTTGGCGTATTTCAATCCGCTACTTGGCTGGTCCTTCAAGTTCTTGGGGAAAGGTATTTCACCCGATCTGGCAGCTCACACCTATTCAACGCTGCATCACCAGCTTGTCGCAGCCCGACGAGCTCATGTTGCCCAGCAGAAGCGCTGCCAACTGAAAACCAAACGTCACCGCGGCCAACTGTTTGCCGAGGGCTGGCTCAATGCCGTCGCCTCTAAGGTGAACCAGTTTGCAGGTGGGATAGACGAAAACACTGCGCTGGAGATCCAAGCCTACCTGGAATGGCATCATCCAAAACTAACGCTAGCCATTATCAAGCCCATCGAAGCCAAAGGTCATGACACCCGCTCTTTGCAAGCGGGATGGGACCAGGGCAAGCATGCCAGGCTGCATCGTGGTGTCGGACAGCAGTCACAAGGAGCCCTTGGGCATGGAGGGAGCCAATGAGAACTCATTCGCTTTCACCTTTGGCCATGGCGGCGCTGGAACAAGCCAGATCCCAACTTGGGCTTGCCCCGGTTCACAAACACCATGTTTGGAGTGAGGCAGAAGAGCGCTCGCTCATTGCCCGCTATCCCAATGAACCGACTCAGGTCCTAGCCGCCGAATTGGGGCTCAGCGTCTATCAGGTCTATGCCAAAGCCAAACGGCTGGGCTTGAGCAAAAGCGCCGAGTTTCTTCGCAGTAGTCTCTGTGGCCGGCTTGACGGCAAGTTGGGCGCAGAATTCCGCTTTCCCAAGGGATCCGTCCCATGGAATAAGGGCCTTAAGGGGCTCCCCTCCTCTGGCCGTATGACTCAGACGCAGTTTAAGGCCGGCAATAAACCGGGGAACTGGCTGCCTATTGGCAGCCTGCGCACAACTCCTGACGGTTATCAGCAGAAGAAAATCACCGATACCGGTTACCCACCCGTTGACTGGAAAGCCGTGCATGTACTGCTTTGGGAGGAGCATCACGGACCAGTCCCTATAAACATGTGCGTGTGCTTCAAGGACGGCAACAAGGCCCATATAGCCCTGAATAACCTGGAGTTGCTGACGAGAGCAGAACGTATGCGTCGGAACACCATTCATCGGTATCCGGAAGAGCTGAAATCCGCAATACGCGCTATCGGCAAACTCAAACGCACCATCCGGGAGGTTGAACATGAAGAACAAGATTGAAGATCTACGTAATCACCTGTTCGTCGCGATCGAGAGCCTCCTGGACCCAGAAAGACCAATGGAAATCGAACGGGCCAAAGCGGTTGCCGAGGTTGCTCAGGTCATGATCAATTCAGCGAAGGTTGAAGTCGACATGGTCAAAGCCCTGGGGGCACGCAACGGGAGTGGTTTTCTTCAGATAGGCCAGGAGTCTGGGAAATGAATCACCTTGACCTCTCACCTCCCTACTCCGTAGAGGCTGAACAAGGTGTGTTAGGTGGGCTACTGCTCGACAACAACACCTGGGATCTCGTCGCAGACAAACTGGATGCCTCTGATTTTTTCCGACACGACCATCGGTTGCTGTTCCGGACAATGGCAAGCCTTGCTGACAAGTCCATTCCGTTCGACATCGTCACCGTCCACAACGCGTTGGAGGAGCCAGACGAAGCCGGAGGGCTGAGCTATCTGGGCGAGCTGGCCAAAAACACGCCGTCTGTAGCCAACATCGAGCATTACGCATCCATCGTGCGTAATCGCTCTCGGCTCAGACAGCTCATGTCCCTTGGATACCAATGCTCTCGCGAGGCGACAGACCCGTTGGCAAGTGCGGAGGATGTTCAAGAATCAATTGAACAGCAACTGTTCGCTCTGGGTGAAGGCAAGAGCGCAACGGAATTCGTCAATATCAACCAATGCCTGACGAACGTCGTCGAACAAATAGACGAACATTTCAACGGCAATATCACCGTGACCGGCCTGCCTTCAGGCCTGGAGGACCTGGACGAGCTGACGTCGGGTTTTCAAGAAGCCGACCTGATCATCCTCGGCGCGCGCCCGTCTATGGGGAAGACCTCTCTGGCCTTGAACTTCATAGATACGGCTCTGCAGGCAAAGCTTGATCGTACAGTTCAGGTTTTCAGCATGGAAATGCCGGCCAAAGCACTGATGTATCGATTGATGGGCATCCTAGGCCATATCGATCTGGGCAGGCTATTGAAGGGCAAGCTCGATGATGATGATTGGCCGAAGCTGACTGCAGCGGTTTCTCGTATTAATGGCTATGGAGAGCGGCTGGTCATCGACGACTCATCAGCGCTCACGCCTGCAGTAATCAGAGCTAAATCTCGTCGAGCAGCTCGTCGCTTCGGACACCCGAGCTTGATCCTGATCGATTACCTGCAGCTCATGCGCTGCCCAGGTCAGGAAAACAGGGCCAACGAGATCAGCGCTATATCCCAGTCCCTCAAGGCCCTAGCGAAAGAGATGAATTGCCCGGTGGTTGCGCTTTCCCAGCTCAACCGAGAACTGGAGCGACGGCCAAATAAGCGTCCGATCAACGCAGACCTGCGTGATAGCGGTGCGATTGAACAGGACGCGGACCTGATTATGTTCGTCTACCGGGACGAGGTGTACCACCCTCAGAGCGAACACAAAGGCATTGCAGAAATCATTCTCGGCAAGGCGCGTAACGGCCCAACTGGGACCGTACGAACAGCCTTCATCGCCAATCAGACCCGGTTTGCCAACCTCAGTCCCAACGCCGGCTGGCAAGGGGCTCAACTATGAAAAAGCACACCTCAGCGATGAATACTCTCGTACGCATCACTCACTGGTGCCTTCAATGCGATAGCCACCACCCGAAACATCAAGTGAGTGGCGCTCCAGCCTTACCCGGCGGTGAAGTGGACGAGCTTATTTGCCCTACTTGCAATAGCTATGACATCGAGGAGCTTCAGGAGGTGTCGGATGCACAGTAGCGCCGAGCTATTTCCTAGTATCCATGCCGGTGCCGTGTTCGAAGCCTCTGCTGTGGCTCATGCCCATAAATCTGGGATCAACCCGGTGGAGCTCGACGCATTAGCTCAAGCGATCGGCCGCCTTGCTCGTGACCACAGCACCGTGGTCCCAATGAGCATGCGTGAGGATCTGTTGGAGTTTGAGAAGCTCGGCTACGTCGAGCTGACCAACACGCCCAGCGCAACAATTACCGTTGAACTGCTCTGTGCGGGCGCCTTGCTATCCAGCTACTTCTGGTCGGTTTGGGTGCCCCGCTACCTCCAGTGCTGCTCGCTGAAAGTGGCCGTCATGTCTCACCTGCAACACCCCGCGGAAGTTCAGCACTGCAGCGTGGTGTTCCGCGTGCCTGGAGCACGTGAGGCTACGCGTCACTTTTTGCATGAGCTCGGTACCAAGTTTCCTGGCGATCAGGCTGAAATCATCGCGATCCAGACCGGTAACGTTCTGGCAGACAGGGATGCAGAGCTATGACCACCAATCTCCTACGCGGAAAAAGCGAGAGCCTTCGTGTACTCGTGAAGTTTGCTGAAGCGAATGGCTGGACGGTGTCTCGCACTCAAGGTGGCCATATCAAGTTCACGAAATCTGGCCTTGGATCGATTTACACCTCATCAACCGCAAGCGATTACCGCTCAGGCCTCAACGCCAAAGCCCGTATTCGTCGTGCTGATCGAGCTCAAACCCTACACTCGCAGGAGGCAATCTAATGCCTATCCGTCATTGCATCGTCCACCTGATCGACAAAAAACCCGATGGCACACCTGCTGTTCTCCAGGCACGCGATTCGGAGCTATCCGAATCGGTCGCCATCGAGAACATGCTTGCCGACCTCAACGAGAGCTATAACGCCAAACAAGGCAAGGCCTGGGGTTTCTTCCATGCCGAGTCCGGCGCGCACCCGTTTAGCGGCTGGTTAAAGCAGTACTTTGAAGGTGACCAGGACTTCACCGCCTTCAGCCACACGGCGGTCGAGCATCTGCAAAAGCTGATGGAAGAGTCCAACCTCTCCACCGGTGGCCACGTACTGTTTGCCCATTACCAGCAAGGCATGACCGACTACCTAACTGTCGCCCTGCTCCACCACAGTGAAGGCGTGGTGGTTACTGACGATCTGGACGTCACTCCTTCACGCCACCTGGACGTTGGCCAGTTGCACCTGGCAGCGCGTATCAACTTGTCCGAGTGGCAGAACAACAAGCAATCCAAGCAGTACATCTCGTACATCAAAGGCAAAAACGGTAAGAAGATCTCGGGGTATTTCAGCGACTTCATTGGCTGCATGGAAGGCGTCGACGGCCCGGGCGAAACCCGCGCCCTCCTCAAGGCGTTCAGCGACTTCGTTGAAAACGAAGACCTGCCAGACGAATCGGCCCGCGAGAAAACCAAGGCCCTGGTGGACTACGCCACCAGCCAGGCCAAGCTCGGTGAACCCATGGGCCTGGAGGAACTGTCAGGCTTGATCGATGAAGATCGCCCCAAGGCGTTCTACGACCATATCCGCAATAAGGACTACGGCCTGTCGCCGGAAATCCCCCTGGATAAACGCACTCTCAACCAATTCCGTCGGTTCACCGGCCGTGCCGAAGGCTTGTCCATCAGTTTTGAAGCGCATCTGCTAGGGGACAAGATCGAGTACGACGAGGCGTCCAATTCATTAGTCATCAAGGGGTTACCTACCCAACTCACTGATCAGTTGAAACGTCGCTGAACACACTTTCTACCCTAGGCATCGGAGCCCACCATGAGTAACAAACCACAGCGTCTGCATGAAGAAAAATTCGTTATTCGCCTGCCCGACGGGATGCGCGAACGCATCGCGTTGGAAGCACGTGAAAACGCCAGGTCGATGAACTCAGAAATTGTTTATCGGCTGGAGACAACTGCCGAACTTGAAGCTGCTCTGGATCGTGCTTTGAAAATCATTGACCAGCTTTTGGCGGCAAGCCCGGCTTATGAGCAGCCAGGAGCCAGAGTATGAAAGCGTCTTTGGCCCAAACCATGAAAGATAAGCTGTTGCTGCCGGCGTTTGAATCGAAGTCGCCGGTGGCAGCGCGAATGAGCGACCCCATCGTCGATACCCCCATGCTGTTGACTCTCGACGAAACGCTGCCGTATGACGAAAACCCAAGGACGACTCGTAACCCGAAGTACGATGAAATTAAAGAGTCGATACGAAATCGGGGACTCGATACGCCACCTCCCGTCACTCGTAAACCTGGGGAAGATAAGTACCGGATCCGCAACGGCGGCAACACTCGCCTGGCAATTTTAAACGAGTTGTATCGTGAGACCGGCGACGAGAAGTACTTCAAGTTTCACTGCCTATTTCGACCCTGGGACGCCGTTCGGGGCGAAATCATCTCGCTCACCGGCCACTTGGCTGAAAACGACCTCCAAGGCCAGCTCCTGTTCATTGAGCGGGCTATTGGGGTCGACAAAGCGAGAGCGCTGTATGAAACAGAGGCAGGGGAGTCTATCTCATTACGTGAGCTTTCACGGCGGCTGTCAGCGGATGGCTACCCGGTCTCCGCGTCTCACTTGAGTCGTATGCACGACACCATTCGGTACTTACTGCCAGCAATTCCAGGCGCGCTGTACTCTGGACTGGGAGTAGACAGAATCATAAAGCTTCTGTCTTTGCGCAAAACAGCTCTTCAGTGCTGGGATCGCAATTATCAAGAGCAGGAGCAGCACCTTGATTTCGATACGCTTTTCCAAGATGTACTGTCCCAGTTTGAGGGCGACGCTGAAGAATTTCTATTCCAGCGATTTCAGGACGAACTGATAGATCACCTTAAAAAGCCGCTGAACCTCGGCTACGAGCAAATACTGTTGGAAATCACTCAGAACCAGGACCAATTGCGCCGGTCTACGCCGGTTCTTGAGCTGCCACAGTACCCTGCATCGCAATTTGAGGGGGGGACTCAACTTAACGTTTCGAACAATGGCATTGAGGCTAATCAGAACCCTCTACAACTACCCCCTACTACTTCGGGGGGCAGCACACATAAGACGACGCCCTCCAAAGAGAGTCCTTCACCTCAAGGGGTGCAACAGCAACTGGCCCCAACTCCGCAGGAGCAAATGAGCCCACAAGAGCGCCAAGCACGTATCGATGGGCACGTTGCGAGCCCTGTGAAGACTTCTCCCAGAGTCGACAAGATGAAACGGGAGCTCGCTGCGCTTGACGGTGAGGTCTTGCCCGACTTCGCCTCCAATGCCTTGGTGGCCATCCCTGTTCAAGCTGGCGGACTCAATCCCATTTCTGACCTTTGGTACATCGAACGCGAAATAGACAATACCGCGACCCTGCGTCAGCACATCGCTCAATTGGCTCGCGAAATAGCCAGCTCGGTCAAAGCCCCAGGTCAATTTATCGATATCGATGGTGGCGTCGGGTTCAGCTACCGACACCCCGAAGCGGAAGTCGAAATTACTGCCACAGCCCAACATACCTTGACGCTGCTCCAGTCTTTGAGCGGCTCGATGGCCATCGTACTGAAAATGATTCAGCAGCAACCCAAGCTTCAAATCGACGCGTTGGCTGACTTTGAGTTCGCAGCCGGACTGGGCCAGATCTTACTGGGCCAGCCTCACACAAAAGATCAGCCCCCTGAAAGTGAATGCCGTCTCAGCGACGGCGCTCTAGTGAAGCTGTTCCGCATTATTCGTCTCGCAAGACGTTTGATTGACCTGGAAATCCAGTCAGTCGCCAACAACGGTCCGAATTCAGCCAGTTAACACACGGACTCTACAAGGGGGAGTCGTCATGTCCAAGACACCAATAAATGAAGCAATCCTGTCACAGGTGCTTCATCACATGCGTAATGGCCAACTTCGGCGCTGCATCGAAATGGGCCTGGAGCCAGAGATATTGGCTCAGCTCCAACAACCTTCAGTACTGAGCTTGCTGCTTAACACTCCCGTGTCTTGGTGCAACGTCACCATTGATGGGGACATGGTAAAAAAACTACTGTCAGGCGCGCAGCGTTCTGATGAAGAAGTGCGCATGATTGAACGTGCGCTGCGACTTGGCGCGACCACTCAAATGCTGCAACAGTTCTTCGGGCTGTCTCCGCAGGATGTGGCCCTTCAACGCCTAATGATCGGCGTGACGGCACGTCGTGGCCGTTGGCGCGAATTCAGTGAGGAGATGGACGCTCAGCTTTGGTACCGATGGACGCACCTAATGCAAGAGCATCAGGTAGAGCTTGGCGACAGTCTCGCGTTGCTGGACATCGCCATGTTGGTCGCCGAGGAACTCAATGCTCCACAGGATACTAGCCCAGATGAGACCCACGAAAACCTCAGCCTGGCCATCATCTGGCATCGCATTCAGTCCTGGATAAAGGAAGGGCTTTACCCTCCTGCAAACCCTGGCCTTCCGAGAAGGCTACAGCTTGTGTCTTCTCAACGACTTGCACAGCCTGCAGCGACATCGGTGGAAGGTGACTCTGTATTATGAGGTTGTCTCGGCTTCCCTTGTCGACGCTTTTAGACTCGGCCTCGGGTCACCTTGAAGCTCATTTGCTTCAGAAAAAAGAGTCGGCGCCTCCGGGGATTGAAGGGTCTTCCCCCTACTCCGGAATTATTTTCAGCGGGAACCCACACGAAACGGTTCCTCGCCGATTGCTTTTGGATGATCGCTTAACCCCGCTTGAAAGAAACACCTGGCAGGTATTTCGCCTACTGATCAATGACGACGGCCTTACGGCGTTCCCTACCTATGACCAACTGCGGCCATATTTGGGTATGCAACCCGGTAGGCCTGCCTCGCGTGAAACTGTATCAAAAGCATTAGTGACCTTACGTCTCACCCGTTGGCTTAGCCTGGGGCGACGGGTGCGCAATGATCTGAGTGGACAAGTGCAAGGCAACGTCTACCTGCTTCACGACGAACCGGTCACACCGGCCGAAGCTATAGAGTTCGACAAGGACTACTTGCAGCTACTCGCGCAGTCAATGCAGCACCAGACCAAGGTGATTCGCGAAGTGGCAGAAATTGCCTGGAAGGAATTTGCAGCTGATCCTGATGTTGGCCAACGCTTACCTAGCAGGCTGGACATCATCGAATCCCGCATGAATAGCCAGGCCTGGACCAAAGCGCAGGCTCCAGTCGTTCTTAAAGCGACTGAGTTCGGAATCCGAACTCAGCAAAATATAGCTCTATCTCCACTGAGTTCGGATACCGAACTCAGTGAAAAAGGCGAAGAGCGAATCGCTTTGGAGCAGAGTTCGGATGCCGAACTCAGCCGTAAATCACTGAGTTCGGACTTAGTTCGGCATCCGAACTCATATAGTACGTATACAGATACACACAAAGATGTTTGTAAAAGCTCTGTACATGTACCGCCCACACCAAACGACATCGCTGCCGATTTGCTCGGTGCACTGCATCGACTACCGGTCGAGCAAAAACAGAACGCGGTCCTGGCGCTGCAAAAGGTTCCAGCAGAGTTGAAAACCGCGCTCATCAAACAATGGGTCCACCGCTGTGACTCGGGAGGGGTCCGAAACCCGCTTGGATACTTAATGACGCTCGTCGGCATGGCCGTTCGCGGCGATTTCAACAGCCAATGGAACCCTGACGACAAGGCAAAAGCGAGCCCCGAGCGTCAAGACGCTTCAGCCCCGCCAGAGGGCGCAGAGCAGCCGACGAAGACGCTAACGCAGACGCGTAGCCCTGAGTCGATACAAACCGCAAAACACACACTCAGCGGAATGCTGCATCTGCTGAAGCCTAATCGGGGTACACATCCATGATGTCAGGTGGACAACCAGAATATCGTGGTAACGCGGCCCAGAGCGAAGCGGTCGTGACCGGAATCTGTGCCAGCTACACAGCAAGTGTTGCGGCCCGCAACACCCTGACAGGAACCGAAATACGCCGCGGCCGCCACGCAAGTGACTCGGCCCAAATCACTTGCCCAGGATCCGGCATTCGTGCCAGCGACACGGCAAGTGTTGTGGCCCACAACACCCTGACAGCATCCGGCACCGGAGGTGGCCGCCATATAAGT
>NZ_MPBM01000010.1:0-38810 GCF_001907715.1 Pseudomonas sp. BTN1 | reverse complement strand
GATGTGTAGTGGGTCGCCCACAGGGGTCGTGGATTGCCTCAGCAGCGTGGTGTGTGCTGGTCCATGGCCTTGCCCACCAGCAATACGCTCAGCTCGCTCAATTGATGAATGGCCAGGGCCACATCACGGTGTTTGCCGGTGAGGTCATCGGACAGGTCGAGCAGTAAGGTGCTGACGGAGCAGACGGTTTCGTAGCTGTTGGCCAGCAGGGTTTCAGTGGAAACATCGGGGATGAGCGTGAAGAGGGTGGTTGGCGGCGGATCGATTTTTTTGATCATCAGAGCATCCTGGAATGGGCTGCCGCCGTATCGCTACTAAACGAGGGTGGCAGCTGTACGCAGGTTAGTAGACCGGTGGACACTCAAAGCCGGCGCACCCGAAAGTGCCCTACGCACAGCCGCCATTAACGCGGGCAGGCTTATGCACTTAGAGTGACCAAACTCGGGCTACTAAACCCGATCACCGAGAAATTCAGCGACCGGCAAACCTTAGAGACCGCCACCGAGGCGCACAAGCCGGCGGATTCTGACGTAAGCGTAGGCAGCGGAGCAAGGCGCTTACTGCAATGTAAGCCGCTTCCTACGGCTGTCCTACCTATCAAGTGGGCACGGTAGAAAAAGGTGGGAGCTGGCTTGCCTGCTCCCACATTGTGTGCGTTCAGCTCGAGGTTCAGGTGCTCTCGCGCACCTGCAACTCAAACCCCATATCCACCACTGGCTTGGCCACCTTGTTGCCCGCCATGATCGTCAGCAAATGCTCCGCCGCCCGACGCCCGATGGCTTCCCGTGGCGTGCTGATGCTACTCAGGCGCGGCACCATGAATGAGGAAGCGGGTAGGTCGTTGAAGCCCAGCACCGCCACACGTTCAGGCACCTTGATGCCATGGCGCAGGGCTTCGAGCAGGGCGCCCTGGGCCAGGTCGTCGTTGCCGAAGAAGATCGCATCCACATCCGGATGCGCTGCCAGCAATTGCAGGAACAGTTCGCCGCCCAGGCCCACGGAGGAGGGACGTGGTGTCAAAAGCTCCAGCGCCGGATCGTACATGCCCGCCTGCTGCAAGGCGCGGCGGAAACCTTCGCCGCGCAACAACGTGCGCTGATCCAACTGCGCGCCGATATAGGCCAGGCGCTTGCGCCCCCGGGACAGCAAGTGCGCCGCCGCGGTCTCGCCAGCGGCCAGTTGCGAGAAGCCCACGCAGTTCACCCCGGCATTAGGGTCCAGATCCATCATGTACACACAGGGCACATTGCTGGCCTCGACCATTCGTCGCGCGCTTTCGGTGCGGTCAAACCCGGTCAGCAGCAATCCCCGCGGCTGATAGGCCATGTAGTTGCGCAGCAGGTCTTCTTCTTCATCGCGCGAATAATGGGAGTTGCCGATCAGTACTTCAAAGCCCTTGGGCCGCAGTACCTGATGAATAGCTTCCAGGGTTTCGATAAACAGCAGGTTGGACAGTGACGGCACCAGCACCACCACCGAATGGCTCTGCGCCGAGGCCAGGGCGCGGGCGGCGGGGTTGACCACGTAGCTCAGTTCGGCGGCGGCCTGTTGCACTTTTTCCACCAGTTCGGTGGCCACGGTGCTGATGCCGCGCAGGGCACGGGAGGCGGTGATCGGGCTGACGCCGGCCAGGCGCGCAACTTCATTGAGGGTAGGGCGGCCCGTCGTGCGGGTATTTTTATCGTTCTTAGAGGTCATCAGGCAGCTTGCCAAACAAAAATCGAGGCACTAAGGTAGCGCTGTCTCCAAAGGGCTGCAAATTCTTGGATAAAGGGTTGCCTGATCCTGTCCAGCTCTTGAAGTCAATCTGTTGGAACGGATGCACGCGTCACTCCATAAAAATGACAAGTCGGCGCGGGAAAAGCCTGTTTTTGCACTAGCCTTACGCTATGCAAAGGTAGCGCTATCTGCGTCCTGAGGTGTTTCATGAGTCAACCTGTTACCGCCCTGGTCATCATGGGTGTTTCCGGCTGTGGCAAGTCCAGCGTCAGCCAAGCCCTGTGCGCCCTTAACGGCGCCACTGCCATTGAAGGCGACAGCTTTCACCCCGCCGCGAACATCGAAAAGATGAGCGCCGGCCACCCCCTCAACGACGACGACCGCGCCGGCTGGCTCGACATCCTGTGCGATGAACTGCGCCGCGCGTTGAAAGCGGGCGAGCATCCTGTACTGACCTGTTCGGCCCTGAAGAAAAAATACCGTGACCACTTGCGCGAAGCCGCGCCGGGCCTGGGTTTTGTCTTCCTGGAACTGACCCGCGAAGTCGCCGCCGACCGCGTGTCTCACCGCCCCGGCCATTTCATGCCGGCAAGCCTGATCGATAGCCAGTTCGCCACCCTTGAATCGCCCAAGGGCGAGCCGCTGACCCTGGCCTTGAACGCCAGTGAAGACAGCGTCGAGGAGCTGGCCGAGCAGACCAATACCTGGTGGCGCAAGCACGGCTTTGAACCTACTCATTAATTTTTTGCCGGAAAAGATAGCGCTATCCCCGGCAGGAAGTTCAACACCCGCTTTAATAACAACAACAAACAGGAGAGACCCCCCATGTTTGGCATGTCCCACGAGTCTTACCTGCTGCTAGATGCAGTAGTCACTATCATCGGGTTGATCGTACTGATCACCAAGTTCAAGGTGCACCCGTTCATTGCACTGATCATCGCGGCCGGTTTCCTCGGCCTGACCTCGGGTATGCCCGTGGACAAGATCATCAAGGCGTTCCAGGACGGCTTCGGCGGGGTGCTCGGCTTTGTCGGCATCATCCTCGCGCTGGGCACGATGCTCGGCAAGATGATGGCCGAGTCCGGCGGTGCCGATCAGATCGCCCAGACCCTGATCCGCGCCTTCGGCAAAGAGAAGGTCCAGTGGGCCATGATGTTCGCCGCGTTCCTGGTGGGCATCCCGCTGTTCTTCGAGATCGGCTTTGTATTGCTGATCCCGCTGGTGTTTATTGTCGCCCGGCGTACCGGCGTGTCGTTGATCAAGATCGGTATCCCGCTGCTGGCCGGTTTGTCGGCGGTGCACGGTCTGGTGCCACCGCACCCGGGCCCGCTGCTGGCCATCGGCGTGTTCGGTGCCGATATCGGCAAGACCATCCTGTACGGTCTGATCGTTGCGCTGCCGACCGCCATCATCGCCGGCCCGATTTTCGGTACGTTCATCGCCAAGTACATCCCGGGCAACCCGTCCCAGGAACTGGTGGACCAACTGGCCCGCGAGACCGATAACAAGTCGCTGCCAAGCTTCAGCATCACCCTGGTCACCGTGCTGCTGCCGGTGTTCCTGATGCTACTCAAAACCTTTGCCGACATCGCGTTCGCTGAAGGCAACGTGGTGCGTAACTGGATGGACATGATCGGCCACCCGATCACCGCACTGCTGCTGGCGTTGCTGTTGTCGCTGTACACCTTTGGCCATCGCCAGGGTATCCACTCCAAGCAGATCCTCAAGTTGCTCGACGCCAGCCTTGCGCCGACCGCCGCGATCATCCTGATCATCGGTGCCGGTGGTGGTTTCAAACAGATGCTGGTGACCAGCGGCGTGGGCGACGTGATCGGCCATATGGCGGTGAACGCGCAGATCAACCCGATCCTGCTGGCGTGGCTGGTGGCGGCGGTGATTCGGATTGCCACCGGTTCGGCGACGGTTGCGACCATTACCGGCGCGGGCATTGTGGTGCCGGTGGTGGGCATGATCCCAGGGGTTAACCGCGAGTTGCTGGTACTGGCGACGGGCGCGGGTTCGTTGATCCTGTCTCACGTCAACGATGCGGGGTTCTGGCTGGTCAAGCAGTACTTCAACATGACCGTGGCCGAGACGTTCAAGACCTGGACGGCGATGGAGACCATTCTGTCGATCGTGGCGCTGATCTTCATCATGTTGCTGTCGTTGGTAGTGTAAGCCACACCACAAAAGCAGTGGCGGCAACTCGATCAAAATGTGGGAGCTGGCTTGCCTGCGATAGCATCACCTCGGTACATCTGAAACACCGAGGTGTCTGCATCGCAGGCAAGCCAGCTCCCACATTAATTGGGTTTCTTCAGGTAAATCAGGTCAGGCTTTGCTGACCAACCCATCCGCCCTGAACATCCCCCGAATGCCTCGCACCGCCTGGCGAATCCGGTCCTGGTTTTCGATCAGCGCAAAGCGCACATGATCATCGCCATACTCACCAAAACCGATCCCCGGCGACACACACACCTTCGCTTCCAATAACAGTTTCTTGGCAAACTCCAGCGAGCCCATGGCGGCATACTGCTCGGGAATCTTGGCCCAGACGTACATCGACGCCTTCGGGTTCTCCACCATCCAGCCCAGCTCATGCAGGCCTTTGACCAGCACATTGCGACGCTGGCGGTACTGTTCAGCGATGTCCTTCACGCACTGTTGGTCGCCTTCCAGCGCTGCAATCGCCGCCACTTGCAGCGGGGTGAAGGTGCCGTAGTCGTGGTAGCTCTTGATGCGTGCCAGGGCGTTGACCAGTTCCGGGTTGCCTACCATGAAGCCGATGCGCCAGCCGGCCATGTTGTAGCTCTTGGACAGGGTGAAAAACTCAACCGCAATGTCCTTGGCGCCGGGCACTTGCATGATCGAGGGGGCTTTCCAGCCGTCGTAGACGATGTCGGCGTAGGCCAGGTCGTGCACCACCAGCACGTCGTACTGCTTGGCCAGGGCGATCACCCGTTCGAAGAAGTCCAGTTCCACACACTGCGCGGTGGGGTTGGACGGGAAGCCGAGGATCATCATCTTCGGCTTGGGGATCGAGCCGCGAATCGCGCGCTCCAGCTCAGCGAAGAAATCCACGCCCGGTATCAGCGGCACCGAACGTACCTGGGCACCTGCAATCACTGCGCCGTAGATATGAATCGGGTAGCTGGGGTTGGGCACCAGCACGGTATCGCCCTGGTCTAGGGTGGCCAGCATCAAGTGCGCCAGGCCTTCCTTGGAACCGATGGTCACGATGGCTTCGGACTCAGGGTCGATATCCACCGCGTAACGGTCCTTGTACCAGCGCGAAATCGCCCGGCGCAGGCGCGGAATGCCTTTGGAGGTGGAGTAGCCGTGGGTGTCTTCACGCTGGGCGACGGTGACCATTTTCTCCACGATATGAGGAGGCGTGGCGCCGTCAGGGTTACCCATGCTCAAGTCGATGATGTCTTCGCCGCGCCGACGCGCAGCCATCTTCAGCTCGGCAGTGATATTGAAAACGTAAGGGGGGAGTCGATCTATGCGCGCAAAGCGGCGCGGCGAACCTTGGTCTGCCATTGTTGCCTCGAGGTACGTAAGCGCCCGGAACCGTCCGAGCGACGTCGGCCACTGCGGTGGCCTGCGAGGCAGACAATACGAGCGATGATGGCAAGTTGTCCAGATGTGTAGGAAAAATTTCTACATGGAGTACGGCGCGGGTATGCCCCTATACTCGATGCGGGTTTGTTCCCTCATAAGAAGGAGACTGTTCGTATGGATCAGCAGACAAAACAACCGTTGGAGCCACGCCTGGAAGCCGGTAAGGCCCTGGTGATCGCCGGGGTGCAAGGGCGATATTCGAAGGCCACCGTGGGCGATATCCCACGGCTGTGGGAGTTGTTCGATACCTGCATCAAGGACATCAAGAAGCGCGTCGGCGGTGTGACCTACGGGGTGTGCCATAACCCGCATCACGGCGAATTCGATTACCTGGCAGGTGTTGAAGTCCCGGCCAGGAAAGATGTGCCAAGCAATTTCGAGGTGATCGAAATTCCGCCACTCAACTATGCCGTGTTCCCCCACTACGGGCCGGTGCAGGCGCTGGAGCAAACCTACGAGCGCATCATGTTCGAATGGCTGCCGCACTCGGGCTACAAAGTCATGGGCGCGGATTTCGAGCGCTATAGCGCGGACTTCGATGCCAGTAAGGGCACGGGGACGGTGGAAATCTGGCTGCCGATCGGGGAGCGGGGCTGACACTGCACCCGATGTCACGTAAACACGACATGCACGCTTAAAAGTCATGTTTACGTGACATTGCCGCTATGGATTAAACCTGAAGCTCAACCGGCGCTCATACCCTACGCGACCCTTGTACGCCTCACCGCGATCCACCCATCCTGCCCCCAGATACAACCCCATTGCCGCCAGGTTGTGGGCATCCACCGACAACTCCAACCCCTTGGTCTGCGGCCAGGCCTCGCGCGCCACGGCGGGCAACGCCTGCAAACACATCTTGCCGTATCCACGCCCCTGTTGATGCCGGTCTACCTGTAGCGCGTGGAGTGTGGCGCTGTGTTCATCGGCCCAATGAGGCAGGCACGGTGGTCGCTTGAGCAGCAAGAACGCCACAGGAAGGTCGTCGACCAACAGCGCAAAGCCCTTGACCCCAGGGCTCGGGTTGGCGAGCAGGGTATTGAGGGCGCAATACATATCGCCGCAAAACGGCAGTTGTTCAGGGTGAACTTCGATGGCGCCGACTTGCTGTTGTTGCACAGCGTTCAGCGCCTCGTAAGCAACGAGGCGGGTTGGCATGGGACTATCCGAACGGCTGCAAGAGAAGTGGCAGTTTATCGGGTTTGAGCCACGGGAAATTATTTTTCAGGGGGATGTCGATTTCCCTCGGGGCCATTCGACTAAGGGTGTCTTCCGTGATTTTCCACCCCAAGGAGTCATCGCCATGAGCACTGCAATCAAGAGCCTGATCGAGCAATGGAAAGACGCCGTCGTCAGTCGCGATATCGACAAAATTGTCAGCTTTTACGCCGACGATATCGTCTCGTTCGACGCCGTAACCGCTCTGCAATTCAAGGGCAAGGCGGCCTACCGCGCGCATTGGGAGGCGTGCATGGAGCACTGCCCCGGCCCCGGCATCTTCGAGTTTCATGAATTGCATGTCGTCGATGCGCCAGACAGTGCGTTTGCCCACTGGCTGGCCCACTGCGGCGGCGCCGGGCCGGACGGCGAGGTAAAGGCCTGCTGGATGCGCGTGACCGCCGGCTACCAGCGTATCGATGGCCAATGGAAGGTGGTGCACGAGCACTGGTCGGCACCGTTTGATATGCAAAGCGGCACGGCGTTATTCGACCTGAAACCTTGAGCACTGCGAACTATAGTCAGTAGTCCGAAAACGGAGAACGCCATGAAATACCTGTGCTTGATCTACAGCGACGAACAGGCGTTGCACACCTCGCCCGACAGCCCCCACGACTCGGAATGTCTGGCCTACGCCGAGTCCATCCAGGCCAGCGGGCGCATGCTGGCCGCCGAGCCGCTGGAGTCGGTGACCACCGCCACTACCGTGCGCATGCGCAGCGGCAAGCTGTCGATTACCGACGGGCCGTTTGCCGAAACCAAGGAGCAGCTCGCCGGGTTCTACCTGATCGACGCCAAGGACCTCAATGAAGCGCTCCAGGTGGCTGGCGGCATTCCGGCAGCCCGGGTCGGCAGTGTGGAAGTGCGCCCCGTGCGCCAATTGAATCTCTCAACACAATAATCAAAAGACTTGAGGAGGTTGCCCCGTGAACATTCAACCCGCCGAATTTGAACTGTCCATCAGCCGCTTGATCGATGCGCCGCGCCGCCGGGTGTTTCGCGCCTGGACCGAGCCAACCCTGCTGCAACAATGGTGGGGCCCCCACGGCATGACCACCCCTGAATGCGAGATGAACCTGTGGGTCGGCGGCTTGTTCCGCACCTTGATGCGCGCCCCGGATGGCAGCGAGTACCCGACCCAAGGCGTGTTCCTGGAGATCGACGCGCCCAACCGCCTGGTGTTTACCGACGCGTTCATGCCGGGTTGGGTGCCTTCGGGCAAGCCGTTCATGAGCGCCGAAGTCACCTTTGAGGAGGTCGGCGAAAAGACCCTCTATACCGCCCGCGCCATGCACTGGAGTGCCGAGGACAAGCAGGCCCACGAAGCCATGGGCTTTCATGACGGCTGGGGCCAGAGCCTGGACCGCCTGGTGAAGTTGGTGACCGAGGACATGGTCGATTGACCCAGCAGATCGACGCTATTTACCGCCGCGAATCACGCCGCGTGCTCGCGACGTTGATTCGTGTGCTGGGGGATTTCGACTTGGCCGAGGAGGCGCTGCACGAAGCATTTTTCGTCGCCCTGCAGCGCTGGCCCGAGGATGGCGTGCCGGATAATCCACGGGCGTGGCTGGTGTCCACCGGCCGCTTCAAAGCCATCGACCGCCTGCGTCGGCAGTCGCGTTTTACCCCGTTATTGGAAGAGCAGGCCGAGGCGTTGGAGGCCGCGCCTTGGAGTGATGAAGACGTGGAAGACGACCGCCTGCGCCTGATGTTCACTTGCTGCCACCCAGCGTTGGCAGCCGATGCCCAGGTTGCGCTGACCTTGCGCGAGATCTGCGACCTGAGCACCGAGGCCATCGCTCACGCTTTTCTAGCCACGCCCACCACCATTGCTCAACGCATCGTGCGCGCCAAGGGCAAGATCCGTGAGGCGAAAATCCCCTATCAAGTGCCGTCCCGCGCCGAACTGCCCGAACGATTGGATAGTGTGTTGCGGGTGATTTACCTGGTGTTCAACGAGGGCTATTCGGCCTCAGCGGGTGCCGACCTCACCCGCGAGGACCTGACCTTGGAGGCCATTCGCCTGGGGCGTTTGCTGCTGGAGTTGCTGCCCGAGCCGGAAGTCATGGGCTTGCTGGCGTTAATGTTGCTGCACGAGTCGCGTCGGCCTGCCCGCACTTCTGCCAGCGGCGAACTGGTGCTGTTGGACGCTCAGGATCGTACGCTTTGGGACAGGGCCTTGATCGCTGAAGGCTGCGCATTGGTGGAGCAGGCGCTGATGACGCCACGCTTCGGGCCGTATTGCTTGCAGGCTGCGATTGCCGCCGTGCACGCCGAGGCGCCCAGCGCAGGGGAAACCGATTGGCGGCAGATTGTCGGGCTCTATGATGTATTGCTCAGGTCTGTGCCGTCGCCGGTGATCGAGTTGAACCGTGCGGTAGCGGTGGCGATGGAGCAGGGGCCTTTGGCGGGGCTGGCGCTGGTAGACAACCTTTTGCAGCGCGGTGAGTTGCAGGACTATCACTTGGCGCATTCGGCGCGTGGGGAATTTTGCCGGCAGTTGGGGCGGTTTGACGAAGCTCGCAGCGCGTACGAAAAAGCGCTGTCGCTGACGCAACAGGCGCCAGAAAAACGCTTCATCACGCGACGCCTCGCCGAACTCAAATAGCCAACACGATGTTATGACGCCCCGCGATCCAATGTGGGCGCTGGCTTGCCTGCGATGACGGCCTGACAGCCAACGTCTCTCTAACGGCCCCCTCTACATTGCACTGCGTTCACTCCAGCATCTTGCCCAGCAACCAGCTCCCCGCAGGCCCCGGCGGCTGGTGCCGGGACCACAGCGCATCCACCGCCACCGAACGCGGCCAACTGCGCACCTTGAGTTCAACCAACTGGTTGCCGCCAAAACGCTCCACCAGCCAGCGCGGTATCGGTGCCCAACCAAAACCCAGCTGTGCCATTTCCATCAGCATCAGGTAACTCGGCGCCGACCACACACGTTGCGTGCCGCGGTTTTCATTGGGGCTGATGATGCTCGCCAAGCGCAACTCCCGGTGTTGTTGCAAGGTGTGCGAGTGAACCTTGTCCAGGGTTGCCAATGGGTGTCTGGGCGAGACGAACAGCGCGATCTCCGTGCGCTCTTCCACGGGGGAGAACGTCAGGTCCGGCGGGTAGGCTTCTTGTTTCTCGATAAACGCGATCTGCGCCCGGCCACTTTGCACCAGTGCGATCAAGTCTTCGCATTCCGCGATCAGGCATTCCAGCTCAAGGTCTGGGTAGCGTTGTTCGAAGGCGCTGAGAGCGACCTCGAATCGATCAGACTGATAAGTATCGGACATGGCGAGACTCAACTTCGGCTCCAGGCCTTGCGATAACTGACTGGCTGCCAGCTCCAGGCGGCTACTGGCTTCCAGCACTTGCTCAGCCCGTTGCAGCAACACTTGCCCCGCCGGTGTGAGGGTCGGCTTGCGGCTGCTGCGGTCAAACAGCACCACGTTCAGGTCAATCTCAAGGCTGGCCACTGCCGCGCTCACGGTGGACTGGCTTTTGCCCAGCTTGCGCGCCGCCGCGGAAAACGAGCCTTGGGTGGCAGCCTGGACAAACGCCTGAAGCACTTCATGGGAGGCCATGACTATCGCCTTGATCGATGGTTATTGGTTATGAAGTATCGAGACAAAGCCTGATCATGGCAACCATCGTCACTCACGGAGCCGGGCTATGACCCCTACCAAATCCCTTACTGAACGCGTTTTTCAAGCCCTTGGTTTCGAGGGGTTGGCCTTATTGATTTGCACGCCGCTGTTGGTGTGGATCACCGGCCGGCCAGCGCTGGAGATGGGCGCAGTGACCCTGGGCATCAGCCTGTTGGCACTGAGCTGGAACGTGGTGTTCAACAGCCTGTTCGACCGCCTTAAAAATCGCCTGCAACTGGCCAACGGTGGTTGGACCCGTGTGCTGCATGCGCTGCTGTTTGAAGGCGGCCTGATCCTCTTGGCAGTGCCGTTGATTGCCGCCTTGATGAAGATCAGCCTGTTGGAAGCCTTCATCCTCGACATTGGCGTGTTGTTGTTCTTCCTGCCGTACACCTACGTGTACCACTGGGGTTATGACGTGCTGCGCGAGAAATTCGCCGGTAAAACCCCAGTTACCCCGTAGGCGTGCGTCGCTTATAGGAACATCCCGCCCGACGCCTCGATCCGCTGGCCGGTGATCCAATGACTGCCATCGGCCAGCAAGGTCGAAATCGCCCCGCCAATGTCGTCCGGCAAGCCTACGCGGCCCAGGGCGGTGTTATTGGCAACCATCGCATTCACATCGGTGTTATCGCGCACCGCGCCGCCGCCGAAGTCGGTGGCAATCGCGCCCGGTGCCAGGGTGTTCACGGTAATACCCCGTGGGCCCAGTTCTTTAGCCTGGTAGCGCGACAAGACTTCCACCGCGCCTTTCATAGATGCGTAGGCGGCATACCCCGGCAGGCTGAAGCGCGCCAGGCCGCTGGAGATATTGATGATGCGCCCGCCATCGCTGATCAGCGGCAGCAGTTTCTGCGTGAGGAAAAACGGTGCCTTCACATGGATCGCCACCAACTGGTCGAACTGGGCTTCGGTGGTTTCGGCAAAGCTTGCGTAGGTGCCAACCCCGGCGTTGTTGATCAGGAAGTTGAAATGCTCCTGGGCGAACACATCCTTGAGCAGTGTGCCGATCTGGCCAACGAATGCATCGAAGGTTGCGCTCTGGCTGACGTCCAGTTGCAGCATGGCGGCGCGACCGCCCAAGGCCTCTACCTGGGCAACCACGGCTTGGGCTTCGGCCGCTGCGCTGTGGTAAGTGCCGATGATGTCGATGCCTTGCGCAGCCAGGTGCAGGGCGGCGCTTTTGCCCAGGCCACGGCTAGCGCCAGTGATGAGTGCGATTTTACGGGTCATGGTGCAGTCCTCGAATGGGGTGAGTGGGACTGAGTGTATTTGTCCGGCCATAACGTGATAAACAGGCTGATATCGAAATCACTGGCCGGATAAGGCGAACAATCTAATGAATAAGCTTGAGCTGCTGCGCACCTTCGTACGCGTTACTGAGTTGTCGAGCTTTACCCAGGCCGGCCAAAGCCTGGGCTTGCCGCGCTCTACGGTCTCCGAGCATGTGCAGGCGTTGGAGGAGTTGCTCGGCGCTCGGCTGTTGCAACGCACCACGCGCAAGGTGCAGGCGACCCAGGATGGTCGTGTGTTGTATGAGCGCAGCAAGGATCTGCTGGCGCACATGGAAGAGTTGGAAGGTTTGTTCCGTCAGGACGAAACCCAATTGGCCGGACGCATACGGGTGGACATGCCCAATGTCATGGCGCGGGGCGTGATCTTGCCGAACTTGCCCACGTTCATGGCGCGCCATCCGCTGATCGACATGGAAATCAGCTGTTCGGACCGCCAGGTGGACCTGATCGCCGAAGGTTTTGATTGCGTGGTGCGCGTCGGCGCCCAGCCCGATCAAACTGTGGTAGCGCGGCGGGTGTGCAGCATGCCGATGGTCAACTGCGCGAGCGCGGCGTACCTGCAACGGTATGGCGTGCCCGACACCCTGGCAGACCTGGCGCATCATCAGTTGGTGCATTACGTGCGGCCGCTGGGCGCACGCTCGGCCGGGTTCGAATACCTGGTGGGCAACAAGGTGCAGCGGCTGGCGATGGCAGGCCGGGTGACGGTCAACAGCACCGACGCCTATCAATCGGCGTGCCTGGGCGGGTTTGGCATCACCCAGGTGCCGCAGCTCGGCATACGCGACTTATTGGCCAGCGGCGAGTTGGTGGCGGTGCTGCCCGACTACCAGGCGCCGCCCTTGGATGTGTCGTTGCTGTACGCCGGCCAGCGGCATCTGCCGTTGCGGGTGCGGGTGTTCATGGACTGGTTGACCGCCACCCTGCAAGCTCATCTTTAACGGCGTGCCGACAACTGCTGGGGCGCCAGGAACGCGTCGTGGAAGTAATCCCGGAACGCTTGCATCGCGGGGGTAAACGCGCGCTCGCGGTGCCAGGCCAGGCCGACGCTCATGGGGGTGACCGGGTCGGTCACGGTCAGGGTTTCGATGCGTTTGCCTTCCAGGGACCAGGGCCGGTGCACCAGGTCT
The DNA here is from genome assembly GCF_001907715.1 of Pseudomonas sp. BTN1. Taxonomy (NCBI): domain Bacteria; kingdom Pseudomonadati; phylum Pseudomonadota; class Gammaproteobacteria; order Pseudomonadales; family Pseudomonadaceae; genus Pseudomonas; species Pseudomonas sp. BTN1. Next base: position 26,189 of record NZ_MPBM01000010.1, on the reverse strand, counting down.
GACAGGATCGCCACGCCGCTGCCATTGGCAACCATGCTGCGCACCGCCTCCACCGAGCTGGTGCGCAGCCGCACCTTGGGCGTTTGCCCGGCCTGTTCCCAGTAGCGCATGGCGCTGTGTTCGGCTTCATCGACGGTGAGCAAGATGTAGGGTTCTTGGGCCACGTCGGCCAGGCTCACGGCACCGCGTTCGCACAATGGGTGATGGCTGGGCAGCCACAGGCGGCGTTCGGAGTTGAATAGAATTTCCGAGACGATATCCGCGTGGGTGAGGTTGGCAGTGAGCACCACAGCCATGTCGAACTGGCCGTCGAGCAGGCCCTGTTCGATGGCCTGGCGCTCCTGTTCGAACACCTCGATGGTCACGTCCGGATGCCAATGCTCCATGCGCTGTAAATGGTGCGGCAGGAAATAACCCAGCACGGTGTAGCTGGCCGCCACCCGCAGCACGCCGCTGGCGCGGTAGTCCGGCAACGGGCTGTTGAGGGCATCCTCCACGCTGCGCACAATCACATAGGCACGGTTGAGAAAATGCCGCCCCGCGTCGGTGAGGTTCATGCCTTGGGCCGAGCGCACGAACAACTGCACGCCGAGCATGGCTTCCAGCTCCTTGATCGCTGTGGTCACCGCCGATTGGGAAATATTCAGGTGAATTGCTGCCTGGGAAATCTGGCCGATTTCCGCAGTGGCGACGAAATAGCGAACCTGGCGCAAGGTTAAAGACATATCGCACTCTGCTTATTGATCGTTCCCACGCTCTGTGTGGGAATGCCTCTTGTGACGCTCCGCGTCACGGTCTCAAGTGCGGACGCAGAGCGTCCATGGCTGCATTCCCACGCAGAGCGTGGGAACGATCGGGGGTCGAGGATAAAAAGCTATCTGATTTTCAGAAGATGGGCCATCTGATAATAGATCTTCCCAAGGGGTCAAGCCACGGCCTACTTTGCGGGCATCACCTTTGGCGGAGCGACCTTGATGCAGGCAGTGGATTTCAATTCAGACATGGGCGAAGGCTTTGGCCCCTGGACCATCGGCGACGGCGTCGACGCAGAGCTGATGGCCTATATCAGCTCGGCCAATATCGCCACCGGCTTTCACGCCGGCGACCCAGGCACCATGCGCCGCACCGTCGAGCGCGCCAAGCAACTAGGTGTGGCGATTGGCGCGCACCCAGGCTTTCGTGACCTGGTGGGTTTCGGTCGTCGGCATATCAACGCACCGGCCCAGGAACTGGTGGACGACATGCTCTACCAGCTCGGTGCCTTGCGTGAAATGGCCCGCGCCCAAGGCGTGACCTTGCAACATATCAAGCCTCACGGCGCGCTCTACATGCACCTGGCCCGCGATGAAGAGGCCGCCCGGCTGTTGGTGCAAAACCTGCAAATCATCGAGCCCACGCTGATGCTGTACTGCATGCCCAACTCGGTGATCTGGCGCATTGCCAAGGAACTGGGGCAGCCGGTGGTGCGCGAGTTTTATGCCGACCGTGAATACGACCTCAGCGGTTCCATCGTGTTTACCCGCAATGTGCGGGCGCTGGACTCCGCCACAGTGGCCGCGCGCGTCTTGCGTGCGTGTCAGACCGGCCTGGTACGTACCGTCGAAGGCGAAGACCTGGCGATCGAATTCGATTCCATCTGCCTGCACAGCGACACCCCTGGCGCCCTGGAGCTGGTGGAGGCCACCCGTGAAGCCCTGGACCAGGCGGGTATCGACGTCAGACCTCCCCAATAAGAGCCAACCCTTACTTTTTTGCCTGCCTTTCTACAATGATTCCAAGAGGAACAGACATGGCTGAAACGTCCCCCATCCGCTACAGCTTCGGCGGTGATGAACACCTGTTTGCCGAGGTCAGCAACAGCATGTCCCTGGAGGCTTTTTTCAAGGGCATGGCGGTGACCCGCGCCGTGGAGCGCCTGGCACTGGAAGGCGTACTGGATGTCTGCCTGGCCAACGCATCGTTCCAGATTCGCTTCGACCCTGACCGCATTGCCCCTCAGGCGCTGCTCGACGCCGTGCAAAGCGCCGAAGCCCAGGCCGTGGCCGAACGCACCTTGCGCACGCGCATCATCGAAATCCCGGTGCTCTATAACGACCCCTGGACCCGCGAAACCCTGATGCGTTTTCGTGACCGCCACCAAGACCCCAGCGGCACAGACCTGGAATATGCGGCACGCATCAATGGCCTGGCCGACGTGGACGCGTTCATCGCCGCCCACAGTGGCGCGCCGTGGTTTGTGTCGATGGTCGGCTTTGTCGCGGGCTTGCCGTTCATGTTCCAGATGGTCGAACGCGAGCGGCAATTGCAGGTGCCCAAATACCTGCGCCCACGCACCGACACGCCGAAACTGACCCTGGGCCATGGCGGCTGCTTTGGGTGTATCTACTCGGTGCGTGGCGCGGGCGGTTACCAGATGTTCGGCGTTACCCCGGCACCGATCTACGACCCGGCGCAGCAGTTGGCGTACCTCAAGGAGCACATGGTGTTCTTCCGCCCTGGCGATATCGTGCAGTTCAAGCCGATGGACCGCGAGGCTTATGACCTGGCGGTCGCCGAGGTGGACGCCGGTCGTTTCGACTTGCGCATCCGCCCGGTGGAGTTTTCCCTGGATGCCTTTCTTGCCGACCCCATCGGCTACCCGAAAACCCTGCAGGAGGCGCTGGCATGATCAAGGTCCTCAAACCTGGCCTCGCCACCTCCGTGCAGGACCTGGGCCGCGAAGGTTATTACCACTTGGGCATCCCGCCGTCGGGGGCGCTGGACCAATACGCGTTGAGTGCGGCCAACCACCTGGTGGGCAATCCTGTGGGCGCGGCGGGCCTGGAATGCACGCTGATCGGGCCGGAGCTGGAGTTCCAGCAGGACGCGCTGGTGGCCTTGAGCGGCGCCTTGATGTCGCCGCGCCTGGACGGTGAAGTGGTGCACCAGGACACCGCCTTTGCCGTGCGCGCCGGGCAGGTGCTGCGGTTCGAGTTTCCCAAGGCCGGCGCACGCACCTACCTCGCCGTCGCCGGCGGTATCGACGTGCCGTTGGTGCTCGGCAGCCGCTCCACCTACACACTCGGCGCCCTCGGCGGGTTTAACGGCCGACGCTTGCAGGAGGGCGATCAATTGCCGATCGGTACCGCCAGCGGTATGGGGCGTGCGGGCAACAGCTTGCCGATGGCGTTGCGGCGTTCGGTCGGCGGCGATGTGACGTTGCGGGTAGTGCCGGGGCTGTATTACGAGCGCTTGACTGACGAGGCCAAAAGCAGCTTTTTTGCCGAGCCGTGGACGGTGGGCTCCGAGGCCGATCGCATCGGCTACCGCTTCAAGGGCGGCAGCGCGTTGAGCTTCCAGCCACGGGAACAGCCGTTTGGCGCGGGCTCCGATCCTTCCAACATCGTGGACAGTTGCTACCCGATTGGCTCGATTCAAGTACCGGCGGGGCTGGAGCCGATTGTGTTGCACCGCGATGCGGTGTCGGGCGGTGGCTACGCGATGATTGGCACGGTGATCAGCGCCGACCTGGACTTGATCGGGCAGATGCAGCCCAACCAGCGAGCGGGGTTTGTGGCGGTGAGCCTCGAGGAGGCTTTGGAGGCGCGGCGGGTGTACAAGAAGCGGCTCAAAGCGATGTCGGGACTCTTCAATCACTGAATAAACGCAAACTCCTGTGGGAGCTGGCTTGCCTGCGATAGCGGTGGGCCAGCTTGCATTGTCTTGGCTGATACACCGCAATCGCAGGCAAGCCAGTTCCCACCTTTGGGCTTATTTCAATTTGAGAATTTGCGGAATGCCCACCGTCCAGCGATCAGGGTGAAGGTTGCGACCAAGGCCACCAGTATCCAGAAGCCTTCCGGATCCTGGGAAAGCGGCACCCCACCCACATTCATGCCAAAAAAGCCGGCAATGATATTGATCGGCAGCGCCAGCACCGTCACCACCGTGAGGGTAAACAGCGTGCGGTTGCTCTGTTCATTGAGGTTGGCGGCGATCTCTTCCTGCAACAGCTTGATGCGTTCGCCCAAGGCGGTCAGGTCGTTGATGATCAGCGCAAACTCCTCGGTGGATTTGCGTAACTCCTTCACGTCTTCCTTTTGCAGCCATTGCGGCGGGCGATTGAGCAGGCGCAGCAGCGAGCCCGGTTCCAGCGCCAGCAGGCGTTGCAGGCGCACCAGCACGCGGCGGGCGGCACCCAGTTCGGCGCGGTTGGTGGACAGGCGCGAAGACAACAGCTGATCTTCGATATGGTCGACGCTGATACTGGTCTTGCGCACGATCTGCGTCAGCACTTCGCCCTGGTCGCGCAGCAGGTGCACCAACAGCTCCAAGGGGGAGCGAAAGTGTTCGCCGGCCTTCACCGACGAGCGCAATTTATCCACCGAGTGCAAAGGCTGCAGGCGCGCGCTCACCAGCAAGCGGCTGCGAGCGCACACCCATAGCGTGGAAATATCCGACGACACCATGCTGCTGAAGTTGAACACCACATCGTTGACCACTGCCAACAAGGCCGAGTCCACATGCTCGATGCGCGTGGAGCGTGAGCCCTCATGCAAGGCTTCAAAAAACTCTTCCGGCAGCGACAAATGCGCCTGCATCCAGCGCTCGCAGGCGGCGTGCGCCAGGTTCAGGTGCAGCCACAGGAATTCGTCCGGGTCTGGCGGGTGCTGTAAGGCGGCGAGGGCGGTGGCGGAATCAATTTGTTGGCCTTTCTCGCCGGGGCGAAAACGAAAACCGTAAAGCAGGCCAAACAGATCGGAATCTTGATGGCCGTGGTCGATGCTGTGGTTCATGGCGACTCGCAGAGAAAGGGCCTGTAGGACTTTTCACAGGTTCCTGAGCGAATCATTGCAAGGCGGTATGACGGTTATGTGACCGTTTGAGGCGCGCATAAAAAAACGCGCCACCCGAAGGTGGCGCGCTTTTTCAAGGTTCAACTCAGGTGTCTTGCTTGTTTTCCAGCACGGCACCGGTCTTGGCGTCGAGCTTCACATCCCATTTCTTGCCGGTGGTGTCGGTCAGATCCACTTCGTAGACCAGCTTGCCAGCTTCGTGATCCAACTCGGTATCGTTGATGGTCGCGCCGGCATGTTGGGCGACGGCGGCGGCGTTAAGCTTTTCGAACGCCATCACTTCACCGGACTTGAGCAGGCTAGGAATCTGGTCCGGACGGACATCAGCCTGGGCCAGGCCGGCAGTCAAGGTCAGGGCAGTAGCAGCGAACAGGGCAGTCAAGGTTTTCATGGTGTGTGTCCTTCTTAGGTTGAGCTGTTTAAGTGGCGCCAGATTAACCGGCGCAACTTAACTCATCCTTAATGGCTCACTGACACTAACGCTTTTAGTACTTATGGTCGTTGAGCAGGTCTTGCACGCTGGACGACGGCCAGCGCTTGTAGAACTTCAACAGCTCGGCGGCGCGGTTGGTGAAAATGCCATCGACGCCGGCCTTCATCACTTTCTCGAAGTCCACCGGCTCATCCACCGTATACACATGCACCAGCAGGCCCTTGTCGTGGGTCAGCTTGTTCATTTCAGGCTTCACCAGGTCGGTGTAGCTCTGGTCGCCGTGGTCGGTCAGCTCGGCCGACGGGCCGGTGCCGATGGCGCCGAGGCTTTTGGCTTCATCAACCCATTTTTCGAATTCGGCAGCGTCTTTAGGCTCTTGCTTGGCGTAGTAGGCGGCCTTGGTGGATTCGCCAGACTCGGCGAAGGTCACTTTGGATTTGGGCTCGATGCTGCCTTCACCCACCCACAACAGCAGGATTTTCGGAGTGTTGGGCATTTCCTTCTGCAGCACTTTGAGGCTGGCGGTTTCGAAGGTTTGCAGCACCACGCGGCCCTTGCCTTGGCCGACACCGGTATTGCTCTTGCCCAGTTTGGAGCCGGCGGAGCTCAGCCAGCCTTTGTCGAGCAGCTTGTTTTTCAGGTCGGCTTCGATACCGGGGAACTGCTTGGGCTCCTTGGTCTCGATGTACAGGCCGGGTTTGTGCGAGGGGTTGCCTTCGGCGATCTTGATGATGTCGTCCAGGCTCAGGATTTTCAGGCCAACGAAACCAGGGCGCGCGCGGTCCGGGTAGGCGGCGTTGAACCAGCTGCCGGCGTCGAGGGTTTGCAGCTCTTTCCAAGTGAACTCGTTGGCGGGTGCGTCTTTGCGCTCGGGAAACTTGGTGGCGACGTCGGTGGTGCGCTGCAGGTTGTTGTCGTGCAGGGCGAACAGCACGCCGTCCTTGCTACGTTGCAGGTCCAGTTCCAGGTAGTCGGCGCCCAGGTCGCGTGCAACCTTGTAGGCAGCGGCGGTGGATTCAGGCGCATCGTAGGAAGCACCACGGTGAGCGATCACGGCAGGGTAGGGAATGCCTTCGTTTGTCGCCAATTCGGCCGGGCTGACCGGCTCGGCAGCCTGTGCCTGGCCAAGGCCGAGCATCAACGCCAGCAGCAAGGCGCTTTTGGAAAACGTGACAGGCATATGCGAAGTCCTTTCGTGGAGGTAACTTTGAGAAGGTGTCCTTTTTAACAATTGATTGCGAACGGCGCTATCACCAAACCGACATTAACGTGCGCACCGGCCAATTTTGTCGACTTTTTTGCAGGGTGTTGCAGTATTCTTACGGGTAGCTGCCCCGCCAGAGGGCGGTATTTTCTGCCACGCGTGTAAACCATCTTTCCAGTCCCTGTGGGACTTTTCAGTGAGGTTTACCATGCGCATCACTTCCGAGCTTATCTGCCAGGCCGCCGACCAACTCCAGGGTTTTGTCGGCCTCAACCGCAAGACCGGCCAGTACATCGTACGATTCAGCGAAGACTCATTCGGCATGGACGTGGCCGATGACGGCATCATCCCCACGGCCGAGTTCGTCTGGCTGCCGGCCGCCGACCACACCATGACCCTGTGCCGAGCGCGCCTGCAGTTGTTGCTCGACCAGAATATCGACGAGCGCATCAACATCACCGAGCCGCTGCGTGTGTATATGCGCCGGGTAGAGATCCCGCAGATCAGCGCGTTGCGTAGTTTGGTGAGCTGAGCGTCCGCGATTGCTAACGATGACGAGCAAATGTGGGAGCTGGCTTGCCTGCGATAGTCTCACTGCGGTTTCACTGCATCACCGAGGTGTCTGCATCGCAGGCAAGCCAGCTCCCACCGGGTTCGGTGATTCAAGTGGAGAAGGTGTAGGCCCGCTCTACCTTGCACACCCGCGTGTGAAACGCCGCATACCAAGTGGCCCGCCCTTGCTCGCGCACTTGCCGATGCTCAGCCTGTTGTTTCCAGGCCAGGATCGCCGCCTCGCTGGCCCAGTAGGACACGGTGATCCCCAGCCCATCCTCCCGCGCCGATTCCACCCCAAGAAACCCCGGTTGTTGCCTGGCCAGTTCCAGCATGCGCGTGGCGGCCTCGCCATAACCCCGGTCGGCGTCGGTGCGCAGCGAGCTGAAAATTACCGCGTAATAAGGTGGGGCGGGTGTTTTGGCAATCATGCCGATACCTCCTGGCAGGCCTTGAGCAGCGCAATCACCAGCGGCGGCGTGATGCCCTTGAGTGCGGCGCGTTCGGGCTGGAACAGGGTGGCGACGAAGAACGGGTGGTCGAGCAGTTCCACCGCGCGCAGATCGCCCGCCGAATCGTGGCCGGTGGGAATCAGGTTGGCGTCCAGCAGGGCGTCGGCAAAGGTGGGGTTGATGCCGTAGCGGCAACGGTAACCCTCGTGGATGTCCAGGCTGCCGTAGGCCTGGGCAATGCGCGTGTACGCGGCCAGGCGCACGGTGTCGTTCACTTCCACCAGGGAGCAGTCCAGCGGCGTGATGACAGCGCGCTCAGCATCGGGCATTAATTCGCCGTGCTGGGCATCGGCCCAGCCGAGCACATGGCGGGCATATTCCAGCACGGCATGTTGAAAACCGCCGCAGGTACCGAGGAAAGGGCGACCTTGTTCGCGGGCAAAACGTATCGCGCGCAGGGCGCCGTCGACGTCGCGATAGGGGCTGCCGGGCACGCACCAGAAGCCGTCGAAGTCGCTCAGGGCAGAAGTGGAGGTAAGGGTGTCGGTGGCCAGCCATTGCACGTGGACGCTCAGGCCCAGAGCGTCGGCGGCCTGTTGCAGGGCCATGGGAATGGCTTGGTGGGCGGTCACATCAGGGTTGTAGTCACCGATCAGGGCAAGGTGCAGCGCGGGGGTTGGCATCGTGTACGTCCCATGGCTTGTGGTGGGTTGATACCCACTATAGATTGGCGTTCACGCAATCAATATTGGCGTTTGCCCATATGTTCAATGCAGCTACGCACTATCAAATCGACTACGCCGACCTGTCATTGGTCCTGGCCCTGGTGCGCGGCGGTACCCTGGCGCGGGCGGCGGCGCTGCTGCGGGTCGATGTATCCACGGTGTTCCGTGCGGTGCGGCGGCTGGAGGCGGCGCTGGGCCAAACCCTGTTTGAAAAAAGCCGTGCCGGTTATTTGCCCACCAGCCTGGCGAGCAACCTGGCCCAACAGGCCGAGCGTGCCGAGCAGGCGCTGGAGGCGGCGCGTATTGGCGTGGAACAGGGCGGTGAAGTGATCAGCGGCACCGTGCGCCTGACCTGCACCGACTCAGTGTTGCAAGGCTTGCTGTTGCCGGCCCTCGCGCAGTTCATGCCGGCCTACCCGGCGTTGACCCTGGAACTGAGCACCTCCAATGACTTCGCCAACCTCAGCCGCCGCGATGCGGATATCGCCCTGCGCCTGACCACGGCGCCGCCGGAGCATCTTGTCGGACGTTGCCTGGGGGCGGTGGCGTATCAGGTGTGTGCCAGTGCCGACTATGCGCGCCTGCACCCAGACCATGAGTGGGCCGATCTGGCCTGGATCGCGCCGGACGATTTTTTACCCGATCACCCCACCGTCGCCTGGCGCCGTGAGTATTTGCCGGGCGTGCGTCTCCGTTATCGGTGCAACAGCATGCAGTCGGTGGCCGAATTAGTGCGCGCAGGGTTGGGCGTAGCGGCGCTGCCGGATTTTCTAGTCGGGAATGGCGTGCAACCGCTGGGCCCTGCGCTGGCAGGGCACGATACGGCGTTGTGGTTGTTGACGCGGCCTGATTGTCGGGCGTTGCGCTCGGTGGTGACGCTGTTTGATGAGTTGGGGCGGCATGTGCGCTGGCTGCGAAGTTAACCCTCAGACAGCCAGCGCCAAGGGTTCAGCGATTGCCCCGCTCATTGGCAAACGCGCTTACCGCTTGTACCGCCTCGCCGGTACCTTCGCGAATCTGCAGGATCACCGTGCCGGCCTGGTTGGCCAGTTCCACACCCTGGGCAGCGCGGTCGCGGGTGGCGTCCATGCTGTCGATGGCTTGGCGGGTTTCGTCCTGGATCATGGCGATCATGCCGGAGATTTCCGCGGTGGAGCCGCTGGTGCGCGCGGCCAGTTGCCGCACTTCATCGGCCACCACGGCAAAGCCACGTCCCTGCTCGCCGGCGCGGGCGGCTTCGATGGCGGCGTTGAGGGCCAGCAGGTTGGTCTGGTCGGCAATGCCGCGAATGGTGTTGACGATGGCGGTGATCTGTTGCGAGCGTTCGCCCAGCTTGGCGATCAGTTGCGAAGAGGTGTCGATATCCACGGCAATTTCACGCATGCCGCTGGCGGTCTTCTGAATCACCTCAGCGCCTTTTTCCGCCATCTCCTGGGTGTTCAACGACAGGTGATAAGCCTGGGCGGCGCTCTGTGCGTCAGCGGCATGCTGTAGCACGCGGGCGGTGACGTCCGAGGCGAACTTCACCACTTTGCACAAGCGCCCGCTGGCGTCGTACACCGGGTTGTAGTTGGCTTCCAGCCACACGACTTGGCCGTGTTTATCCACCCGCTCGAACTGGCCATTGAACAGCTCGCCCTGGTTCAAGCGCTTCCAGAACTCGCTGTAGGCCGCACTGTTGGCCAGTTCGGCCGTGCAAAACAGGCGGTGATGCTTGCCCTGGATCTGCGCCAGGCTGTAGCCCATGCGCTGCAGGAAATTGCCGTTGGCGGTGATGATGGTGCCGTCGAGGTTGAACTCGATCATCGCCATGGCGCGGTCGATGGCTGCAAGCTTGGCGTTGGCTTCGCTCTCGGCTTGCAGGCGCGGGGTGACGTCCATGGCGTATTTCACCACTTTGATTACATTCCCCGCTTCATCCCGTACCGGGTTATAGCTGGCTTCCAGCCACACCGAGGCGCCGTTGCCGCCTACTCGTTCAAAGGTGCCCGACTGGAATTGGCCGTTGCGCAGGTGCGTCCATAACTGGTTGTAGTCCGCGCTGCGGGCGAACGCCGGGGTACAGAACATCCGATGGGGCTGCCCCAGGATCTGTTCGGCGCGGTAGCCTATGGTCTTGAAGAAGTTGTCATTGGCGCGCAGCACGGTACCTTGCAAGTCGAATTCGATCACGGCCATGGAGCGCTCGATGGCGTCCAGCAGGCTGGTCTGTTGGGCAAGGCTGTGTTGCAGGGTACTGATGGTTTTCTTGTGAGCGTGAAATAGCATGGTGGAGGGCTCGGGCATGCAAGCGTATGCGGGGTCCATGTATTTGCGCCTGACCCCGTAGGGCCCCTGGCCTTACGGTTGACTTGCTCATTGCCAGCTTCCTGGTGCTGACAGAGGGGGGTAGAACAACGGTCTCAGAGTGATCAATCGGCCTGGAAGTTCGCTCGTCAGGCAGGACTATTTTGGCCAGGCGACCAATGGCGGCATTATGCTATTGCAGCAGGTGGGCGGAGCAAGATTCGGACGAGGTGTCATCAGACAACTCAGGCTGAATGAACGACCGTGCATTCGCTGATCTTGACGCGGTTGCGGCCGCTGTTTTTGGCGGTGTACAACGCGCGATCCGCAGCATCGAGCCACATGACCGCGTCCTTGAAGGACGGGTGGAAATCCGCCAGGCCAATGCTCAGGCTGACGCGCAGGTCTGGGATTTGCGGATGCCGATAGTGACTGAAGGTTTCGCGTAGATGCTCCATTACCTGCGCAGCGGCTTGCATGCGCATTTTCGGAAGAATCACACAGAACTCATCGCCGCCATAGCGGCCGGCCAGGTCTTCTTCGCGCAAGTGTTCGCGCAGCGCTTGGCTCAACTGGCGCAGCACCGCGTCACCCACGGTGTGGCCATGAACGTCATTGATGTGCTTGAAGTGGTCGATATCGATCAAAGCAATGGTCGCTTGGCCGTGTTGCTGTTGGCACTTGTGAAACTTGAGGTTCAGCAGGTCTTTCCAGGAACCATGGTTGAGCAGGCCGGTGAGGCTGTCGATGCGGCTCAGGGCGCTGAGGGCGCGTTTGTGTTGCGACAGTTTGATCGCCAACTGGTAACAGACCATGCCGATGGCCATCGGGTAGAGCGTCAGCATCGGCAGGCAGGTGTAGACCTCGGTGAGGCTGACGCTGGGGTCGAACTTGATGCCGAACAGGCCCCAGGCCACCGCGATACCGGCCGCCTGTGCCAGCAACCCGCGCAGGAACAGGCGTTTGCCACCGGCTGCGACGTTGTTCATGGCCATCATCGACAGAATAGTCACCGCTGTCAGTGGCGAAAACTGAGTGGCCGCGGCCCAGAATCCGCCCAGCACTGAGTCATACAGCAGGTTGCGTTGTTCGGCCTGGTAGGGAAATGGCGAGTGAGTGGAAATCAGGTACGCCACATGCGGCCAGGCAATGCCGTTGAACAGCAGCAACGCCCAGACCCAACCGGGCATCGACAAGGGATACAAAGCCCCGATTACGCTGATGCTACCGATACCCAGGCCGATAATCCTTGGCGTGTAGATACGCCTGGCAAATGAAAGCCCTTTGCCTCGTCTGTTTTCCATAGTGTCCTGGGTCAACTTTTTTGCGGGTGCAACAGCACGCGTCAGCGGGCAGAGCCGGTGGTCGGATAAGAAAGGTGGATTGTCGATTATTCCTGTGGGATTAATCAGTGTCCTTCCAGGCCATTTGCGCAAAACAGCGGGCAAAAACGCCATAAACGACCTTAAATGTCGCTCCTGCAACAGGGCTTACTGGGGCGTGCGCTGCGTGCTGGCTTCGTAGCCGGCGAGGAACAGGTCGATGGCCGATTCGATGACGTGGGCCTGGGTGGCAGGGTCGAGGGTGGGCTGGCCGAGGGTGATTTGCGGCCAGAATGCAAAGGCCTTGAGCAGGCTTTGGATCTGGTGGGCGGCGAACGCCGGGTCGGTGCCGGTGAGGCGGCCGTCTTCCTGGGCGGCGCGCACCCATTGGGTAAAGCCTTCTTCCCGCGCACTGAGGCGGTTGACCATGTCTTGCGCGCGCTCCGGCGAATGGATAGTGGCAGCAATGGCCACGCGTGCCAGGTCGAGGAAGTTGGCGTCTGACATCATCTGCATTTTCGCTTCCAGCAACGTGCGTAGTTGGTCGCGCAGTGGGCGGTCACTGGTGTAGATCACGTCCAGTTGGGCAACGCTGCTGGCCCACAGTTGGTGGAGGATCTCGGCGAACAGTTCTTCCTTGCTGGGGAAGTGGTTGTACACGGTGCGCTTGGAAACGCCAGCGCTGGCGGCGATCTTGTCCATGCTGGTGACCTCGAAGCCGTGCTCGCGAAATTCGGCAATCGCCGCCGCCACGATGGCTTCGCGTTTACGCTCGGTGAGGCGTTTGGGGGCAGTCATGGAAGGCATTCGACTCAACAATGAAATTACACCGGGCAGTTTACTTGCTCCGGATTTTGTTGCAATCTAGAAACTACACTGTGCAGTGTAATACTTGAGCGGACCGCAGGAGTCACTTTGTCATGGCTACGATTTCAACCCGTCTCGACCCTGCGCCCTCGGCGCCCAAGCCTGCTGAGCAGGGCCTGGGGCACTTCAGCAACGACACGCCGGTGCAGCACGGTGGCTTGGGCAAGACCCTGCGCATTTTCTGGAACATGCTATTCAACAAGCCGCGAACGACACGGCCGGTGGGGCAGATTCCGGTACAGCCACTGACCCGCGAGCAGTTATTGGCCGCCCCTGATCACAGCGTGTATCGCCTCGGCCATTCAACCGTGCTGCTGAAAATGCGCGGTAAATTCTGGGTCACCGACCCGGTGTTTGCCGAACGCGCCTCGCCATTGCGTTGGGCCGGCCCCAAGCGTTTTCATCAGCCGCCTATCAGTCTTGAAGAGCTGCCTGCGCTGGAAGCGGTGATCCTTTCCCACAATCATTACGACCATCTCGACCGCAAAGCGGTGGTCCAATTGGCCGAAAAGACCCGCTACTTCCTGGCGCCCCTGGGCGTGGGCGACACACTGGTCAAATGGGGCGTGGATGCCAGCAAAGTCCGCCAGTTGCAATGGTGGCAGGGCACCGAGGTCGATGGCGTTCGTTTTGTCTGCACGCCGGCCCAGCACTTTTCCGGGCGCGGCCTGTTTGATGGCAACCAGACCCTGTGGTGCTCCTGGGTGATGATCGACGACACGCGGCGTATCTTTTTTAGTGGCGATACGGGCTATTTCGACGGTTTCAAACGCATCGGCGAGCAATACGGGCCGTTTGACCTGACCCTGATGGAAACCGGCGCTTATAATGTCGATTGGCCCCATGTGCACATGCAGCCGGAGCAGACACTACAGGCGCATATCGACCTTAAAGGGCGCTGGCTGCTGCCGATTCACAATGGCACCTTCGACCTGGCCTTCCACGCCTGGCATGAGCCCTTCGACCGCATCATGGCCCTGGCCTGGGAGCGCAATGTTTCGATCACCACTCCGGCGATGGGCCAGGCTTTTCGCTTGAACCAGCCTGAGCGTGGGCATGCCTGGTGGCTGGAAGTGGAACCTCAATCGGTCAACGAACACGCAGCAGGCTGAGCCAAAGGCCCGTTTGGAAAAGAGCTTTTCAGCGAATTTCAGCCCTGCGACAAAGGTCAAGAGAGAGTGCGATGATCCCCCGGAAATTTTATCTCCGGGAGGATGTTTCGATGGACAGCCATTGTAAGAAACTTTGGAAGATGGGTTTGCCGTGTGCGTCAGCTCAACCGCTGCCATCGCTAATGAACGCCGTCGACGTTCCCGCTTCACCCCCCGGTGCCGCTCCCCCTTCTATTGTCTTTGGCACCGAGCAACGTGCCGGCGCCACGCCCATACCTGGGTATAACGCCCTGGCTCCCCATATACGGCCGGTGCGCGATCCCGCGCTATCGCTGATCGCCATCAGCGGCGTTGACCCTACCGAACCGGTGATGGTGGAGGTACCGCTGGTATTGAATAACACCACCTTCACCGCCTCGCTGCCGCTGACGGGATATCGTATCGGCTATGCCGAGCATTATGTGCAGGGCAAGCAGGTTGAACGGGTCGCACGCAGTGCGGCCTTGAACCGAGTCTTCGACACCCTGCGCCAGGCTGGTGCGCAATGCGTGGCAGTGGATATGCAGCGCAGCGGTGATTGTCAGCAGGCTTGTCATGAAATCGACGAGCTGGTGGTAGGTCTTCGCCTTGATGCCTTGGTGTCAGAGGATCCCGAAGCCGCCTTTCATCACGCCTGTAAAAGCGGCTACCCCAGTATGTGTGAAACCCTGGAAGACGGCTCCAAGGTCTGGTTTTACGGTGCGCGCTGGGCGGGTGATCGCTTGGCGGCACTGGTACGAGCTTACCGCGTGCTGCGGCCGTAGGTATTGATGCCTACATCGGGCTGCGAAGGGTAGGACGCAGTGGCAGGATTCGCCTGAAATAGTGGTGGGTGGTCGGCTCTTAGACTGGTGCGGCGCTATCGACCGATAGCTCTCACACTCAGTCAAACAGAGGGGCACTTCATGATCGGACCAGTTTCGGCAGGTGGATGGGCCACGGGCCTGCTTCAGGAGCTTTCAAACCCGGTGCAAGGTTTCAAGAGTGCCTGCCAGATGTCAGCGGAGATGGCCCAAGGAGGCGGCGTCACCTCAGAGTCGCTGTTGAAGGACTCGCTCAAACAAATTGCCAATATTGATCGTGGGCTACAGGGCGGCAATGCGTTTTTGGAAACCAACCCGGATGCCATGAGGGAGGCGAAGGCCCGCGATCAGGAACGTGCCAATGGCCGCGTACGCGGGTACTTGCATGGCGTGCCGATAGCGCTCAAGGATGTCTTTGAAACCAATGACCGCATGCAGACCAGTGCAGGTTCGAAGGCCTTGGTGGGCGCGCCGGCCACTAAAACCGCCAAGGTTGTCGAGAATTTGTTGAAGCACGGAGTAGTGATCGTGGGGAAAACCAATATGAGTGAGTTCTCCAACTTTCGCTCACTTTCACCTGCGGATGGCTGGAGCTCCCGAGGTGGTCAGACGCTTAACCCCCATCGACTCGGAGGGCCGGTGGCGGGGTCGAGTTCAGGTTCGGCAGTGGCGGTCGCCCAAGGGCATGTGCCTGTGGCATTGGGGTTGGAAACCAACGGATCGATCATCACCCCTGCCGCCTACAATGGTGTGTTTGGCCTGAAAACAACAACGGGCCTGGTCAGTACCGAAGGCGTCATGACCAGTACCCGCATGGACGCGGTGGGGACGTTCACTCGCAATATCTGTGATGCTACAGAAGCGCTTAACGCAATGACCGAGACCACTGCCTACACCAAGGGTCTGCGCTCCGATGCCTTGAAGGGCAAGCGAATTGGCTACACCCCTTTACCTGAGCTGTCCGTAGAGGAGGCCAAGGACCCAGCCAAGCGGGCAGACCGCAAGCACTATGAGGCGGCGCTCGAAGTGATGAAGGCCCAGGGGGCGATTCTGGTGCCGATGCAGCGGTTGGATGCTGGCGTCTCCGATCAAGCCTATGAGGTTTATAACGAGGTGCTGTTCTCGGAGGTCAAGCAACAGCTGGAAGACTACCTGGCTGGACGGGAAGGTTTGCCGGTCAAGTCACTCTCTGAGCTGATTGTTTTTATCAACCGCACCCAGAAACCTGGTGAGCCTGACCAGAAACTGCTGGAAATGATCAATGAGCTGGAAACCACCCAGGAAAAACGCGATGCGCTGTGGGAAGCCATCCTTCCTATATTTCAGAAAACCATTGATGACCCCATGAAGGAGCACAAGCTCGACGCCATGGTGTCGAACTTCCAGTCCCACAATTATTTTTTCAGTGCAGCGGCCGGGTACCCAGGCATATCCGTTCCGTCAGGCATGGATGAGGAAGGCATGCCCACGGCACTTTACGTGTATGGCTCCGCCAACAGTGAAGCCACCTTGCTGTCAGTCGCCTATGGTTATGAACAAGCCTCACAAGCCATTCAAAAACCGGCTTTTCTCCCAGGTGCTCCCTTCACACCGACACCTGTCAGTACAGATGACGTGGTTGAGATTACTGAAACTTGAGTTTGAATCAGCCTCTGCAGACAGCTGCGTCGCAGAGGTTGTGCTAGGGTTCAATCGACCGCTACAAGTACATTTGAAACCATTGAGGTGCCCAGGGACACGCCTGGGCTCTACGCACCATTGGATTGAAGCGTTTGTGAGTCAATGGTTGCGGTGGTTGAACCCATCAATCGGGAGATGAGGCCTTGTGCAGAAGGTTGCGCTGCGGCGGTATCAAACCGACGCGCACTCATCCCCCACCCCGGTGCGAACCCCGGGAAAAACACCAGCCCCTCGGCCTCCAGGCGAAACGCCAGGATCAAACGGGTTTCATCGTCCACGTCGCCGTGGTCTTCCAATTGTTCAATGGCTTGCACCGCCACGCCAGCCTGGCGAGCCAGCGCTTCGCGGCTCCAGCCCAGCATGACGCGCGCCTGCGCGCAGTGTTTGGCGGTGAATTGATGCAGGACGATCTGTTGTTCTACGAAAGAACTCATTGCCAGAGAGGACATGGGGTTTCTCCAGGTTCGACAGGGGAGGTGCAACTATACTGTGTTTTTGTACAGTTGTTTCTACCGCTCATCCACTGGCGTTGCAACCCCTTATGATTCCAGCCCCGGTGCCTCACGAATAATCAGGTGATCCAGATTCTCGATCCTGGCGCTGAATACCCCGAACGTCTGCTCGGGGTTTTTCTGGCTGGGCACCTGCACAAGCTGCGGCGTGACCCCATAGAAAAAGCAATACAGCGACCGTTCACTGCTGGCCGCCGCCTTGATCTGCTCCAGGAATGCCGTGCGCTTGCGGTAGTTTTCGATGAGCTTTTTGCTCAGGTAGACGTTCACCGAATAAGGCTTCCTGTCGAGCCACACCTTCTTTTCGAAGTCGATGCGAAAACTGCTGGTGTAGTCCTTGATGGTCTTGATCTTGCCCCAGTAAATCAAACCCTGGTTGTCTTGCAGGTATTCGATCCTCTTGAAGAATGCCCAGTAGGTCGCCGCGTGCTCACCGATCTTCAAAGGCATGGCCTTGAGCTTGTCCTTGTCATCGATGTTGGACACGTAGCACTCCACCGGGTGTGCGAATACGCTGGTTTTGTCCGGGATCGAGTCATTGCTGCTAGAAGAGGTGGTAGCGCGGTTTGCGGGCGCTTTCGTCGGCTCCTGAAGGACGCTTCCAGCGGTGCCGACTACCGGCGTTTTAGGCGCGTACAGTCGCCGCGTCAGCACAAATTCCGATGGGAAATTTTCCTCACGCTCGTCGTCATTTTCACCCGTCGCAGGTTTATGGCTGCCGGCATAGCGGCAGCCGTCGATATGCCGCGTGCCGGGTTTGTTCTTGAAGTGCGGCGTGCGCAGGTAGTTGACGTTCTTGGCGTTGAAAGTGCTCAACGCATTGGTGCTATCGAACGCCGCGCGGCAGGCGTCGTTGGGGCACAGGAAGCTGTCCTTGTCGGAATCGAACGCGGTGGTTTCGTCGAAATTCAGGTCTCGTATGTCATAGATCGACACCTTGTCGTCGAGACTCAGGCTGTAGGCCGTGTCGAATTTCATGGGGCTCGGGTCCTTCAGAGGTTTGGCTATTAATAGCCGGATCTTGCGTAAATATCAGCAAGAACCTGCCACGCGTCGCCCGCTCAAGAAACACAGGGTGCCGCCCATGGCCGTGAGTGCGGCCAAGGCAAAGAACATGCTGGTGGGCGCCGCATTGATCAGCAGATAGCCGCAAATCACCGGGCTCATGGCCCCGCCAAACGCGGCCAGGTTCTGTGCCCCGTAATAACTGCCCCGTAGTGCATCCGGCGCGATGGTGTCGATAAACAGGAACTCTGAGGGATAGATGATCATCTCGCCCAAGGTGAACACAAACATCGCCAGGCACCAGGTCAGCAGACTGTGCGCCTGGCTGAAGCCGACCAACCCGACAATAAACAGCAGGGTGCCCAGCACGATCCAATGGCGCAATTGCTCGCGCTTGAGAAATCGGCCGATTTGGTACTGCATCAAAATCACGGTGACGGCGTTGCAGGCGAGCACCGCAGACAGAATTTTCAGTGCCTGGTCGGGGGTGTAGGCCACCAGCAAAAACTGCGACAGATAAAGGGTGTAGCGCCCATGGACGATGGTGCTCAACAGGCTGCCGCTGGTGAAGAGGATCAGCGTGCGGTCGCTGCGCAAGATGCGCAGGGTGCTGAGGAAACTCTGAGGCTTATGACTGTCGTCGCGCTGGGTCGGCGCAATGCCGATCATCAGGAACAGGCTGCCAAAGGCAATGGCGCTGGCGATCAAAAACGGTGCCCACGGCAATTGGCCGGCAATCACTACGCCCAACATCGGGCCCGTGGCATAGCCGACATTGGTCAGGGTGTAGCGCAGGGAAAACACCTTGGCGCGCTCACCCACCGGCAGGTTTTCGCTGATGATCGCCTTGGAGCCGATCAGGAACAGCGCCGACGCGGCTTCAGTCACAACAAGGGTCAGCGTGGTGAGGTAGAGGTTGCTGGCAAAGGTCAGCAACAAAAAACCGATGGAGCTGGAGAGCATGGCCAGGATCAGCAGTTTGCGCTTTTCCAGGCGATCGATGATGTAGCCGCCATACAACCCCATGAGCGTGGCGATGAACACCGCGACCCCCATCAGCAGGCCGATGTCCTGCTGGTTGAGGCCCAGGCGTGTGCTCAGCCAGAGGGCCAGCAATGGGCTGGTCATGGCACGGCTGACCACGATGGTCACCGAGCAGATCATCAGGCGACGGATTACCAGGGAGTAGGTGGCCACGGTGGGGTGGGCTCCTTGTGATTCTTACCTACACGACTCAGATCACCAGCGAACGCAGATTGAGTGTGGGAGCTGGCTTGCCTGCGATAGCGGAGTAACAGCCAACATTGTTTTAGCTGACCCACCGTTATCGCAGGCAAGCCAGCTCCCACATTCGATGGCGTTATTGGCCAGAGTTGATGGTGATTTTTTCTACCGCACCTTGTTCCAGATCCCACTTCTTCAGGATCTTGCCGTAAGTCCCGTCATCAATCATGTCTTGCAACGCCTCACTGATCGCCATGACCAACTCGGTATTGCTCTTCTCAATCCCAAGCCCGGTGAATTGCTTGGAAATCGCCAGCCCCACCGGCTTGTACTTGCCCTTGTCCAGCGACATCAAATAAGGAATGGTCTCGCTGCCCTGCATCGCCGCATCCAGGCGGTTCTGCTGCAACTGCGCCCGCGCATCCGCCGAGCCTTCGGTGCCGATCACCACGATTGCCGGCTTACCCGCCGCCTCGCAGTTTGCCTTGCTCCAGGCGGTAATTTCCGACGGCCAGGTGGTGCGGCGGCTGGTGCCGACTTTTTTACCGCACAGGTCGGTCAATTCCTTGATCTCTTCGCGCTTGGCCAGGGTGTACAGCTGCGGGCCGCTGGTGAAGTAGTCGATGAAGGTCACGGCTTTCTGGCGCTCGGCGGTGTCGGTCATGCCTGACAGCACGATGTCGACGCGCTTGGTGGTCAGGCCGCTGAGCATTTGTTCGAAGCCGGTTTCCTGCCATTTGATCTTCACGCCCAGTCGCTCGGCCAGGGCGTTGCCCAGGTCGAAATCAAAGCCGGTGAGTGTGTTGGTGGCCGGGTCCTTGAAGTCCATCGGCGGGTAGTTCGGCACGATGGCCGCGCTGATCTCACCCTTGTCCTTGATGGCTTGCGGCAAGGCCGCGAATACACATGAGGAGGCAATCAGGCCTGCAAGCAAGGTAGGGATAAACATCTTCTTCATGGGGGCGTTCTCGTTAGTTTTTTAGTTAAGTGCGAACGGCAGAAATAAAGCTTTGGGTACGCGGGTTTTGTGGGCTTATTAGAATGTCTTCCGGGCTGCCGGCTTCCACAATCTGGCCGGCGTCCATAAACACCATGCGGTTGGACACTTCGCGAGCGAAGCCCAATTCATGGGTGACCACGATCATGGTCATGCCGGTGGTGGCCAAATCGCGCATCACCGACAGCACTTCGCCTACCAGCTCCGGGTCGAGGGCTGATGTGGGTTCGTCAAACAGCATCAACTTGGGGCGCATCGCCAAGGCACGGGCGATTGCCACACGCTGTTGCTGGCCACCGGACAACTCCACCGGGTAAGCATTGCGCTTGTCCGCCAGGCCAACGCGGGCCAGCAGTTCCAGCGCGTCTTCGATGGCTTCCTTGGGCGAGCGCTTGAGCACCTGGCACGGGCCTTCGATGATGTTTTGCAACACGGTCATGTGCGGGAACAAATTGAAACGCTGGAACACCATGCCGGTGGCCAGGCGCTGGCGGGCGATCTGCGCTTCGTTCATCTCGTGCAGCTTGTTGCCGACTACCCGATAACCGACCAGTTCGCCGTCGACCCACAGGCCGCCCTTGTCGATCTTTTCCAGCTGGTTGACGCAACGCAGCAGGGTACTTTTGCCCGAGCCGGACGGGCCGATGATGCACATCACCTCGCCTTGCTCGACCTCGATATTGATGTCACGCAGGGCGTGATACTGGTCGTAATACTTGTTCAGGTTGACAGCCTTGACGATGCTTCTCATGGGGCAAATCTCCTCAACCCAGGCTTACGAACGCTTGCCGGCGCCGCGGGCAAAACGACGCTCGAGGCGGCTTTGACCAAATGAAAGAACAGTCACCACCGCCAGGTACCAGATGCCCGCCACAATCAGCAGCTCCATCACCCGGGCGTTGGCGTAGTAGATGTTTTGCGCGTTGTGCAGCAGTTCCGAATACTGGATGACACTGGCCAGGCTGGTCATTTTCACCATGCTGATGAACTCGTTGCCTACGGGCGGGATGATCACGCGCATGGCCTGCGGCAGAATGATCCTGCGCAGCGCCTGCAGGCTCGGCATGCCGATGGACTTGGCCGCCTCGTATTGGCCGGTGTCCACCGACAGCAAGCCGGCACGCACCACTTCAGCGGTGTAGGCGCCCTGGTTGATGCTCAAGCCGAGCAGGGCGGCTACGAAGGGCGTCATCAGGTCGACGGTGTCGATGCTGAACAGGCCCGGAATCGCGATCACCGGGAAGATCAACGCCAGGTTGAACCACAGCAACAATTGCAAAATCAGCGGTGTACCGCGAAACAACCAGGTGTAGGTGATGGCTACGTAACGCAGGATCGGGTTGGCCGACATGCGCATGATCGCCGTGATCACGCCGATCACCACGCCCAATGCCATCGCCAGGATCGACATGACGATGGTGTTCACCAGGCCCCAGAGGATGGCTTGCGACGTAAGGAACTGGCCAATGTAGGACCATTCGATCTGGCCATTGGCAAACGCGCGCAACAGCGCAGCCAACACAATCACGATCAACGTGGCAAAAAACATCCGCCCGTAATACCGCCGCGGCACATGCTCGTACTGCGTGATATCGAACTGGTTTTCAGACAACTTGCGCTCGGCTTCCAAGCGCTCGGCCGGGGTTTGATTCATGTTGCTACTCCAAAATTTATTCTTGATGCGTGATCGTTCCCACGCTCCGCGTGGGAACGCCGCCTCGGACGCTCCGCGTCCCGCCGTTGGCGCGTAACGTGACGACGCGGAGCGTCACGGGATGCATTCCCACGCAGTGCGTGGGAACGATCGTCACCGGCTTAAATCCGAAATCCTTGATAACTTTCAGTCCACTTTTGCTGAGCCGCCAACGCCATCTTCAACCGCCCAATCTGCTCCTTCACCCGCTCCGGCGCCGTACCACCCCACCCACTGCGCGCCGCAATCGCCGCCTCCAGGGTCAGGCAATCACGCACGTCCGGGGTGAGCCGCCCATCCACCTCGGCCAACATCGCCGGTGAGGCTTGCCACAACTCAATCTCATGCTGCTCACAGGCCTGCACCAGCGCGCCGGTAATCTCATGGGCCTCCTTGAACGGCACACCACGGGTGGCCAACCAATCCGCCACCTCAGTCGCCAAGGTAAAGCCCATCGGTGCCTGGCGTCGTAGCTCCTCTACCTGCACCTTCATGGTCGCCACCATCCCGGCCATCGCCGGCAACACCAGCAGCAAGGTGTCCACACTGTCCAACACGCTGTGCTTGTCTTCACTCAAATCGCGGTTGTACGACAGTGGCAACGACTTGAGCGTCGACATCAGCCCGGTCAGGTTGCCGATCAAACGCCCGGCCTTGCCCCGCGCCAGTTCGGCAATGTCCGGGTTCTTTTTCTGCGGCATGATCGAACTGCCGGTGGCGTAGGCGTCGTCTAGCACTACCCAGCGAAACTGGCGCGACGACCACAGGCAAAACTCCTCAGACAGCCGCGAAATATTCACCCCGAGCATGCCCGCCACAAACAGGAACTCCGCCACATGGTCACGGCTGGCGACAGCGTCGATGGAGTTTTCGCATGGCCCGGTGTAGCCCATTTCCTTGGCCGAGTGCTGCGGCTGACGTGCTATCGCCGAACCTGCCATCGCTGCCGCGCCCAACGGCGACAGGGCCGTACGCGCATCCCAATCCACCAGGCGCTGCACATCGCGCAGCATCGACTGCGCGTGAGCCAGCAAATGATGGGCAAACACAATGGGTTGCGCCTGCTGCAAATGGGTGAAGCCCGGGCAGATGCTCTGCACATGTTGCTCGGCCTGTTCAACCAACGCCTGCTGCAGGCCCAACACCTCAGTGGCGATGGTGCGTGCATGGTCACGCAGGAACAGGCGCAGATCATTGGCCGTCTGGTCATTGCGCGAGCGTCCGGCGCGCAACTTGCCGCCCAGGGCACCGAGGCGCTCGGTCAATACGCGTTCGATAAAGGTGTGTACGTCCTCGTCATCCAGGGTGGGATGCAGGCGACCGGCGGCGAAATCCTCACCGATACGGTCCAGGGCTTCGAGGGTGCGCAGGGTTTCCGATTCATCCAGCAAACCGGCGCGCTGCAACTCACGGGCATGGGCGCGGGAGCCGGCCAGGTCGTAGGGCGTGAGGCGAAAATAGCGCTCAGGGCAACGCGACAACGCGGCCAACGCCGCAGACGGACCGGTCTTGAAACGAGCGCCCCAAAGGCGGTCGGTGGGCTGGGACATGGGTGTTCCTCACGCTTGTTTTTAGAAGAGTCGGAGGCAGTTTCAACAGAAGTTTATCGGTGTAGAACCGACGTCTGACGCGTCGTATTCAAGGTTGCCAAGGGCGGATGTTTATGTTCATTATCGCCGCCTGGCTATGTTCAAGGATTGGGTTCAAGCCTGTTGAATATGGCACTCGAGGTCAACGCGCATTATGGAAACCCCACTTTCCACTTCTGGAAACCTGCCGCCAAAACCCGGCACACGAGCGCCGCTGCAACTGAGCGGGCTGGACTTTAAATTGTTGCGGGTATTTATGGCCGTGGTCGAAGCCGGCGGCTTCAGTGCCGCGCAAAACGAGCTGAACGTGGGCCTGGCGGCCATCAGCAAACAGATCTCCGATCTCGAGATTCGCATCGGCATGCGCCTGTGCACACGGGGCCGCGAAGGGTTCGGGCTGACCGAAGAAGGCAAGTTGGTGTATCAAGCATCCATCGAGTTATTTACCTCGGTGGACAGTTTTCGCGACAAGCTTAGTTCGGCGCAGAATGAACTCATCGGCGACCTGAGTGTGGGCGTTATCGATAACACCGTCTCCGACGTTAGTTCCCCACTGATTACCGCCCTGGGCAACTTACATCGCCAATCGCCAAAAATAAGATTGCGCCTACACGCCTCGCAATTGGACGAAGTTGAACGTGGGGTAGTGGAAGGGCGACTGGTCGCCGGCATCGTCCCGGTGTACCAACGCCGTGAAGAATTCGACTACTTCCCACTCTACGAAGAAAAGGCCCACGCCTACTGCGCCGTAGGGCATCCCTTGTTCACTGCGAGCGACATCACCCCCGACGCTCTTCGCCAATACGAAGTGGTCAACCATCGGTATGCGATCCATCGCGACAAGGCCAACTTCGTCAGCCACGACAGCCAGTCCGCCTCGGCTTCACAAGTGGAAGCCGTCGCCATCCTGATCCTCACCGGCCGCTTCCTGGGCTTTCTGCCAGAACACTACGCCACGCCACTGGTAAGGGAAGGGCGCCTGCGCGCACTGTGCCCAGAGCAGGTTCATTTAAGCACCGCGTTCAACCTGATCCTGCGCCACAACGCGCCGAGAAGCCCGATGGTAAAAGCCTTCGCCACAGCGCTGGGTGTAGACTTGAAGACGTCGGCCTAAGCCTCAACAAAGCTCAAATGTGGGAGCTGTCGAGCCCCAGCGAGGCTGCGAAGGGATCGCCTCAGTCTCCCGCCAACCCCACCCACCCGCATCACCGCTGCAACCGAGCCCGCTTTTTCTTCTTCGCATGAAAATGCCGAAAATGCGCATCCTGCGCCGCCGCCAACAACTCCCGATCCCCACGCGTATCGCCCCAGGCCCTGAGCCGATACTCCCCCAGGTCCCCATACACCGCCTCAAGCCGCAGCACCTTATTCTCACAACGGCAATTATTCCCGGTGAGCTTGCCGGTCAGCACCCCATCCACCACCTCAAGCTCAGTACCGATCAAGCGGATGCCAAGCCGGTCGGCAAACGGCTGCAACACCAACGCCGGCGACGCCGAACACAGCGTCACCACCGCCCCGGACTTCACCTCATCCGCTACCGACTGCAAACCGCTCGGGCGCATCAACTTGCTCCAGCGCGCCTGGCAATATTCCTGCGCTTGCTGCTGAACCCAAGCCTTCTCCACCCCGGTCATAAAGGTGCGAATCAACTGCGCCTTCAACTCATCCCGGCTGATCTGCCGCACCAAAAACCGCAGCCCCGGCAGCGCCAGCTTGACCATCCGGCCATAAAACTCGCCGGGGCCAAAGGCAAACTTGAGGAAGGGCACGAAACTGTCGTGGTGGGTGAGGGTGCCGTCGAAGTCAAAGACGGAAAGTACTTTGGCGTCTGCGGGGCCGGCTTCGAGCATGTCTGGGTTCACGGGTTGGCCTCGATCCTATCTGATAGTTTTCAAGCGGGCATCAGCTGTGACAGCAGGAGTCTACTCCCGTGCCAATCTTCCGATCTTGGCGTAAAGCTCTTCGGTGAAAGCTTCCCGAGCGCTTGACCGGTGACAACGCTGATGGCAATTGGGGCACAAGGCTACAGCATTGGGGGGGCGATCCGAACCCTTCCGGGCCAGGTGCTTGAGGTGATGTACTTCAAGAAATAGCAAATTCCTTTTTTACCGACGAAAAAAAGCCCTGAACATGCCAGGGCTTCCTTTAGCGCTTAGTCCGGATCAATCCCAGCTCAACGCGCCGCCGGTCTGATACTCGATCACACGGGTCTCGAAGAAGTTCTTCTCTTTCTTCAAGTCCATGATCTCGCTCATCCACGGGAACGGGTTAGTCGTGCCTGGGTACTCTTCCTTCAAGCCGATCTGCGACAGGCGACGGTTCGCGATGAACTTGAGGTAATCCTCCATCATCGCCGCGTTCATGCCCAGCACCCCACGCGGCATGGTGTCGCGAGCGTATTCGATCTCCAGCTGCGTACCCTGCAGAATCATCTGGGTCGCTTCTTCCTTCATCTCGGCATCCCACAGGTGTGGGTTTTCGATTTTGATCTGGTTGATCACGTCGATACCGAAGTTCAGGTGCATCGACTCATCGCGCAGGATGTACTGGAACTGCTCGGCCACGCCGGTCATCTTGTTGCGGCGGCCCATGGACAGGATCTGGGTGAAGCCGCAGTAGAAGAAGATGCCTTCCAGCACGCAGTAGTAGGCGACCAGGTTGCGCAGCAGCTCTTTGTCGGTGTCGACGGTGCCGGTTTCGAACTTCGGATCGGAGATCGAGCGGGTGTACTTCAGGCCCTGTCTCTTATAGACCACTCCGATGCCCACGAGACGGTAATGGATCTCGGATGCCGTCATCTGCGAGCAAAAACACAGCAACAGCGTAGAACAAACACGAGAAGAGTACAAACACAGA
>NZ_MPBM01000001.1:0-121490 GCF_001907715.1 Pseudomonas sp. BTN1 | reverse complement strand
GCCAGCGTGGTTTAACGGGGCGCTTAAGATCAAAAGCAGATCAAGAGCAAGATCAAGAGCGGCTCGCTTCGCATCGTGGTTACCGTTGGCAGGCAAGATTTCGCGCCTCGACAGCTCTGCGTCCGTCATACTGGCAAGCATGACTTTCGACTCGCCTCTCGCCGCTTATCAACATGCAATCGCCCAACCAGGTTTCGTCGCCGACGATGCCCAGCGCCGGGCGGTACAAGCCTTGCAAGCCTGTCACGAGGCCTTGCATCAAGGGCGTTCGTCGATTGCCGGCGTTTACCTCTGGGGGCCGGTGGGGCGTGGCAAGACCTGGTTGATGGACCAGTTCTACCAAAGCCTGCGCGTGCCTGCGCGGCGTCAGCATTTTCACCACTTCATGGCCTGGGTCCACCAGCGTTTATTCCAGCTCACGGGCACCCAGGACCCCTTGCAGGCGTTGGCCAGGGAGCTGAGCCAGGCGGTGCGTGTGCTGTGCTTCGATGAGCTGTTTGTGAATGACATCGGGGACGCGATCATTCTCGGTCGCCTGTTCCAGGTGATGTTCGAGGAGGGTGTGGTGATGGTGTGCACGTCCAACCAGCCGCCCGACCAGCTGTATGCCGATGGCTTCAACCGTGAGCGTTTCCTGCCGGGCATCGATGCGCTCAAGCAGCATATGCAGGTGGTGGCCGTGGACGGTGGCGAGGATCATCGCTTGCATCCCGGCGTGGGCATGCAGCGTTATTGGGTGAATCAACCCGAGGCACTGGCGGCGGTGTTCCGACAATTGAGCCAAGGCCAAGCCGTGAACAGTGTGGCGGTAAGCGTAGGGCACCGCACCATCATGACGGTGCAGGCCAGTGATACCGTGCTTTGGTGTCGCTATGCCGACCTGTGTGAGCAACCCCTGGCCGCCATGGATTTCATGCTGGTGTGTGATCGCTTCCACGCCATTCTGCTGGGAGACGTCCCTAACCTCAGTGCACAAATACGCCCGGGTCGAATTGCCCGTGGCACCGAAGATGGCGCCGAGCGCGTGGTGGCCGGGGATCGAGAGTTGCCGCAGTTGTCGGTGCACGATGACAGCGTGCGACGTTTTATCGCGTTAGTGGACGAATGCTACGACCGCAAAGTGCCACTCTTTATCGACGCCGCGGTGCCGTTGCACAGCCTGTACACCGAAGGCTACCTGGAGTTTCCTTTCCGCCGCACCCTGAGCCGTCTGCAAGAGATGCAGCTGCAACGCTTCGCCACATAGGAAAAATCGCTGTACCAAAGCTCATTGCACGCTTTGATGCGCGCAACCTTCGCACTTTCTGTCAGCTATTTGTCGCTTATCTCCTTCATCTACTGCCGACTCCACGCTTACAATCGCACCTCTCAAAGGGAACCGATTCCCTGGTTGTCGCTATCGAGGAAGGACATGGACACCCCAGACATCCTGGTGCTGCAAGCCAGCTATACCAACGCCGTGCACGCCGACGCCATTGGCCTGCTGCTCAACTCTTACGCTGAAGACCCGATGGGCGGCGGCCACAGCCTGCCAGCTGATCTCTTGCAGCAGCTGCCAGCCGAACTGGCCAAGCGCCCACACGCGTTCAGTGTGCTGGCGTTCGTCGGGGGGGAGCCAGCGGGGTTGGTCAATTGTTTCGAGGGCTTTTCGACCTTCGCCTGCCGGCCCTTGGTCAACGTCCATGACGTGATGGTGAAGGAGCAATTTCGGGGTTTGGGGTTGAGTCAGAAGATGCTGCAAAAGGTCGAGGAAATCGCCCGGCAGCGCGGTTGCTGCAAGATCACCCTCGAAGTGCTGGAAGGTAATGCCCTGGCGCAGTCGGCATACCGCAAGTTCGGGTTTGACGACTCAGTGTTTGATCCCGCCCATGGGCGAATGCTGTTCTGGCATAAGCCGTTGTAATAAATAACCGGCAAAAAAAGGGCGCCATTAAAGGGCGCCCAATAAACCTTTGCCAACGGAGCAGAATGGCGCAGGGTGCTACGGATTAAGTAAGCATTAACTCAGCTGTTCGGTTGTGCCTGATCAACAGTCTCAGACTTAACCGATTTGCCATCGGCGCTGGCAACTTGTTGCTCAGCCTTGCCGTGGGTTTTTTCCTGAATGAAGCTGAAGTTGTTGTAGAACTCCTTGGAGCGCTCTGCGCCGCCCTCTGCAAAGGCGGCGGCGGAGGTCAGGGTCATCAGGCTGGCCAGTATCAAGGTCGACATTTTCATCGCGGTATTCCCATTAAAAGTGATAGGTGTCCGGTCGCTCCGTGATCAGATCATGGAGCGACTATGGCGCTATCTTATTAAGTGGGAATTAACGGGAGATGCCGTTGAAGTTAACAGTTTTGTTAACTTCAACGGGCGGGGCTATAACTTCCAATCCAATGCCAGCGTGACGGAACGCGGCTCACCCCAATACACGCCGTTATAAAAACCAACGCGCTCGTAGTATTTCTTATCAAAGAGGTTATTCACATTGACCGACGCCGAAACCTGTTCGTCGAACTGGTAGCGCGACATCAGGTTGACCACGGTATAGCCCTGTTGCGTGATCTTCGCCCGGGTGGTTATCGGCCGGCCTTCGCTGTTGCGCTGCCCGGTCGGGCGGTTGCTGAAGTCGTAGGTTTCGCTCTGCCAGTTCACTGCGCCGCCCACCGTCAGGTTGCGCCAGGCGCCCGGCAGGCGATAGGCGCTGGAGATCTTCACCAGGTTCAAGGGTTGGCTGGTGTTATTGCGTTTGTCCGAGCCATTGACTGAATGGGTGTAGGTGTAGCCGGCGGTCAGGTTCCAGTCCGGCGTGATTTCACCGGCGGCTTCCAGCTCGAAGCCGTTGACCTTGTTACCTTTGCCGCCGGATCTGTAGTACTCCTCGCCCGTGACCGGGTTGGGCGGGACTGAGTCATCCCGCTCGGCGACGTTGTCCTGGGTACTCCAGAAGTACGCGGCGGCCAGGTTCAAGCGCTCGTTCAGCACGCTGCCCTTGAGGCCCACTTCGTAGTTACTGCCGACCACGGGCTCCAGGTACTTCTTGTTGGCATCACGGTAGTCCTGGGGTTTGAAGATGTCGGTATAGCTGGCGTAGACGGTGTACTGCGGCGTGATGTCGTAGAGCAGGCCGGCGTATGGCGTCCACATATCATTGTGGGTCTGACTGGTTTTGCCCGAAGCGGTCAGTTGGTCGTTGGCATCGTATTTGGGCTCTGCGCTTTCCAGCTCCCAACTGCCGTAACGGCTGCCCAGTACGGCGTGCAAGCGGTCTGTGAGGCTCAGCCTTGTGGCCAGGTAACCGGCTTTCTGTTGTTTCTTGCTGTGCTCACCCTTCAGGTCGGTCACCTGGTCGGTGAACTTGCCGATGCCGCCCATGTGCTTCCAGTCCTGGATGGGGTAGTAGCTGGCTGGCAGGTCGCTGCGCATGAAGGGCGAGACATCCCGTTGGGCGGCTTCGCCATAGCCCATCATCAGCGCGTGTTCGCGGCCCAGCAGCGTGTAGCTGCCGGCCAGGTTGAGGTCGATGGCCTCCATGCGCGAGGTGCCGCGCATATGGCTGGCCCAGGCCGTCATGCCGCTGCGGTCGGGGTTGGGGAAACCGGCGC
This sequence comes from Pseudomonas sp. BTN1, assembly GCF_001907715.1. NCBI lineage: Bacteria > Pseudomonadati > Pseudomonadota > Gammaproteobacteria > Pseudomonadales > Pseudomonadaceae > Pseudomonas > Pseudomonas sp. BTN1. The sequence continues at coordinate 117,906 of NZ_MPBM01000001.1, read as the reverse complement.
CGCCGTAATACACCTTGCCATCGGTGTCGCTCTGGCGATGGGTATAGGCGGCCTTCAGGTGCCAGTCGCCGCCGAGCCGATGGTCGAGGGTGGCGAAGGTGGTCTTGTCGGTCAGCGGCCAGGAACTCCAGTGCGCCGCCATGTTGGTGGAGCGGGGCAGCCTGGCCTTGCCGCCCTGGCTGTTCCAGTAGGGCACGGTGCCCCAGGAGGTGCCTTGTACCTGTTTGTCCTGGTAATCAAAGCCGACGGCCAGCACGGTATCGTCGGAAAGATCGCCCTCGAGAATGCCGTAGCCCACTGCCCGCTGCAGCCCATAGTTGTCACGAAAGGACTGGCTGTCACGGTAAGCCAGCACGCTACGCCCGCGCAGTTTGCCGTCGAACGCCAGCGGGCCGCCGACGTCGACGTAGCTGTAGTAGTTGTCATGGCTGGCGCCACTGATACCGGTCTTGGCCTGCCAGTGGGCGGTAGGGCGCTTGCGCACCATGTTGACGGTGGCCGAAGGGTCGCCTGCGCCCGTGGTCAGGCCCGTCGCGCCGCGCACTACTTCGATGCGGTCGTAGATGATGGTGTCGGCGTCGGTCTTCATGTAGCCAAAAGTGTTGAGCATCCCGTCAACCTGGAAGTTGCTGATGCCATAGCCTCGGGCGGAGTAGTAGACACGATCGGAGTCGTAATGCTGAACGTTGACGCCCGTGGTCTGGCGCAACACATCCGTCAGGGTGTTGAGATTGAAGTCGTCCATCTGCTGGCGTGTGACCACCGAGATCGATTGCGGGGTTTCCTTGACGGAGAGGTTCAGCCGCGTGGCGGTGCTCATCGAGCCAGTAGTGTAGGCGCCGGTGTGCTCGGTGGTGGCGCCCAGGTTGTCGGCGCTGATGGTGGTCGCGCCCAGTTCCAGGGCTTTGGCGGGGGCTGTATCGGGGTCGGTGTCGGCCAGCGAATCCGGGCTCAGCGCCAGGCTGAACAGGCCGAGGGTGAAGGTCATGGAACGGGTGAAGGGCGCGAACATCGCTGCAGACTCCTTGTCGTCTTGGATACCTCCCCAGGCAGGAAGGGCTTGGTTCAAAGACGAAAGGAGCTGCGGAACTTTATAGTTAAACGAGAATTATTATTATCTTTCTGTTGCAAGCCCCTGGCTTATTTGGCCACCACTTCGGCGCTGTCGGCCTTCTTGGGCTTGATCAGGCTGAAGTCGATCAGCGCCTTCTGCTTGGTCTCGTAAGGGTTGCCGATCAACAGGGGGCGTGGCTTGAAGCTGTCGCTTACCAGGCTCTTGCTGTGGTCCAGCTCATCGAAACTCAAGCCTGCCATGTCGGCCCAGGTGTGGATCAACTGCGAACTGCTGTAAGGCCGTTGCAAGTCGCCGGCGAAGCTCCAGTCGTGGCTTTCGCGCCATTTTGGCGAGGCGTAGGCCATGAACGGGATGGTGTACATCGGCGCGGTCGGCTTGCCTTCGTTACGGCCCAAGGTGTCGTGGCCGGCGGAGTCGAACACGTCTTCGCCGTGATCCGACAGGTACAGCAAAAAGCCGTTGGGGTCGGTCTTGGCGTAGTCCTTGATCAGGCTGGAGACCACGAAATCGTTGTACAGCACCGCGTTGTCATAGCTGTTGTAGGTCGGCAACTGCGCATCGCTGACACCCGCTGGCACGCCCTGGCGGTCGGTGAACTTGTCGAAGGTCGGCGGGTAGCGGTACTGGTAGCTCATGTGGGTGCCCAGCAGGTGCACCACGATGAACTTGCGTTCCGCGGTATCGGCCAGGGCCTTGGAAAACGGCGCCAGTACATCGCCGTCGTACTGACGGGCGTTCTGGTTGCGGTTGTTGTTGAGGTACACCTGCTCGTCGGCCTGTTCGGAAAAGGTCGTGAGCATGGTGTTGCGTTTGGTCATGGTCTGCTGATTGGTGATCCAGAAGGTCTTGTAGCCGGCCTGTTTCATCACGCTGACAATCGACGGTGTCTTGAGGTACAGGTCTGGGTTTTCTTCGTCAGCGAAGGTCAGCACCTGTTGCAGCGCTTCAATGGTGTAGGGGCGCGGGGTGATGACGTTATCGAACACGGCCAGTTGGTCGCGCAGCTTGTCCAGTTCCGGCGTGGTGTTGCGCGGGTAGCCGTAGAGGCTCATGCGCTGGCGGTTGGTCGACTCGCCGATGACCAAGACAAGTGTGGACGGCTGGCCGGCCATGCTGTCCTTGAGGTTGTTCAAGGGCGGGATCTTGCTTGCACTGGTGAGCATGCCTTGCATGTTATCCAGCTGCTCGGTGTAGCGACGGTAGGCGACGATCATCTGCCAAGGCACGGCAGGCTCGATGCGGGTTTCGAAACGGTCGATGGCCAATTCCATGGTTTCGCTGGTGGCGATCTGCTTGACCAGTGGGTAGCCCACCACCGCCAGGACGATGGCAATGGCTGCCACGATCGACTGACCGCGCGGCAGGTACACCGGGCGCAAGCGCGTCCACAGGAAGATGGCGAAGGCGGTGTGGGCAATGAACGCCAGCACGATCCACCAGGCAAAGTATTGGGTGGCGTATTCGCCGGCTTCAGAGATGTTCGACTCGAACATGATGAAGATGACGCTCTGGGAAAATTCCTGCTGATAAATGAAGAAATAACCCAGGCTCGCCATGGAGCAAGCCCACAGCACCACGCCGATCAAGGCGGCGAGCAGGCGTGTACGACGCGGGAACAGCAACATCGGCGCCAGCCACAGCGCACTCATGAAGAAGGCCTGGCGGAAGCCACTGAAGCCGGAGGTGCCGGTCAGTTGGATAAGAAGTTGGGTAATACCCGAGAAATACCAGAAAAACAGGAATAACCAGCCAAGGCCGGCCCAATCAAAGCCTTTCGCAGTCGTCGTGCTGCGTTTGAACATCGCCATCCAGCGCCCCATCAGAGAAAGATTGTCGCGCACAGGCGCGCAACATCGGGCCGCCCAGGAAGTGAGCGGCATCGCGGAACGGGAGTATCAAGAGGGGAATGTGAAAACTTTGTGAGTTTTCTGTAGGTATTGCCTTACAACGCGTTCGGCCCGGCTTTCAGCACAGGGCTGGCTTGGCATCCGACGGTTGATCGAGCTGGGCTTGAAGGTGCAAGCGCAGGCGCAGGACTTCCTGTTGCAACTGATCGCGCTCGTCTTTCAACTGGCGCAGTTCATCGCGACGGAGGGTGACGTAGAGGGTCTGTGGCGGACGGGTCATCTGTGCTGTGCTCATTGCTTACCTCGCAAATAGCCGGTAGATCGCGGTGCCAAAACAGGTTTTTGGCAACAGTCGGAAGCAAGTTTGAATTCTTTTTCGCAGCAAGGGAACTTTTTTATTTTTGGTGGTCGTGTGACTTTTGCCGGGGTGATGGTGAAACGATGGCCACTTTTTTGTCATGAAACTACACGGATCCGCTCTGGACTAACCCTCATTAGCCTCATTGCGCTATAAACTATGTCACACATTTTTTAGAAGTTAGGAGCATCAGCACATGCAACTGGGGATTATCGGACTAGGCCGCATGGGCGGTAACATTGCGCGGCGCCTGATGCTCAATGGGCATACCACCGTTGTATACGACCGTAACGAAGCCTTCGTCAAAGCCTTGAGCGAGGAGGGCGCCACCGGCGTCGCCGACTTGAAAGCACTGGTGGCCGGCCTGCAAAAGCCCCGTGCTGTCTGGGTCATGTTGCCGGCGGGCGCGCCCACCGAAGACACCATCAACGCACTGAGCGAACTGCTGGAAGACGGCGATGTGATCATCGACGGCGGCAACACCAACTACAAGGACGACGTGCGTCGCGGCAAAGCCCTGGCTGAAAAGGGCCTGCACTATGTAGACGTGGGCACCTCGGGCGGCGTCTGGGGCCTGGAACGTGGCTACTGCATGATGATCGGTGGTGACACCGAGACCGTGAATCGCCTCGACCCGATCTTCAAAAGCCTGGCGCCGGGCCTGGGTAACATCCCGCGCACCAAGGACCGTTCGGCCTCTGCCGACCCACGTGCCGAGCAGGGCTACATTCACGCCGGCCCAGCGGGTTCGGGGCACTTCGTCAAGATGATCCACAACGGCATCGAGTACGGGATGATGCAGGCGTTTGCCGAAGGTTTTGACATCCTCAAGACCAAGAACTCGGAAAACCTGCCGGAAGACCAGCGCTTTGACCTCAACGTCGGCGACATCGCCGAAGTCTGGCGTCGTGGCAGCGTGGTGTCGTCCTGGTTGCTGGACCTGACCGCCGATGCCCTGGCCACCGACCCCAAACTTGACGGCTACTCGGGCTCTGTGGCCGACAGCGGTGAAGGTCGTTGGACCATCGAAGCAGCCATGGAGCAGGCGGTGCCGGTTCCGGTGTTGTCGACCTCGCTGTTCGCGCGTTTCCGTTCCCGCCAGCAGAGCACCTACGGTGACAAAATGCTGTCTGCCATGCGCTTCGGCTTTGGTGGCCATGTGGAGACTTCCAAAAAATGACCGCCAACGGCAAGAAACCCAAGGCCGAACCTGCTCCACCCACCACATTGTTTCTGTTTGGCGCCCATGGCGACCTGGTCAAGCGCCTGCTCATGCCGGCGCTGTACAACCTGAGCCGCGATGGGTTGCTGGGCGATGGCCTGCGTATTGTCGGCGTTGATCACAACGCCATCAGCGACGCGGACTTTGCCAAGAAACTTGAGGACTTCATTCGTACCGAAGCCTCCAGCAAGGTCAGGGGCAATGCCGAGAACGCCCTCGACCCCGCGTTGTGGGCACAATTGGCCAAGGGCATCAGCTACGTCGAGGGCGATTTCCTCGACGACAGCACCTATGCCGATATCGCCAGCAAGATCGCTGACAGCGGCACCGCCAATGCGGTGTTCTACCTGGCCACCGCTCCGCGCTTTTTCAGTGAAGTGGTGCAGCGCCTGGGCAGCGCTGGCTTGTTGAATGAAACGGACGATGGCTTTCGGCGCGTGGTGATCGAGAAGCCGTTCGGCTCCGACCTGGCCACCGCCGAGGCGCTCAACGCCTGCCTGCTCAAGGTGATGAGCGAGAAGCAGATCTACCGCATCGACCATTACCTGGGCAAGGAGACGGTGCAGAACATCCTGGTCAGCCGTTTCTCCAACGTGCTGTTCGAAGCGTTCTGGAACAACCACTACATCGATCACGTGCAAATCACTGCCGCTGAAACCGTCGGCGTTGAAACCCGGGGCAACTTCTTCGAGAAGACCGGCACACTGCGGGACATGGTACCCAACCACCTATTCCAGCTGCTGGCGATGGTCGCCATGGAACCGCCGGCCGCCTTTGGTGCCGATGCGGTGCGGGGTGAGAAGGCCAAAGTGGTCGGTGCCATCCGCCCCTGGTCGCTGGAAGATGCGCGGGCCAACTCCGTGCGCGGCCAATACACCGCCGGAGAAATCGCCGGCAAGCCATTACCCGGCTATCGCGAAGAAGCCAACGTCGCGCCGGACAGCAGCACCGAGACGTTCGTCGCGCTCAAAGTGATGATTGATAACTGGCGTTGGGTCGGTGTGCCGTTTTACCTGCGTACCGGCAAGCGCATGAGCATCCGTGACACCGAGATCGTGATCTGCTTCAAGCAGGCGCCTTATGCGCAATTTCGCGATACCGAAGTCGATGAGCTCAAGCCAACTTACCTTAAGATCCAGATCCAGCCGAACGAAGGCATGTGGTTCGACCTTTTGGCCAAGCAGCCTGGGCCGACCCTGGAAATGGCCAATATCGAATTGGGCTTTGACTACAAGGACTTCTTCGAGATGCAACCGTCGACGGGTTACGAAACCCTGATCTACGACTGCATGACCGGCGACCAGACCTTGTTCCAGCGTGCCGACAACATCGAGAACGGCTGGCGTGCGGTGCAGCCGTTCCTGGATGCATGGAAGGAAGATGACGGTATCCAGGCTTACAAGGCTGGTGAGGATGGCCCAGCAGCGGCCGATGCCTTGCTGGCCCGCGATGGCCGCGCTTGGCATAGCCTCGGATGAGTGACGCGACGATTCATCCCATCCGGTTTGTCCTCAGTGATGTGGACGGGACGCTATTGCATCCCGACCACAGCCTCAGCCAACGCACCGCCGATGCCATTCGCGCCATGCGCGAGGCCGGGGTGCTTTTCAGCCTGGCCAGCGGGCGTCCGCCCAAAGCCATGCGGCATTTGATCGAGACCTTTGGCATCGATGTGCCGGTGGCTGGCTTTAATGGCGGTACGTTGGTCAACCCGGATGGCAGCATCCTGGTTGCTCACCATCTGCCGGCGGAAGCGGCGCTGATCACCCTGGCGCTGTTTTCGGCCGAGCCGGACGTGGAAGTCTGGGTGTTTGCCGATGGCGACTGGCTGCGCCGTGATCCGCCCGGGCCCATGGTGCAGCGCGAAGCCGACGGCTTGGGCTATGGGCCGGTGGTGGTGGAGAGTTTCGAGCCTTACCTGGACCGGGTCGACAAGATCGTCGCCGCCAGCAACAACACCCAGTTGTTGGTGGAGCTGGAGGCGCAATTGCAGCCGAAAGTGCAGGGGTTGGCCCAGGTGTCGCGTTCGCAGCCGGTGTATCTGGATGTGACCGCGATGCTGGCCAACAAAGGCGAAGCCTTGAAAACCCTGGCCGAGCACCTGGGCGTGCCGCTTGCGCAAACGGCTGCGATTGGTGACGGTGGCAATGACCCGGCGATGTTTCATGTGGCGGGATTGTCGATTGCCATGGGCCAGGCCGAAGAAACCGTCAAGCGCCAGGCCAATGTGGTAACCGGCAGCAATGTCGAGGACGGCGCTGCCGAGGCGTTCGAACGGTTTATTCTCGCGGCACGCTAAGTAACTGACGTTTTAGTGCGCAACTTCCAGCCGATGTTTGGCGTTGGCTGGAAGTTGCCGCATTGCATTACTTCGGCATTGCCCAGGACTGCAACTGGTGGCCATCTTTATCGAGCTCGGCGCGGGCCTGTAACAACAGGTTTTCAAGTTGGGCCGGGTCGGTATACGCAGTGCAGGACAGCTGTTTGCTGCCGATGCGGGTGTTGGTACGGTCGATGACGCTCAGGCTGAGGGCGCCGACGCCATCGTGCCAGGCCACGCACTGAAAGGGCTGGAAAGCACGGTCTGCAATCAAAAGAGCTTCGTTGATGCGCAGCGGAGCGTTCATTTGGGTCTTCTCTCTGTATGCCCATTCAAGTGAGTACCGGCGGTTGGGCTGACCGTGCGGTGGGTTACTTGTACTGATGCACGATGGTGGCGTGCGGGTCACATGCTAGGGCAAGAAAATTTAACTTTTCCTGATTGACGTCATGTAAGCGGCTGTTTTGAAAGCGCCATAAGCGTTTCACTGACGAGCAACTTTCGGCGTGCTACGAAACAAGCATGGCTTTTTGCCCGCACTTATAGCGAAAGGGTACAAGGAAAGCGTCAAGATCTTGCTAGGGTTACCAACGGTCGCCACAAACTGTTGTTTCTAAATAACTTTAACAATCTTGGCGCCAAGGAATAGTCATGATTGCGACACCCGCCCAACGCCGCTTATTGGTGGTCGACCCCTGTGACGATTGCCACGGGTTATTACCCGGTTTACGCACCGCCGGCTGGGAAGTAGACAGCTGTGCCTTGGAGGCGGTGGGGGAGCGCTCCTGCGATGTGGGCCTGCTGCGCTTGCAGCGGGATCACCTGGAGCGCCCCGAAGCGGTCAAGGAGTTGATTGGTCGCAGCGGCACCGAGTGGATCGCCGTGCTCAGCCAGGATGTACTGCGTTTGCAGAACGTCGGCGATTTTGTCTGCGAATGGTTTTTCGACTTCCATACCTTACCCTTCGATGTGTCCCGGGTACAGGTGACCCTGGGTCGCGCGTTCGGCATGGCGCGCCTGCGTGGCAAGGGCTACGCGCCGGTGGATGAGCCCCATGAATTGCTGGGCGAGAGCCGCCCCATTCGTGAGCTGCGCAAATTGTTGTCCAAGTTGGCGCCGACTGAATCCCCGGTGTTGATCCGCGGTGACAGTGGCACGGGCAAAGAGTTGGTGGCCAAGACCCTGCACCGCCAATCCCAGCGGCATACCAAGCCGTTTGTCGCGATCAATTGTGGCGCTATTCCTGAACACCTGATCCAGTCCGAGCTGTTCGGTCACGAAAAAGGCGCGTTTACCGGCGCCCATCAGCGCAAGATCGGGCGTATTGAAGCGGCCAACGGCGGCACCCTGTTCCTCGATGAAATCGGCGATCTGCCGATGGAGCTGCAAGCCAACTTGTTGCGCTTTCTTCAGGAAAAACACATCGAACGCGTTGGCGGCAGCCAGCCGATCCCGGTGGATGTACGGGTGTTGGCCGCCACTCACGTCAACCTTGAGGCTGCGGTAGAGAAGGGCGCCTTTCGCGAAGACTTGTATTACCGCCTGAATGTGCTGCAAGTGGTTACCGCGCCGTTGCGCGAACGCCATGGTGACGTGGCGATGCTGGCCAACCACTTTTCACGTTTTTACAGCCAGGAAACCGGACGGCGCCCGCGCAGTTTCAGCGAAGAGGCCTTGGTGGCGATGGGGCAACACCCGTGGCCGGGCAATGTGCGTGAACTGGCCAACCGCGTGCGGCGTGGCCTGGTACTGGTCGAAGGGCGGCAGATCGAAGCGGCTGACCTGGGGCTGCAAGGCCAGCAAGCCATGTCGGCGCCGATGGCGACATTAGAAGACTACAAACACCGCGCCGAACGTCAGGCGTTGTGCGATGTGCTCAACCGGCACAGCGACAACCTCAGTGTCGCGGCCCGTGTACTGGGGATTTCCCGGCCGACGTTCTACCGGTTGCTGCATAAACACCAGATCCGCTAGGGCGGGTAAACCCAAAGTGGGAGCTGGCTTGCCTGCGAAAGCGGTAGTGCAGTCACAGATGCAGCAACTGACACACCGCCATCGCGGGCAAGCCCGCTCCCACAGGGGACTTGTGCCAGGCGCTGATTCTGTGGGCAATGCATGGCAAATGTGGGAGCTGGCTTGCCTGCGAAAGCGGTAGTGCAGTCACAGATGCAGCAACTGACACACCGCCTTCGCGGGCAAGCCCGCTCCCACAGGGGATTTGTGCCAGGCGCTGATTTTGTGGGCAATGCATGGCCAATGTGGGAGCTGGCTTGCCTGCGAAAGCGGTAGTGCAGTCACAGATGCAGCAACTGACACACCGCCATCGCGGGCAAGCCCGCTCCCACAGGGGATTTGTGTCAGGCGCTGATTCTGTGGGCAATACAGGGCCAATGTGGGAGCTGGCTTGCCTGCGAAAGCGGTAGTGCAGTCACAGATTCAGTGACTGACACTCCGCCTTCGCGGGCAAGCCCGCTCCCACAGGGGATTTGTGCCAGGCGCTGATTTTGTGGGCAATGCATGGCCAATGTGGGAGCTGGCTTGCCTGCGATAGCGGTGGTTCAGTTAGAGATTCAGTGACTGACACTCCGCCTTCGCGGGCAAGCCCGCTCCCACAGGGGATTTGTGTCAGGCGCTGATTCTGTGGGCAATACAGGGCCAATGTGGGAGCTGGCTTGCCTGCGATAGCGGTGGTTCAGTTAGAGATTCAGTGACTGACACTCCGCCTTCGCGGGCAAGCCCGCTCCCACAGGGGATCTGTGCCAGGCGCTGATTCTGTGGGCAATGCATGGCCAATGTGGGAGCTGGCTTGCCTGCGAAAGCGGTAGTGCAGTCACAGATGCAGTGACTGACACTCCGCCTTCGCGGGCAAGCCCGCTCCCACAGGGGATTTGTGTCAGGCGCTGATTCTGTGGGCAATACAGGGCCCATGTGGGAGCTGGCTTGCCTGCGAAGGCGGGAGTGCAGTCACCGATGCAGCAACTGACACACCGCCCGCAGGCAAACCAATCAGAAGTAATACGGGAATTTCAGGCTGAACGTAAAGTCCGGCGCATCATCGGTCATCCCAATCGCCAGGTTCGGCACGATGGTCAGGTTATCCGAGGCGGCAATCGTCATGCCCACGTTGAAATAGCCGGCGTTGGCATCGCTGGACACCACTGATTGCCAGTCGCCGCCATCGGGCTTGAGCTTGCTCTTGCGCTGCACCAGGTCGGAAACCGAGAACGACATGCTCATCTTCTCGTTCAAGGCAAAGGCGACGCCGACCCCGAATTGGAAGCTGTCGCCCAGGCGTACCTTGCCTCCTACCTTCTGATTGACTTCGCTGCTGATGTCATCGAAAGAATCTTCAAAGTTGTGGGTGTACGACAACGAACCGAACAGCACGGCCGGGTCGAAGGTCTTGACCAGGGAGATGCCCGGCGTGACCGACCAGACCCCGTTACCCGTGGGCAGGCTTTCGGGCACGTAGAGGTTATCGTTGTTAGGTTGCTTGACCAGTTTGATGCCGAAGGGCTCTTTGCCCGTCGGGGCCTTGGCGCGCACCGACACCACCGCATCGGGCAAGGTCGAGGTTTCGTCGAGGAACTTGTACGCCACGCCAAAGTTGACATCGCCGATGGTCGGGTCACGGGTCACGGAACCTTCGGAGGTGGCGGTGGCGTCGTTGCCGGCGCCGCCCGACTGGTAGGTGGACTCGCGGTACACCACCGGCACGTTCAGGTCGAACTGCCAGCGGTTGTCGACGTTGTAGCGCCCGGTAAGGTCCAGGGTCCAGCTGTCGGACTTGATCCGGTCCAGGTTGATGTTGCCCAGGAAAATAGAGTCCAGCGCCAGGAAACCATTGAGCGTCAACTGGCGCGCGTCATAACGGGCATAGGTGATGCCCGTTTCCACGCTGAACTTGCCATTGCCGAAAAAGCCGCTGGCCTCGTTGTATAGGTTGCTCACACTTTGCGCAGGGGCCGAGTCGTCCTTGAGGGCCTGGCCGTAGGAGCTGCCACCCCCGCCAGCGCCACCGGATGCCGCGGCTGCGCCCGTACCGCTAGCCGCGACAGTGTTAGCGCCGTTCTTGAAGTCGGCCGGTGATTTGGCCAGGCGCCTGGGGGCGGGCGTTGCCGGTTGGTCCTCGACCTGGCGCACACGTTGCTCCAGCACGGCCAAGGCTTTTTGCTGCACGTCGTAGCGTTGTTTGAGTTCCAGCAGTTCCTTCTTCAGGGTTTCGATGTCAGCGTCTGGCGCGGCATACAGCACGGATGCGGGCAAGAGCGTACTCAAACAAACCACCGCACGTAGCGATAACGATCGATGCATGAAATAAGCCGTCCTTTTCTAATGCGTAAGTGTCGAGGGTCAGCGTAGTTCAATAACCGAGCGTGCGTAGGCCTTTGAGTTGATCCAGGTTGCAGTTCAACGCGGCGTTGTTCAGCCCGTTATTGTTCATCACCACGTTGATCTGGGTGATGTTTCTGACAAGGTTGCTATCGCCGGTCAATACCGTGCCCTGCAGCACGTTCCCCGCGCCGATCTGTTGCAGGCTGTTGCCCTGGTTGTGATTGGCCTGGATGGCCATCTGCACGCCGCCACTGTTGGCCGATACGCTGACACGGCCCGCGGCGCTGTCCCCGGTCACTGTACCGCCCGCCACCAGCACCTGGCCGGACTGCAGGTTATTGGCGGGGCTAACCCCATTTTCGACGTTGATGCCCACATTGTTGTAGGCGGCGTTGCCATCGCCGGCGGTGCGTACACTTTGGGTCACGCCCTGGCCGCTGCCGAGGCCGGCACCACCGACCACATTTCCGGTGCCCGTGTTGGGGCGCGTGCCGGTACCGGTCGAGCCCGTGGTTTGCACGTAGAACTGTGGCGTAATGGTGGTCTTGTCGATCTGCATGTTGGCCGTGCCGGTGATGTTGCTACCTTCGGCATTGGTCCAGGTGCTGCTCATGACAATGCCAAAGCTGATGATGCGTCCCGGCATCACATAACGGCCGCGCAGCTCGGCCATTTCGGCGTCCTTGAGTTCGATGGGCTTGAACCCCGAGGACGCATAAGCAGGCATTGAGGCGGCCAGACACAAGACCGTCAGCCAACGGGAAGTGTTCATCTGCTGCTCCTGGGGCGTCCTGCCCCTTATTGCGCTTCTAGAAGAAGTCGCTCTGGATAAAACCGAAATCCATCAGCTCGGCATCGCCCACAGGCCTGAACTCATTCATCTGGCTCTTGGCGGTCAGCGGCAGGGGCGGGTCGAGCAAGACGTTGGCCTTGTCGTAACCCTCGCCCAGTACGGCGAAGACAATGCCATTCCAGCCTTTGACGAAATCGTCATGGGAATAGCGCTTGTGGCCCAATACGGGGTCGCCGATGTACACCCAGTCCTTGTCGGCCCGTTGCAACACCACGAAGTGCTTGTAGCCGCGGATTTCCAGCAGCACCACCACGGGGATTTTCACGGTCAGCAGGGTCTCGGGCGCGATCTTGTAGCCCCGGGCACGCATGCCGATGCTTTCGAGGTAGCGCTTCATGTCCAGCATGGAAAAACCCTGGGTTCGTACCAGGTCCTGGTCGGCGGTGACCAGCATGCCTTTGATGATGTGTGCTTCGTCGACGTCCAGCCAATAGGCCTGGCGCAGGATGGTGGCGAGTGCCGCGGCACCGCAGCTGAAATCGGTTTTCTGTTCCACCAGGTTGGCGAACCGGCGCTCGCGAATACTCTCGACCTTCTTGAAAATCACCGCCCCGCCGGGCATGGCGGAAATCGCCATGGTGCCTGCCCAGGTCGTGCCGGTGAGCAACATCAAGAGGGTAAGGGTCGCGATACGCATGATCGAATGACCTGTTGGACACTGGAATAAAAAAGGGCCTTGTCGCCAAGGCCCCGTTGGATCAGAAGCGCACGCCGCTGGCGCAGACGCTGCAACCTTGGCCGATCGACAGGCTGTTGCTGCCTTGGTTGCCCGCACCCGATTGCAGGTTGACACCTACGTTGCCGGAGTTGCGGTTAACCGAGTTGTCGAGGCTTGCGTTGTTGGACACGTACTGAGGCTTGCCATAACCATGGCTGCTGGCGGCCGTGTTCAGGTAGCTGTTGTTGAGCGAGTTCTGCTCGGTGTTGGACGCTGCTGCGATGTTCTTGCCGTCAGCGGTGGTGATGGCCAGGTTGTTTTTACCCTGGTTACCCTGGCCGGCCTGGCCGTTGTAACCCACGTTGCCGGAGTTGCCGGTGATGGAACCGTCCAGGGAGGCGTTGTTTTGCGTGCCTTTGTTGACGAAGTTGTTATGCGAGCTGCCTTGGTCGACATCGATCACGGCAAACACGGTGGCGAAGTCGCCTTTGGCACTGGAAATGGCGCCGGCGTTGTCAGCCTGGTTGCCGGAACCTGATTGTGCGTTGACCCCGACATTACCGCTGTTGCTATTTACCGAGTTGTCGGCTGATGCGTTGTTCTCGGTGTTGGTGTCGTCGAATTTGTTGTGTTCGCTTTTCTGTACGTCAGTGACCACAGCGGCCACAGTACCGGTGGGTTGTGGGGTTGGATGCCAGCCACCCGCTTGAGCAGCAGCAGCCATGAGTGCGGCGAGAGCGAAAACCATTGGTTTCAGAGCCATTTGAGGTTTCATGGTGTTTCTCCTTGCTTCTAATTAGTTGGTTAAGTGTTGGTACGGTCTAACGAACGTCTACCAAGCGGTTACTTGATAGTGATGCCCAGGGTGTTAGCCACTCGGTTCCCCACCCCGGCACTCTGGTTCACCTGTGTCACTCCTCGGCTGCCGGTGAAGGCCTGGTCGCTGGTCACGACCTGGCGGCTGCCAGTGGTGCGGGTGAGCCCTGAGTCGGTTGCCAGCGTCGTCGTGTTCTGTTGCAACAGGACGCTGTCATCGATGCTCTGCGGGCCAGGGTTGAGGCTGATCCGCACAGCGTTGATGGATTGGTTATGAGCCCCGGCAGACTGGTTGATGCCCAGTACGCCGTTGCCACTGCTGAATGAGTTGCCCTGGATCGCGGCCTTGGCGTTCAGGGACGGGTCGACCTTGCCGTCGACGCGCTGGATGTCGACGTTGGTGGCCTGGCCACCGAGCGCGATGGCGCGGCTGTTGGACATTTGTTGCCCCGTGCCGGCGGCCTGGTTGATCGACAGCACGCCGTCGTATTGCTGGCCGCTGTGGTTGATCACGGCGGTGTTGTCGGCCATGGCCGAGGCGCTGCCCAGCAGGGCAAGCACCAACAGGGCGCGCTTCATCACTTGCCCCCCATCATGCTGCCGAGGTTGTTGAGCGGCGCCATGCCACGCTGGATCGAGTCGCTGATCTGCCCGCCCATGCTGCTGCCGCTGCCCGCACCATGGCCTGCCGCTGCGCCAGCGCCGAGTGTCGACATGCTGTTTTGGGTGGCGCCCAGGCCCGACAGGCTGCCGTTGGGCTGCAGGGAGCGGGCGAGGCTGGAGCCACTGCTGATGCCGCCGATATCCCTGTCGCTGAGTTCGCCGGTCAAAGCGTTGTTGATCTCTTTGCTGGGGTTGGCATTGGCGGTGTTGGGGTAGGGATCGGGCAGCGAGGTGCGCCCGTACATGTGGCCCTGCACCGTACGCCCGGTCACGATCACACCGTCACCCGCCTGGCTCGTCAGGCTGACACCTGCACTGAGCACGCAACTGATCAGCAGTACGTTTATCGACGAGGTGTGTGTGAGTGTGTTCACGGCGGCAGTCCTTATTCTTAACGCTGACCCTAAACAGCGTTGTCAGGGAAAGAGCAGAAGGCGTGCCGCTTTTTATTAGATGTGGTTATTCAAGGGGTTGGGAGAAAGTCGAGGCAAAGTGATGGCAACCCTGTTTCAGGGTTGAAACAGTCTCAAAGGCGTGAGATAGGCCCATGCTCATCTCACGCTGTCTCAGCCATGTAACACTGCCTGTGACAGAACCATGAATCCGCATACGGCGGGCGATGCAGGTGAGGGAGGTGTTTCAAAAATGGACACCTGCGGCCCAAACGTCCCGCTTCGTGCGAGCGGGCTCAGCCCTTGGGGGCTTTACGGGGAATGGAGTTGAGCACGGGGTTGCCGTCCTGGTTTTGGGTCAGGTACACCGGCAACACCTTGGGCAGGGAGGGCACGAGGTTGTTGACCTCATTGATGTTGTAGATACCGCCGACGCGAATCGCGCCGGTACTGGCGTCTGCGAGCATCACCGGCTTTTTCAGGTAGCGGTTGATCAGGGGCAAGGCGTCCGTGAGGGTCAGGTTGTCGAGCACCAGCTTGCCCTGGCGCCATGCCAGCGCGGTGTCATCGGGATTGATAGCGGCGACCTGCGGGGTCGCGTCACCCTGATGGAAACTGGCTTGCATGCCTGGGCTAAGCGGCACACTGGCATGCTCGCCGTCGCTGGAGATCTGCACCGAGCCCTCCAGTAACATCACCCGCACCTGATTTTCATATTCCCAGACATTGAATTGTGTGCCGGTCACTCGCACCTGGCCTTCGCCGGCCCGCACGATAAACGGGTGGTGGCTGTCGTGCGTGACGTTGAAGAACGCTTCGCCCTTTTTCAGGGTGACACGGCGCTGGTCCTTGTAATGGCTGTAGACCAACTCGGTGCCCAGGTTCAACTCCACTTGGCTGCCATCGCCCAGGGTGACTTTTTTCAAGCCATTGGCTGCTTCGAACCGTTCATAGGAGCTGGGCAACCAGCCCGCTTCCCAGCCGGTGAAGGCGGCAAGCGGCAATGCCGCCAGGCACACCGCTGCGGCCACCGCGTAGGTGCGCAAGCGGCTGGCTGGCTTCTTGATTGGGACCACCACCGCCTCAGGCTTGTCGCGGGGCAGGTGGTCGGCCACGTCCCAGATCTCGAGCATGGCTGCATATTCGAAGGCGTGCAGCGGATGGGCATCGTGCCACTGGGTAAAAGCCTGACGTTCGCCCGCCGTGCAATCTGCAGCATGCAGGCGCATGCACCAATGCGCGGCGGCGTCGGTGATGGCGTCATATTCGGTTTCTGAAAGGGGCTTTTCGCTCATTAACTCATCCTGATTTCCCACATTCTAACCTCCCAAGGTGGACGGCGAGAACCGCATCATGGCGATTGCACATCAATTGGAACTTATTCTTGTTTGTGTGCGCCTAAAAATTCAGGAATTAACCTGTCGTCCACTATGGAGTACGAAAATGTTGAAGAAAACCTTGATCGCCCTGTGTGCTACTTCCGCGCTGTTGAGCGCTGGCGCCGCCATGGCCGACAAGCCGGGTGCAGGCTGGATCACCATTGAGAAAGCCATCGAGGTGGCGAAAACCAAGGCCGGCTACATTGAGGTCTACGCCGCTGAAGCGGATGACAATGGCTATTGGGAAGTCAAAGGTCGCAAGTCCGATGGCATCGTGTATGAGGCGCGCATCGATGGCGCTTCCGGTAACGTGCTGCGTGACCAGAAAGACTGATGCACTCGCCGGGGGCCGTTCAGGCGCCCGGCTCCACCTGGCGGCCAAGATGGGTGATCAGGTACGTCACCGAGTCGGCGTTGGCCAGAATGGTGTCAATCCGTTTATCAGGGACTGACATGAAAATGATCCTCGCGTCCTGCAAGGTCTTGGCGCCGGTGGCCTTGAAAATTTTCTTTTCAATTGCAGAACCTGGTTTGAAGTCTTCCCACAGTTCGGTGAGGGTGTCTTGAGTCTTGAACAGCATCGTTGCAGGCGTCATCGTCGATAACGCGGTGCTGCGCAGATCTTCCAGGGTGGTTTTAAGCACTTCGGCGCCGGGCCTTTCGATATTGATCAAGTCTGGGAAGGGTCGCATGCTGTCCAGGTAGGCAATGTCCACGGTGTCGAGCTTCAAGTGCGATAATTCGTGAATCAGCGTGCTGGCCCTGGCGTGCGTCGATATGTTGAACGCCACATTTTCCAGCAGACGGTTCTGGTAGACGTCCAGATTGGGGTCGAAGAATCGGCTCAGAAGATACAGCTTGCGTTCTGTGTCAGCGGGAATCATGAATGCATAATCCGACGCCGGATCCTGTCGGCTGGTGCCCGCGACAAAACGCATGGAGTTCGGACCGGTCAAGCTGGGGTCGGTGAGTTCATCGATGATCTCGTCGATTATTTTTGTGACTCTCAAGACCTGGTCCGGGGTCAGTGTGACGACACCAAACATTTCCCCTAAAAACCGCCCAACCCGGCTGTCAGGGTCGCGTTGTACAGCAAATTGCGCAACGTTGCGGCGGCAGTTCAGCGCGTAATAAGTCGCAAAGTTCAACGCTTCGGTGATGGCCTGGGCTTTCCAATAGGTCAACGCGCCAATATCGCGGATACCGACCGCTTCAATGTTGATGTCCCGTACCTCATTGCGCCACGTCTTGAGGTACGACTGGGCCCTGCCGAAGCGCGGCTCCTGGCCGTCCAGCTTCAGTACCCATATGCCCTGCGCATTACGGCCGATGTACGGCCCCACCTGCTCGTCGTTGGCGAGGCGCCAATGTTGTGCGGCGTTCTTGACGCTATACACCTTGCCGGCCAGCGGCACGTAGTATTTCGCGTTTTTCTGGTCTTCATACACCTGGCTGAGCGTGCTCTTTTTCAGGTCTTGCAACGCCACGTCCTGTGCCTCGAACGGTTGCAGCCGGGTGCGCGAAGGGCAGGTGACATGCCAGGTGGCGAGGGTGGTGGCTGCGGGCAGTGACTCATCTGTCAGCTCGGCCAGCGAGCGCTCCTTTTCAGTGGGTGGGGCAAGGGCGGTGCCGTCCAGCGCACTGCGCAGGGCGGCCATTTGCGCCACGCCCCTGACGAAATCCTTGAATGCAGCCTGCCACTGGTGTAGCTGCAAGGCTTCGGCCGAGCGCTTGAACAAGGTGTAGCTACGCCATACCACCAGCGGGTAGGCGAGTTTGCCGGCCATGAACTGCACCGGCGTCGGGATTTGCGTGCCGAACAAGCGGGTCGCATGATCCCACAAGGTCTTGGTGCCTTCTTCGAATTGGCTGCCCAGTACCTTGAGCAACATCAATGTGTTCTCGCTGAACAGGTAATGCAGCACATTGCCCGTCACTGCCGAAGCGGCCAGGCGGATATCGGACGGGCTATGCTGGTTGTTTTTCAGCAAATGGCGGTAAGTGGCCTGGTGCGGATCTTCCATGTGCATAAGCACCCAGTCCTGCAGGATGCCGGGCCTTTGTATCTCATCCAGCAAGGCCGTTTCATCCGCGTATTCCTTGAACACATGCTGTTCGCTGTACGGCGCGTAGAGCACCCATGGACCCTCGCCAGGAAACTGCGGGCCGATCAGGTACACACCCAGCACCTTGGCGGTACTGGCGCCTTCGGTGGCGATCAGTTCCAGCGGTCGAATCATCGCCGTGGTCCCGCTGAGTGACGCTCGGGCCACGGTGTCCGGCATATCGAAAATCTGCTGGACCAGGCTCAAGGCTCGGGTGGAAAGTCGCTCCTGCAAACGTTGCTCGTCGGCGTGTTGCAGCGCTTGCCACGGCAACTGACGGCAAAACAGACGCCTGCGTTGGCGTGCATCATCGGTTTGCGCCTCAAGGTGGCTTCGCACCTGTTGCTGATAAGCGCTTTTGAGATCCAGCTGTCGCACCATTTGTATCACGGCACTTGCGTCCAGGGCTTGCGGTAATGGCTTTGCCGTGCGTGAACGTGGGCGGATGTGTTGAACTGTCAGATTTGGCCAGTGCCGCAACGCAAAGTCGGTCAGGTTGTCGACATTCACATCGAGCACTGCATCGGTGGGGAGCAAGATGTGATCGGGGTTGAGCGCCTGGCCGGGAAAGCGCGCCTCAAGCAGCGTCATCAGCGTGGTGAAGGCATAAGCACGCAGGGGTTGGATGTCATGCAGGTAGTCATGTTCCTCGTCGGCGTTGTTGCAGTACTGCTCCAGAAGCTCAGCCTGGTGGATTTGGTCCTGGGCCGGCGCCATACCCAGCCACACCGGCAGTGCCTGCTGGTTGACCATGGCATCGGCCAGTGTGATTGCCCTGCCAAGGTTGGTGGGCGGAGGCTGTTCGATGACGGCGTCCAACCGATCCTGCAAGGCACGGGCGCGCAGGCCCATGGATTGCAGGTGATCCACGCCTTCCATGACCGCGTCGTTGTAGCTGTTTACTCGGTCATTCAACAGGTCCTGATCAATACGTTGCAGCGGGCCCTGGCGAAATGCCTGATGGGGCTCGCGCAAGCTGAACGGCAGATTTTCCAGCAGGCTCAAGCTGTTGATCGGGTGCGCCAGGCGCTGGGTGATTTCATCGCGCAGGGCGTTGATCGAGGCAAAGACTTCGTAGCCCAGGCGCGGGGTCCAGAGCAGCGCCTGGCCCGAGCGCTGCGGGTCGATACCGCCGCGCTCAGTAATCACGAACGTATTGGCCAGCGGTTGTGGCGTATCGACGGCGTTCAAGTCCAACGTCAACCCATAGGCATCCGGCAAAAATCCGTTAAGGCCATGGCGTGTCAAGCGCGACAGACTGTCGGGCTGAAGTAGCGTGTCGAGAATGGCCTGGCTTGTGGGCGCCAGGGTTTTATCCAGCGACCTCAGCTCGGCTTCGCTGCGTAACCCCACCAGCATCGAGTGGGCGTGTTTGGCGTGAGTCTTGACCAGAAACTCATGGGGTTGCTGGCGCATGGCGTGCTTGGAAAACAGCAGCAGGACGCGCTCGATGACGGTGTTGAACGTCTTGAGCGTCATGCTTGGCAATTGCACGAAGACATTGCCTTCGCCCCGCGTATAGAACTTCGTCCTGGACGAGAAGGGCACCGCAGGCGCCTCTTGGGCCAGACGTTCAATGAAGTGCTCAAGCATGCTCAATGACTGCACTGGCGCACGCTCTTCACGCTCCTGGGCACGCGTGGCGTAGGTATTGATAAACACCTCTTCGGCTTTGACTGACTGTTGCTGCAGTTGCAGTTCAGCGTTGAGCGTGTCAGCGACGATGCTACGTAAGGTCGGGTGGTGCGCGCGCTCCATCGCCAGCGCACGCTCAATCGCCCGCAGGTTCTGAAGCTGCAGCCGGGCGCGCTCGGCCTTGACGGTCGTAGGGCGGCCATTACCACGGGTGACCGGATGCAAGGTCCAGCGCCCGCCGGTCTCTAGTGTGGCCAGTTGATTGTCCAGCAAGGCACGTACGTCCAGGGCACTGTCCAGCAGGGCTGTGAGGTCCACTTGGCCATCGCTGCGCCGGTAGATTTCCAGGGCGTGGTTAAGGTTGTCCGTTTGCTTGCGCGCAATGTCTTGTACCAAGGTCACGAACACATTGCCGGGTATCGGCCTTGCCGCGATGGTGATCGGGTCCAGGCCGAGCAGCGTGTCGCGCTCATCCAATGAGAGGAAGTTGAGCCATTCGTCCTCGTAGCCTTCGGCCTTGAGCATGCTCAGTAACCGGTCTTTGAGGTCGTCGAGGTTTTCCAGCACCTGTAACCCGCGCGATTGGGTGTAGAGGTACGCGTGGTGCTCGGTGATCATCAAGGTGCTCGCTGGTTCAACGTAATGTTGATGAGGGGCATAAAGGCGCACCTTTTCCACGCTGAGGTTTTCGGCATGGGCGCTGCGGGCGCTTTGGTCGCTGAGGAACAGGGCCTGAAGTGCGTGGCTTTCCTCGGCGGTAATAATCTCGCCCTGGCGCTTGAGCAACACATCGAGGCGAAACTTCTGCGCCACGCCTTGAGCAAAAAAATCCACGCGCGAGGTGCCGCTGTCGATATCTTCATTCCAGTAGGTCTGCAACAGGCTTTCCAACAGCTTCGAGAAAGTACTGGAGCTTTGTTCGATCAAGGCCTCCCAACGCCGGTGATCTTCTTCCCGTTCGGAGGCAGTGAAACCAGTGGTGTCATGTTTTGGGTTCGAGTATTCGCGTATCTGCCCTTTGGGCCACCTGTGACGCACATAAAATTGCAGCAGCGCTTCGCTCAAGGTCTGCGAGTTGACCCAGCGTGGCGTTGCTTGCTCAGCTTCGCGGGTTAAGACATTGACCCGTGTGTCCCGTTGATCCAGGTGTTTGAAATGGGGGCGGGCCATGACGCTCAGCAGCGTGTCGAGCATGTCAGGCAAGGTCGGGGTTTTTTGCAGGTGGTCGAGCATGGCCTTGACGTTATCCAGCTGGCAGGCCTGGAGCATGCGTGCCTGCTCCGGCATGACTTCACCTTCGATGAGCTGAGTGGTCAACACCATGGGCGTGTCAGCGCCCAGCGCATTGCGTTGGTCCATCGACAGGTAGCTCAGCAAAGGGGCGCTCTGCAGTGGGTCTTCCAATTGCTCGATCAATTCGCTCAGCAGGGCAGCGTGGCTGTCATAGACCTGTATGCCGTTATCCGGGGTGTAGAGCAATGCCTTGGCGGCGTCGGGTGTCGGGCTGATCGCGAACGCGCCGGCAAGGGGAATGGGGGGCTTGCCGGAAATGTTGATCAGGACCTTTTCAACACGCATGGGGTGATCATGCCGGCTTGTGTCCTGCCGAGACTCGTCGGTAGCCAGGTAAAGGTTGTACAGCCAATCAAGGTCTTTGGCGGTGAGCCCCAGCGTACGTTCACGAGCAGTGGGCGAGGCTTTGCCTTGGGGTTTGAGAAACTCAGGGAAGAAATACGGGGGCGTTAAGCGAACCACAGCCTGTCTCCGGCGTGCCAGGAAAAGCACAGGGTAGGCAGGCGTCCGTGGTGCAAGGCGGTAAATATTCAGCGCTGCGCACGTTGACAACGCAGAGCGTGCGTGGTGTTTAATCGAGGGTCTGGATGTCCCATTCGTTGCCCCTTCCAATCATAAAAACGGAGCTTCAAATGTCTGCGCAGTCCCCGACAGTTGCCACCGCTTGTGCCTCGATCCGCTTCGCTGAACTGGAGGAGTTACTTCATCAGGTGTTCGTTCGGCACGGCACATCGGCGCAGGTTGCTGCGATTCTTGCGCACAACTGCGCAAGTGCCGAGCGTGACGGTGCCCACAGTCACGGTATTTTTCGCATCCCCGGTTACCTTTCGACGCTGGCCAGTGGATGGGTCAACGGCACCGCCGTCCCCAGCGTGACCGATGTGGCCTCAGGCTTTGTGCGCGTCGATGCGGGCAATGGTTTTGCCCAGCCGGCCCTGGCGGCGGCGCGCCCGTTGCTGGTGGAGAAGGCACGCAGCGCCGGCATCGCGTTGCTGGCAATCCATAACTCCCATCACTTTGCTGCCCTGTGGCCGGACGTCGAGCCGTTTGCCGAGGAGGGGCTGGTGGCACTCAGCGTGGTCAACAGCATGACCTGCGTGGTGCCCCACGGCGCGGATCGTCCGTTGTTCGGCACCAACCCCATCGCGTTTGCGGCCCCCCGGGCCGACGGTGCGCCGATTGTGTTTGACCTGGCCACCAGCGCCATCGCCCATGGCGACGTGCAAATCGCCGCGCGCAAAGGCGAGCGGTTGCCACCGGGCATGGGCGTCGATAGCCTCGGGCAGCCGACCCAGGACCCTAAAGCCATTCTGGAAGGCGGCGCACTGTTGCCATTTGGCGGGCACAAGGGTTCGGCACTGTCGATGATGGTGGAGTTGCTGGCGGCAGCGTTGACGGGCGGCAACTTCTCTTTTGAATTCGATTGGACGGACCACCCAGGCGCGCGCACGCCCTGGACAGGCCAGCTTCTGATCGTGATCGACCCGAGTAAAACCGCTGGGCAAAGCTTCGCCCAACGCAGCCAGGAGCTGGTGCGGCAGATGCATGCGGCGGGGTTGCGTCGATTGCCGGGGGACCGACGCCATCGTACGCGGGCGAAGTCGCAGGAAACCGGGATCGAACTGGACGCGCAGGCGTTGCGCGAGTTGAGGGCGTTGGCGGCGGGGTGAAACAGGCTGCGCGGGGGGCGCAGCCTGAATGGATCAGTTACGGCGACCCAGCAACAGGCCGACCACCAGGCCAAAGCCTGCGGAAATGGCCACGGTCTGCCATGGGTGCCCGCCGATGTAAGTCTCGGTGGCATCCACGACCGGCTTGCTGCGTTCACGCACATTGGACACCGATTCCAGGGCTTGCTTGAGTTTGATGGCAACCTGCTCGCGCAGGGTTTCACCTTCCTCGCCCACCAGGGATGCGCTGCTTTTGAGCAGTTTGTCCGACTCTTCGATCAACGCGCTCAGTTCGCTGAACGCTTGGTCCTTGATTTGATCTTCGACAGCTTGGGCGGCGGTTTTGCGGGCCATTGAGTGACTCCTTGCAGGTGGATGTGGCAGTGAACAATGGAGTATCGGGGGGAGGCAAAAGTTGCAGTTTTTTTCCCCATGCGCTCATCCGAGGCAAAATCCGGATCGGGAACTTTGGGCCTACAGTGTAAGATGTCACCTATTTGTGCAGCAGGTAATTCAACATGAGCTTCAATCTCGCCAACAAGACCCTCGCCGAACGCGCCGAGCTGGAAGATGAAAAGTCGCGCCTCTACGACCTGTGGCAAACCAACCTGGGCAAGGCCAAGGGCGAAGCCGCGCGCTTGTTCGGTGAGCGCGCCAAGCGCAAGGGCAAGTGGGCCGAATGGGTGCGTGCCGAACTCGACGGCATGTCGCCGCCGGAGTTTTCCAACATGGTGCGCAGTGAAGTCAACAAGCTGATGGCTGCGGCGAAGTAAAGCACGCCACAATCGCTTCGCGTACCTTGAGCAACAGCGGGTCCAACTGAGCCTGGGTGCGCCAGCCCAACTCCACCGGGTAATGCGGTAGCGCCAGCGGGCAGGGCAGCACGCGCAGGCCGGTCATTTGCGCAATGGCGTGGGCTGCATGCCCGGGAATGGTTGCCACGGCGGTGCTGCCTTGGAGCAGATACGGCAGCGCGGCAAAGTGGCTGGTGGACGCGCACACGTGGCGGCGCAGCCCGTGGGCGGCCAAACCTTCATCGGTAATGCCGATAAACCCGCCTGACGACACCAATACATGTTCCCGTGTGACAAACCCCTGCAGGTCGATAGCCTCCTGGCCCGGCGCCAGGCTATGGGGGTCTACCAGGCAACGATAGTCACCTTCCCCCAGCACCTGTCGGCTCAGCCTGCGCTCGGTAAAACCGCCGGCGGTAATGGCCAGGTCCAGCGTGCGGTCGAGCAGGGCGGCGGCGACGATCTGGCTGTAGGTCTGGCGAAAGATCACCCGTAGTTTGGGCAGGCGCAGTGCGATGGCCTCCATCAGGCTTCGGCCATAAGCAATCTCGAAGTCATCCGACAGCCCCAGCACCACCGAGCGGCCCTCGTAGTGCGAGTTTTGCGGGCTGATCATCGCCAGGCTCTGGCGGCAGCGATCCAATGCCTCACTGATCACCGGTTTCAACTGATTGGCTCGCAATGTGGGCGCCAGGCCGCGTCCGGTGCGCACGAACAAAGGGTCGCCGTACAGCTCACGCAAGCGCCGTAGGCCCGCGCTGATCGCCGACTGCGTCACACCCAGTCGCAGCGCCGCACGGCTGGCACTGGACTCGTCGTGCAGGGCTTCGAAGGTTTTGAGCAGGTTGAGGTCAACCTGGGCGATATTCATTTGGCTCATATCATTTAGCACTGAGGTGGGCTTTATTCATGATCGAGTCTGGCCAGAGAATGGGCAACCCCTATCTATCGGAGTAAGCCTGATGCCCGTATCGACTGTCGCAGCCCTGCAAATCGGCGCCTTGCCTGGCGGCAAGGCTGACACCCTGGCGCAGATCCTGGCCTATGAGGATCAAATCCAGCGCAGTGGCGCGCACTTGGTGGTCATGCCCGAGGCGTTGCTGGGCGGCTATCCCAAGGGCGAAAGCTTTGGCACGCAATTGGGTTATCGCCTGCCCGAGGGCCGGGAAGCCTTTGCACGGTATTTTGCCAATGCCATTGACGTGCCGGGGCCAGAAACCGAGGCGCTGGCCGGGATGTCGGCGCGTACCGGTGCCAGCCTGGTGCTGGGCGTGATTGAACGCAGTGGCAGTACGCTGTATTGCAGCGTGCTGTATTTCGAACCCTCGGGCGGCCTGGTGGCCAAGCATCGCAAGCTGATGCCGACCGGCACCGAGCGGCTGATCTGGGGCAAGGGCGACGGCTCGACCCTGCCGGTGATTGACACCGCGGTTGGGCGTATCGGCGGCGCGGTGTGCTGGGAAAACATGATGCCGTTGCTGCGCACCGCGATGTACGCCAAGGGCGTCCAGGTGTGGTGTGCACCCACCGTGGACGAGCGCGACATGTGGCAGGTGAGCATGCGCCATATTGCCCATGAAGGGCGTTGCTTTGTGGTCAGCGCCTGCCAGGTGCAGGCATCGCCTGAAGCCTTGGGTGTGGAGGTTGCCAACTGGCCGGTGGACCGTCCGTTGATTGCCGGCGGCAGCGTGATCGTTGGACCCATGGGCGATATTCTGGCGGGGCCGTTGGTGGGCGAAGCGGGTTTGTTGACGGCGCAGATCGATACTGATCAGTTGGTGCGGGCCCGCTACGACTACGACGTAGTGGGGCATTACGCCAGGCCGGATATTTTTGAATTGGTGGTCGACGAGCGCGCCAAGCCAGGCGTTCGCTATATCACTGACTGAACGCAATCAACCTGTGGGAGCAGGCAAGTCAGCTCCCACATGTGGTTTTCAGCCACTTACCAGGTGGCAGTGTTCGGTAAGTCCAGGGTGCCACGCTCCACAAAACGCATGGTGCCAAACAGGCCACCCGCCAATTTGCCGCGCAGCACGTAGGGCAGGTTGTTCAGGCTTTGGGTCTGGCTAAGGCCCAGGGTCTGGCGCAACACCGAAAACGCCGAAACGCTGACCGGCACCATCAGTACGGTTTCGGAAAAGCGTGGGATGCTCCCAGCCTGATCGCTGACGCCAGAAGCGAGTGGCCGGCCATTGACCTCCAGATCCAGCGCCACGCCGTTGTAGTCGATTGCCGCTTCATTGGGGTTTTGCACCCGCAGCTTCATGGTAAAGCGCACTTCCAGGTCCTGGCTTTGCAGCGGCTCGATGCCCACCACATTGATGTTCACCGGGTCGCGGTTGGGGAACAGTGCGCAGGCGCTCAAGGTCAGCAGCAACAGCGATACAACCATGAGCTTGCGCATAAAGAAATGCTCCTACTTTGGGGTAACGTCCGGGTCCTGCATGACCTTGAGGGTAGAGGACTCCGGCTCGAATTCATCTTCTTCCAGCTCTATGAACTCTTCGGGCAGGAAAATGTTCAGCAGGATTGCACAGAATGCGCCCACGGTGATCGGCGATTCGAAGATGTTGTGCAGCGCCTTGGGCAGCTCGCGCAGCACTTGCGGCACGGCGGCGACGCCCAGGCCCATGCCTAGGGAAATCGCCACGATCAGCACATTACGTCGATGCAGGCCCGCTTCAGCGAGGATCTTGATGCCGGCCACGGCCACGGTGCCGAACATGATCAGAGTCGCGCCACCCAATACGGGCTTGGGCATCAGTTGCAGTACCGCGCCGATCATCGGAAACAGCCCCAGCAGCACCAGCAGGCCAGCAATGAAGTACGCCACGTAGCGGCTGGCCACGCCGGTCAATTGGATCACGCCGTTGTTCTGGGCAAAGGTCACCATCGGCAGGCTGTTGAACGTGGCGGCCATCGCCGAGTTGAGGCCGTCGGCCAGCAGGCCGGACTTGATGCGCTTGATGTACAGCGGGCCCTTGACCGGTTGCTGGGAAATCATCGAGTTGGCGGTCAGGTCACCGGCGGCTTCCAGGGGCGAAATCAGGAAGATCACCGCCACCGGGATAAACGCCACCCAGTCGAACGAGAAACCATATTTGAACGGCACGGGCACGCTGATCAGCGGTACTTGGGGCAGGGCGGCCATGTCGACGCGGCCCAGCAGCCACGCTACTACAAAGCCCAGGGTCAAACCGATCACGATCGAACCCAGGCGCAGGAACGGGTTGTTGAAGCGGTTGAGTACCACGATGGTCAGCAGCACCAACGCCGCCAGGCCCATGTTGCCCGCCGCGCCCAGATCGCTGGCACCATAGCCGCCAGCCATGTCGGTGACGGCCACCTTGATCAGTGACAAGCCCATCAAGGTAATGATGGTGCCGGTGACCACCGGGGTGATCAGTTTGCGCAGTTTGCCGATGAATTGGCTGAGCACCACTTCGATAAACGCCGCGAAAAAGCAGATGCCAAAGATCGTCGAGAGGATCTCATCGGTGCCGCCGCCCCGGGCCTTGACCATAAACCCGGCGCTCAAAATCACACTGATAAAAGAAAAACTGGTGCCTTGCAGGCACAACAGCCCCGAACCCACCGGCCCGAAGGTGCGCGCCTGCACAAAGGTGCCGAGCCCCGAGACAAACAGCGCCATGCTCACCAGGTACGGCACTTCGCTTTCCAGCCCGAGTACGCCGCCGACGATCAGGGTGGGCGTGATGATGCCGACAAAACTCGCCAACACATGCTGCAACGCGGCAAAAATCGCGGCGGTGAAGTGCGGGCGGTCTTCGAGGCCGTACATGAGGTCGGATTTATAGCGCGGGCGGGGGGCTTGAGCGTCAGACAAAATGATGGCTCGGGTCAGAAAATGGAGGCGCAGGATGCCAGAAAGTGCCAGGCGCCTGAAGTGTAAAAAAATATTTATAAAAACCCTGCGCTAAAGCCGTGGCCCAGCCGATATCAAGCATAGGCCCACACTACAACGACAACAGTGGTGACCAAGGTCTGGGCAGCGCGTTGACGCTGACGGATCGTTTCGCGGCAAGGACGCTCGCAAACACTACTTCTGAGAGCAGCCCTATGTCCCTCCGTCACCTGAATATTGCCCCTCGCGCGTTTATCGGTTTTGCCTTCATTGCGGTTCTGGTGGTGCTGCTGGGCGTGTTTGCGGTCAACCGCATGACGCAAATGCGCCAATCCTCCCAGGACATGAGCGCCAACCAACTGCCCAGCATGACCCACCTGGGCACCATCACCGAAAACGTGCTGCGCATGCGCATTCTGTCGTTTCGTGTGCTGGTCAACCGCGAGCCTGCCGCCTTGCAGGAAGCCGAGACCCGCATCGGTGTGTTGGCTGACAAGGTCAAGACCGCCCAGGCCAAATACGCCACGCTGCCTGCCGGCCCGGAGGAGGCAGCGCTGTACAAGACCTTTGGCGTGACCCTGGACAATTACCTCAAGGCCCAGGCCGAGATGGTGGCATTGTCTAAACAGGGCAAGGTCGATGAGATGCGCGCCCTGATCAACAGCCGTATCAAGGACGGCACTGACCAGATGGGCGAGCAACTGAACAAGCTGATTGCCATCAATGCGGCCGACGCCAAGCAGGCCGACGAGGATGCCGGGCAAAGCTACGAAGGCGCGATCACCGGTGTGGTGGCAGTCTCCGTGGTGGCGGCATTGCTCACCGTGCTGCTGGCCTGGTTGCTGACCCGCAGTATCGTGACCCCGTTGCGCAAGGCTGTGGAAGTGGCTGAAACCATTGCCGCCGGCAACCTGAGCAAAACCATCGAGGACGATGGCAAGGACGAACCGGCACGGTTGCTCAGTGCGCTGTCGACCATGCAAGCCAGCCTGCGCCAGACCATCCAGCACATCGCCGGTTCGGCCACGCAGCTCGCTTCGGCGGCGGAAGAGTTGAGCGCGGTCACCGAGGAAGCCTCCCGTGGCCTGCAACAGCAGAACAATGAAATTGACCAGGCCGCCACGGCCGTCAATGAGATGACGGCGGCAGTGGAGGAGGTGGCGCGTAACGCGGTTTCCACCTCCGAGGCGTCCGGGCAGTCCAACCAGGCCGCGCGGGAAGGCCGTGATCGGGTAATGGAAACCGTCGGCGCGATCCAGACCATGACCCAGGACGTACAGAATACCTCCGCGATGATTGAAGGCCTGGCCGCTCAGGGCCGGGATATCGGCAAGGTGCTGGATGTGATCCGTGCGATTGCCGAGCAAACCAACCTGCTGGCGCTCAACGCGGCGATTGAAGCCGCCCGTGCCGGCGAGGCCGGACGTGGCTTTGCGGTGGTCGCCGATGAAGTGCGCGCCCTGGCCCATCGCACCGCGCAGTCGACCCAGGAAATCGAGAAAATGGTCGCCGGCATCCAGAACGGTACCGGTGAGGCGGTGCAGTCCATGCAACAGAGCAACCAGCGCAGCCAGACCACCCTGGAAATGGCACGCGCAGCCGGCGCCTCACTGGAGCAGATCACGGCGTCTATCAGCCTGATCAACGAACGCAACCTGGTGATTGCCAGCGCGTCGGAAGAACAGGCCCAGGTCTCCCGCGAGGTGGACCGCAACCTGGTCAACATCCGTGACTTGGCCACCCAGTCGGCGGCGGGCGCCAACCAGACCAGCGCGGCCAGCCATGAGCTGTCGAGGTTGGCGGTGGATTTGAATGGGATGGTGGCCAGGTTCGTCGTCTAACAGCCGCCACAAAACCCTGTGGGAGCTGGCTTGCCTGCGATAGCAATCTTACAGTCAGCACATCATGGGTTGGCTTACCGCTATCGCAGCATAGGGATCTACACAACTTGGGCCGGTGCTGACCTGTGGCGAGGGCGCTTGCCCCCGTGACGGACTGACAGCCGACGCTGATCTAACTGACGCGCCGCAATCCAAATGTGGGAGCTGGCTTGCCTGCGATGGCGGCCTTACAGCCGACCAGGATGTTGGATCTGACCGCGTACATATCCGTTCCTGCGGTAACGGCCACCTATGGTTCCGCTCTTACAGCGGGTCACTTTTGGAAAGGCCCAAAAGTAACCAAAAGGCCTTCGCCCCACCACTCGGCACCTCGCCTAGGCTCGGTGTGCCCGAACGCAGGCTTGAATCCGTGGGCCGCCGCCACGCGCCATCCATGGCGCGGGGCGGCTAACCCGGCGTCCTGCCGGGTTGCCCACGACTTCAAGCCTGCGTTCGGCCAGCGTGGTTTGACGGGGCGCTTCAGATCAAAAGCCAGATCAAGATCAAGAGCGGCTCGCTTAGCATCGTGGTTACCGTCGATCGCTTCAGAGTTGTGTAGATACCTATGGCTATCGCAGGCAAGCCAGCTTCCACCTTTGCTCTTGTGTTGTGTCAGTGCCGCCATGCCCCTGGATTCACCAGGTTTACCGGCTTTTCGCCAGCCAGTGCCGCCAACAGATTATCCACCGCACACTTGGCCATCGCCTCCCGCGTCTCATGGGTGGCCGAGCCGATATGCGGCGTAGCCACCACATTGTTCAACCGCAACAACGGCGATGCGTGATCCAGCGGCTCCTTCTCAAACACGTCCAACCCCGCCGCGCGGATAGTGCGTTGCTGCAATGCTTGCACCAGTGCTGCCTCATCCACCACCTTGCCTCGGGAGATATTGATAAAGATCGTCTCTGGCCCCATCAGCGCAAACTCCTCGGCGCCAATCAACTTCTCGGTCTCAGCGGTCAACGGCAACGTCAGGCAGACAAAATCCGCTTCTTTGAGCAAGTCCTTGAGGCTTCGGTACTGCGCGCCAAAGCGCGCTTCAACCGCCGGCTTGGGCGAATGGCTGTGGTAGATCACCGGCATGCCGAAGCCAAAATGCCCGCGCTGGGCCAGGGCTTCGCCGATGCGGCCCATGCCGATGATGCCCAGGGTCTTGCCATGTACATCACTGCCAAAATGCGCCGGGCCGATGTTTTTGTTCCATTGCCCGGCGCGTACCATGTCGGCCAGTTCCACCACGCGCCGGGCGGTCGCCAGGATCAGCGCAAAGCCGGTGTCGGCGGTGGTTTCGGTGAGCACATCCGGGGTGTTGCTGAGCAGGATGCCGCGTTGGGTCAGGTAATCGATATCGTAGTTGTCGACGCCCACCGAGACGCTGGCTACTGCTTCCAGCTTGGGTGCCAGGTCGAG
This sequence comes from Pseudomonas sp. BTN1, assembly GCF_001907715.1. NCBI lineage: Bacteria > Pseudomonadati > Pseudomonadota > Gammaproteobacteria > Pseudomonadales > Pseudomonadaceae > Pseudomonas > Pseudomonas sp. BTN1. Next base: position 87,333 of record NZ_MPBM01000001.1, on the reverse strand, counting down.
CAATCGGGCGTCCAGGCGCAGGCTTGCACCCAACAGGCCATGGGCAGTGGGCAGTGTATCGCGCAGTTTGGCCAGGCCGGTCTCATCCAGTGCATCAATCAGCGTGACCTCGGCCTGCTCATGCAGGCGGGCCATCAGCGGCGCGGACAGTTTCTTGTACAACACAACGGACTTTTTCATGAGGTCTTTACCTTCAACTCCAGGGTTGGCGCCGGCGAGCGGTCACTGGCGCCGGGCTTGAGGAAAATCGTCAGCACCACCGAAAGCAGCAGCGCGCCGCTCATCAGCAGGTACGAAGCGCCGGGCGAGCCGGTGCTGCTGTTGAGGTAACCCACCAGATACGAGCCACCGAACGAGCCCAAGGCGCCCATGCTGTTGATCAGTGCCATGGCGCCACCGGCGACGTTGGCCGGCAGGATTTCCGGGACGATGGCGAAAAACGGGCCGTAGGGTGCATACATGCAGGCCCCGGCGATCACCAGCAGGGTGTAGGACCACCAGAAGTGTTCGGCGCCCAGCACGTAGGACGCGTAGAAAGCAATCGACGCAATCAACAGCGGCGGCCAGACAAAACGCTTACGTTTCTGCAGCTTGTCCGAACCCCAGGACACCACGAGCATGCCAATCACCGCCGCCAGGTAGGGCAGGGCCGAGAGCCAGCCGGCTTCGACCATGTCCATCTGCAAACCGGCCTTGAGGATCGATGGCAGCCACAGTACGAAGCCATACACGCCAATGCTCCAGCAAAAAAACTGCAGGGCGAGAATGATCACCTTGGGCGAACGGAACGCCTCGGCGTAGTTCTTCACGGCCTTGATCCCCACCTGCTCGGCGGCGAGGGCGGTTTCCAGGCTGTGCTTTTCGGCGTCGCTCAGCCACTTGGCATCCTTGGGACGCTCATCGGCCAGCTTCCACCAGATAAACGCCCACAACACCGCCGGCAGGCCCTCGATGATGAACATCCAGCGCCAGCTGAAATGCTGCACCAGGTAGCCCGACACCACCGACATCCACAGCATGGTCACCGGGTTGCCAAGGATCAGGAAAGTGTTGGCCCGCGAGCGTTCGGCACGGGTGAACCAGTGGCACAGGTACACCAGCATGGCCGGCATCACGGCCGCCTCGACCACCCCGAGCATGAAGCGGATGACGATCAGCATGTAGGCGTTGGACACCACGCCGGTCAGCGTCGCCAAGCCGCCCCACAGAATCAGGCTGACGAAGATCAGTTTCTTGACGCTGCGCTTTTGCGCATAGATCGCCCCCGGCACCTGGAAGAAAAAGTAGCCGAGGAAAAACAGCGCGCCGAGCAGGGAGGACATGCCCGGCGTGATCATCAGGTCCTCGGCCATCCCGGAGGCGGCGGCGAAGCCGTAGTTGGCGCGGTCCAGATAGGCCAGGCTGTAGGTGATAAACACGATAGGCATGATGTACCACCAACGGCGGGTGGCGAGTTTCACGGTTTCCATGGGGTTGCTCCTGAGCTTGTTGTAGTTGTGGCAACAGGTAATGGGTCACGCAACGGATCGAGTGGGTAATTCGGCGCGGGTCGGCAAACCCTCCATGTCGCCACGGCTCTGCACAGCGCGGCTGCCGATCCAGTTAGCGCGCTGGACCGCCTCGGGGAAGCTTGAGTTTTCCAGCAGGGCGCTGATCATCCCCACGGCAAAGCCATCGCCGGCACCCACGGTATCCACCACCTTGTCCACCGGTACGGCGGCGACAAAACCCTGGTCCATATGAGTGCGGTAATAGGCGCCCTCCGAGCCGAGTTTGATCGCCACGGCTTCGGCGCCCTGGTCGAGATAGAACGCGGCGATGTCTTGCGGGTCGTCGAAACCAGTGAGCAGGCGACCTTCGCCCAGGCCCGGCAGGACCCAGTCGGCCAAAGCGGCAAGCGCATTGATTTCGCGGATCATCTGCGCCTGGCTGGCCCACAGGGACGGGCGCAGGTTCGGGTCGAACGACACACTGCGCCCGGCCTTGCGCATTTGCGCCATCAGCTCGAACGACAGTGCGCGAGTGGCATCGGACAGTGCTGGTGGAATGCCGGTGGCGTGTAGATGGCGGGCTTGCAGCAGCGTTGGGTGGATGGCCTCGATGGACAAGTGGCTGGCCGCCGAGCCTCTGCGAAAGTACTCCACTTGAGGATCTGCGCCGGCCTCTTCCCGGGATTTGAGTTGAAAGCCGGTAGGGTGCAGCGGGTCGACGGCCACATGGCGGCAATCGAGCCCCTCTTTGGTCAGGGTATCGACCACAAAACGTCCGAGGGAATCGTTACCCACGCGGCTCAGCCAGGCCACGTTGAACCCCAGGCGTGACAGGCCGATAGCGACGTTGCTGTCGGCGCCGGCAATGCGTTTGTGAAACTGCCCGACCTGGGCCAGGTCGCCGGTCTGTTCGGCGACAAACATCGCCATGGTTTCGCCAAACGAGAGGATATCGATCTCAGACATGGGCGTTCTCCACATGGGGTTGGCCAAGGCGGGCCAGGGTCGCGACCTGTTGTGCGGTGACCTCGATCAGGTCATCGCCCTGCAACGGAAATTCCACCGCGCGGGTAATACCTTGAGTCATGTGTTTGAGCAGTTGTTCCCACAGATGCACGTCGGTGGCGCCCGGCGGCAAGGCGACGAGCCTGCCATCGGCGCGGCGGGCCACGGCCTTGCAGTGCAGGTAATCCACATGCCGACCCAGCAACCGCGCGGCGGTGAGCGCGGATTGGTCTTGCCACTGCCAGTTGCCGATGTCGAAGGTCATTTTCACCGGCAGGCCGAGACGTTCGACTTCAGTGAAAAACCGTTGCATCGGTTCAATGCGCCCACCGTGCAGGGTCTGGTCGTTTTCCACCAGCAGCTTGACCGGGTGGCGGTTGAGCAGGGCGTGCAGGCTTTCCAGGTCGTTTGTGTCGGTGAAGTAACCGAGCGAGACCTTCAGCCAGCCCGAGCCAAAGGCCTGGGCGCGGTCCAGCGTGGCGGCCAGCTCGGCATTGGGCTGGGCACGGCCGGCGACCCACAGCTCCAAGGGCGAGGAAAATACTGATTCCAGGCCTTGTTCTGCAGCGGCCAGGGCCAGCTCGGCCGGTTGCTCGGTGGTGAGCAATTCTTCGCGCCATTCAATGCGCTGGGCACCAGCGGCGCTCAGCAGCGCGACAAAACTCAATTGGCCCTGCTGGCGAACCAGGTCGGCGCCGTAGCTGGAAAGGCTGATGGAGACGGGGTATTTATGCATTGTTGTTTACCTCTGAAACCGGTTTCATTTTTATACGCAAAACAAAATGTGGGAGCGGGCTTGCTCGCGAAGGCGGTGTGTCAGTCAGCGCAAGAGTGGCTGATCTATCGCGTTCGCGAGCAAGCCCGCTCCCACAGGGGATTGTGTCGAGCCACGGATAATCAGCTCCGGTAAAAAATCCAGGGTGCGCGTGGGGGCGGTATCGCCGCGCAGGCGCTTGAGCAAACAGTCAAAAGCGCTAGCGCCAATCGCTTGCGTCGGTTGGGCGAGGGCGGTGATGCCGCTACCTACCAGCGGGTACCAGTCCAGGTCATCCAGGGCGATCAAGCCCACGTCGCCGAACAGCTCGCAGCCCAGGGCCTTGAGTGCACGGGTGCAGGCCAGTGCTGCCACGCCGTTGGCGCAAAACAATGCCTTGGGGCCGGGTTTGGCGAGAAAGGCTTGCAGACGGTTTTCCAGTTCACCGTCCAGTTCAACCACGGCACCTTTCAACGCCGGGCGCTTGGCAATCTCGGTGTTGAAACTCTCCAGACGCTCCAAACGTGAACTGGTGCCATCGGTGGTCTCGCTTACCAGCAGCACGTCGCGGTAACCCTGTTGCTCCAGGTGTTCCACCGCCATGCGCACCGCCGCCGGGTTATCCAGGCCGACCAGGTCGCTGTGCAGTGGTTCGACCTTGCGGTCCACCAGCACCAGGGGCATTTCCCGTTGCAGTTCGAGCAGTTGGTCGAGGTGATGGCCCAGGGTGTTCACGATCAAGCCTTCGATGTTGTACGAGCGCAGCGCGGCCAGATGTTGGCGCTCCTGCTCGTCATCGCGGTCGGTGTTGCACACCACCAGGCTGTAGCCGTGCTGGCGGCAGGCGGTTTCGACGCCGTGCATCACCGCGATGGAATAGGGGTTGCGGATATCAGCCACCAGCATACCGATCAGGCGCGTGCGTCCACGTTTGAGGCCGCGGGCCATCTGGTTGGGGCGATAACCGAGTTCGTCGATGGCCTGTTCGATGCGCAGGGCAATGGCATCGGAGAGCAGGGCGCGGTCATCGCCGATAAAGCGCGAGACGCTGGCCTTGGACACGCCAGCGCGCTCGGCGACGTCGAGCATGGTCACGCGGCTGCGCTGGGCGGCTGAAAAAGGAGTCACGGTAAAGCCTTTCTTATTGGAGTTGGGAGAGACGCTGAAACCGGTTTCAGAAAACACCAAGTATAAGAAACCGTCAAGTTAATCTTCGACATTCAGACGCGGCAAGCTCGAGACAACTGACGAATGGCACTCGCAACCTGTTAGATCTGACAGTACCCAGAAAGGACGGTTTGGCGTTTACTTTTCCATAACTTGACGGGGTAGGACGGTTCTGTGAACCCGCCATTAAAATTAAAAGAGTAAAGAACATGTCCATCTCAAAACTGAGTCACCTTCCTGAAGCGACCAGTGGCGGTGTACTTGCGCTAGACCCGATGGACATCCCAGGTGTCGATCCTCTTGACCCAAACGGTCTCGTACCGGTCTCACTGACTCTTGCGCCTCTGTTGGTCAGGATACCTATGTGGCTCCCGGCGCCTGAACCATTGGATACACCCCACCGGGTGCAACTTCTCTGGGAGCGAGACGGTATTGAAAGGCAGGCTGATCTGAAGTTTATCGATGCCCCACCTCCACCTCTGCCTGCGTTTGTGCCAATGCACGTGCCATTAGCCATGCTCAGAGAGCGTTCAGGCACTGTGAAACTGTTTTATCGCGTGATCGATTCCGAGGGACAACGCAGCGAGCTTGATCCAAAGGTCACGTTGACCATTGATTTGGAATCCCCGGAATTGCTCCGGCCTGATGACCAACTCAGCTTCGTGAATCCACCCGTCACAGGTGTTGATGAAGCCTATTTGGCGAGCAATGACCCGGTGCGCTTCAATATTCCGCCTTATCGGGGGCGTGAGCGAAATGATCGTATCGAAATGGTGCTATCCAATAGTCCGAACCCAGCTGCTGCTGCGCCGGACGGCGACTATGTACTGGTAGATGTTTCAGACCCGCTGGTCTGTGAGTTGCCAGCGGCTGCGTTTCGTCGCCTGAATAACGGCCCAGCCTATATCTTTTATCAAGTGTTCGACGAGGCCGGGAATTTCAGTACGCGTAGTGCCGGTTTACCGTTTTCACTCGATCTGATAGCAGGTCCAGATGTACCGCTGCCTGCACCCACTATCATGCCGCCGGCCTACGATGACAATATCATCAAGCGCGACGACGCCCGGGCCGCGGTGGTGCTGCTGATTGACCCCTATATCAATTGGGCCGCCGGAGATCACGCCCGGGCTTTTTGGGACGAGCGGCCGCTCGCAGATGTGCCGGTGTTCGACGGCGTCGTAACACAGGTACCGGTTCCCTGGGCCACTATGCGGGGGCCATCCCCAGTTCTGGTGGCAGAAGAGATCCGGATACGTTACGAAATCATCCGCGGTCTGACGATCTACCCGTCATACCGGCGTCGTATCAGCCAGGATTTCACGGTTGCCGGGCAAGACCATGCGGGTGCGCCCGCACTGCTAAACCCCGATCTACCGTTGGCTGAAGTACGTGGCCTGGTGTCAGATGAGGCCAATCTGGTTGACCTTCGCGACAAGGATGTAGGCGCCCGTGCCAGGGTGTTTCTCTATGACGACCCACAGCCAGGCCAGGTATTGAGATTCTTTTGGAATGGTATAGGGCCTGTGGCTACCAAGACAGTTCAAGTCGGGGAAGTCGCCGGCCAATTAGTATTCTCCAGTGTTATTCCATGGGCGGTGATGGAGGGCACTATTAACGCTTCGTTGCCTGTGCATTACACCACCGATAATGGGATTAACCAGCAACAGTCCCGACATACTGAAGTCGATGTTCATACCGGGCCGCTGCTCAGCTTTCCTACTCCGATTATTCAGCACACGCTGGTGGGTAGCACGGGTACGTTTCTCACCTGTTGCTCATCCCCAGAGATATTTGCCGGCGTGCGTTGGAAAGTTGTCGCTCATGGCGATTTTGATTTGAACGATGAAGTTCGATTTTTTACCCATGGCTATAACAATAACGGCTGGGATGACCCCGTGGTGGAGGACAGTCGATTTACTCAAGACAAGACATTTGATACGCCGGCGGACTTGGTGAATGGGTTGGACTTTACAGTGACGCCTTTCGATCCAGTGGTGTATTCGCTGCGCCAGGAGAGTACTGCTGTCGCGTGGTATGAGGTGTGGCGTGGTGGGCGCAAAATCGGTGAATCCATCCTGCGGCGCTTCAGAGTTGACCTGGCTTATCCCGCAGGTGGTTACTGCCAGGCAGGCGACATTATTCAGTGTTCAAGTGACGGCGTGCCCACCCTGATAAAGAAAAGTTGATGACATCGGTGCAGGGCTTAACGTCTGAAATGAGCGGCGGGCACAGGTGCTTCTAGCCGGCAAATGGCTGTACTAAACGAATAGGGTTAAACGAATATTTTTCGCAGTTGTTCGTCGCCCATATTGTCACTAATGGAGAACGATGATGAATAAAAAAACGCGTGATTATTTTGCCAGATTGAACTCTGTTGTTAGTCCGTCGACAGTTGTTTTGTCACAGTTGGATCCGCCAGAAGTTGATTCTGTTCCAGGTTTTCCAGGATTGCTTTCTCGGGAACAGGCGTTGTCCGAAGATTTGGAACTGCGCATGCCGCGATGGGAAGACTACAGCGTCGGTGGCGGCGACGCTCAGGATACCGTGAGAGTGTTTATAAAGCCGGTAGATGATGCGGAGTATGGAGAGCCGTTCCTAACGTTCACTTTTAATTTCGATGCAACACTGCCACAAGCCTATGCAACTGCGAATATCGCCCGAGGCAGGCGTCCGCCAGGTCACTGGGATATCAAGTACGAGGTGTATATCAGACGTGCGGATAACTTGAGCGAATCGACCGAGATGCGTTTGATTGTCGATACTGATGCACCATACGCATCATCTCCGAGTCTTCCGCCAGCGCCTATCCTACCGGCAGGCTTGACACTGCCCATTGACGAGGCCGATTTTCCAGCTGCTCCCAATGATCGGTTGTTTTTTTCAATTCCAGATTATGTTCTCCACGGGCGTGCGCCGGGTGACAGGCTGAGGGCGTTCTACGGCGGTTCCGATACCCCATATGCTCCTGATCCTCCCTCTACCGAGGTGGATTGGCCGGTGACGGACCTTAGGTTCCCGTTGCCCAAGGGTGTTGTTTCGGCTGGACCGGACGCGTTTAACACGCTTCGATATCAGTTACTGGACGCCGCGGGCAATCCCAGCCAGCTTTCCTCCTCCTTGCGGTTGGATGTGGCCTTGCAACCTGCACCGGCTAATCTGAAGCAGCCCTTGATCGGCAGGGCGTTTCCGGGAGATAACCGCTTCGACCGGATTGACGGCTCCATTGACCTGGGAATGATTGTAAGAATTCCCGCTTATGACCATCCGCAGCGGGGCAATGACGGTGATGTCATTGACGTCATACTGTCGACCAGCGTCCGTACCGAAACCATCGAGGGTACGGCATTGGGCAACGGTACGAGCTTTCCAGTGCCCATTGTTGTTGCACTTCATATTTTGCAAATTCTCTATGGCGCGTTGACAGGTGACGAGCTGTTGACGGTCACTTACGTCATCCGCCGTCGATCCGTCACGTATCCTGCTGCGCCGTCGACGATCATCAATTTGAATCTGCACGTGGTCGGGCCAACCCCTACCGATCCTCCGGACCTGACGAACACCGACCTGGATCCGGTGGTGATCAAGGGGGTAAATGCCGCTGGCGTGGAGGGCGGTGACAACGAGCTATTGCCGGAGCACGCCAATCGGCCCGCCAATGCCCATATCACGTTGTGGGATGAGGCCCCAACCCCTGACGCCGAGGATTTTTTCATCCGGCTGTGGTACGAGGGTGAACTCGCCGCCACTCGCCAGATAACGGGCGGGGTTGCCGGCGCCCCGGTCACCCCGCCGCTGCAGATTCCGTGGGCGCTGATCGCCAAGCACGGTAATGCACCGCCTATGAAACAGGTGCATCACACAATCGACGCGGGCCTCGGTACGAATCGGCAGCAGTCTGAGGTGACCTCGGTGGACGTACAGGCCAATGTCCAGGCCCTTGTCATGCCCGAGGTCCAGGACCTGGATTTACTTGGCGGTGCTCCAGGCGTGATCAACTGTACTACCTTCAGGCCTTTGAATATGGACGGACGTATCACTGTTCGTATTCCGCCGTCGGACTTGTTTGAGCCGACCATGGTGGTCCGGGTGAACTGGCAAGGCTACAGTGATAATGATGGCACGACCCCAGTGCTTGCATCCGTAGGGTTCAAAGACTCCCCTCCGTTGACCGCCTCCATGATCGCGCTGGGGTTTCTGGTGACCCTAGACGCGCCTTTCTCCACCCTCATGAAGACGATTCATACACACTTAGGCCTACGGCTCCAGGGGTCGGCAAGGATCAACTACACCATCCAACTGCCAACAGGGCCTTTAACATCGAGCGACGCTTTGCATCGGGCACGCTCGGTCAAATCCGGCGCCTCTCCCACCTACTGCGACAACACGCCGGTACCCGCAGCGCCTTGACGTGGTTGCGAAAACAGCCTGGGAGCAGCCACGCTGCTCCCAAGGTTCATAGAGGGACAACTCATTTGTTCTCACCGTGCGCATCGAGATTGATTCGGGGGTATTAAGATTAATCCTACATAAATGGGGAACAACTCTGGATAACTTTGGCACCGCTTGATTGGCAGGGTTCCACGCTCTTAGGTACCGGCCAATTTCTTCAATAGGAATGCCAAACCCAGAGGGTTTTTCGATGTCGTCAATGTTTAATTTTAAGCTCAAGCCGTTGAGTTTTGCCTTGAAGGCCAACGCGGTTTCATTAGCAGTTCTTATGTCAAGCGTGGCCGAAGCCCGCGTGGTTACGGGCCCGAATGAAACAGTTCGGCCAGGCCCTCCACCTGACAGTTTCGAGCTCAGGCCCGGCTCAGGCCTCACCGTGGAAGGGGCCACTACCAAACAAATCCGTGCCCAGTCTGCCAACTTGACCGTTAATCCGGACAGCAAAACTCAAGACATCACGGCATTCAATTCGAACGTGAATATTGATGGCGCCGAGATCACTGCGCGGGCGACACAGCCGGCAGCAGTGTTCATGAGTGGCGGGACGCTGTCGCTCAAGAACAGCACACTTACCCACAGCAATGGCGTTGGCCTGGTCGTTTCTCGTCCGATCGGCAGTGACGAGGGGGCAATTGCCTCGGTATTCAACAGCAGCATCACCGGCACCACGCGTGGCGTCAGTGTGGGTGGTAACAGCGCGTTGGCCCTCTACCAAACCGACGTTGCAGGCACGGGCGAAAATGGCGTGGGCCTGTATCTGTTCGGTCAAGCCATTGCGATCGATAGCTCCATCACCGGTGAGCTCAATGGCGTGCGGCTGGATATGGACCGCAGCCCCGACGTGCCAGCTGCATTGATACTTGATGGCTCATACGTAGAAGGAAAAGCGGGCGCAGCCATTCTGGTCGAAAGCTCGAAGGCGGGTACACCGGCTAATGCAACTATAGATGTGCGCAACGGTGCGACCCTCAAGGGCGGCAACGGCAATATCCTCGAAGTCACCGGCGGCTCCTTCGCCAACATGAATGTCGACGGCAGTACCTTGTTCGGTGACGTCGTGGTCGAGGAGGGCAGCACTGCCAAGTTGCAGCTCAACAACGGCTCGTGGTTGACCGGCCAGCTGAAAAACGTAGCTGAGTTAAGCGTGAACAACGCCTCCCACTGGGCGCTTGTGGGTGACAGCGAAGTCGGTGACCTGAAAATGGCGGGCGGCAGCGTGCATTTTGGTGGGCCTAATGAGTTCTACCGGTTGGATGTCGACAGCCTGTCGGGCGAAGGCACGTTCGTGATGCATACCGACTTTGGCAGCGGCCAGACCGACTTGCTCGCCGTTAATGGCATCGCCGAAGGTAACCACAGCCTGTTGCTGGCGGCCACGGGGTCGGAGTTGGCCACGGCCGAGCCGATTCGCGTGGTGAGCACCGAGGGCGGTGATGCACAGTTCGCCCTGGTCGGCGGAACGGTTGACGCAGGTGCCTACAGTTACGGGCTCAAGCAGGAAGACACCGATTGGTACCTGGACCCTAACCGGCGCGGCACCAGCAACAGCACCAAAGCGGTGATGGCGTTGTTCAACACCTCGCCCACAGTGTTGTACGGCGAGATGACTTTGTTGCGTACCCGGATGGGTGAGCTGCGCTTCAGCCAGGGCAACAACGAAGGTTTCTGGATGCGCGGCTACGGCAACAAGTACGAGGTCAGCGGCAATCAGGATGGTGGCGGCTACACGCAGAACCAGCGCGGCTTTACCTTGGGTATCGACACGCCGCTATACGGCGGCGATGGGCAGTGGGTGGCCGGTGTGATGGCCGGTCACAGCACCTCCGATATCGACCTCAACCGCTCCGGTGGCGGTACAGTCGACAGCTACTACGTGGGCGGTTATGCCACGTGGCTCGATGACGAGAGCGGCCTGTATTTCGACGGTGTGGTCAAGCTCAACCGCTTGCACAACGAAGTCAACGTGAGCATGAGCGACGGCAAAAAAGCCAAGGGCAACTACACCCAGAACGCCGTGGGGGCTTCGGTGGAAGTCGGTCGGCATATCAAACTGGATGACGGCTACTTCGTAGAGCCCTACGGGCAACTCAACGCTGCGATCACCCAGGCTCAGAGTTATGACCTGGACAATGGCCTGCACGCCAAAGGTGACCGTTCGGCCTCGGTCGTGGGCAAGGCTGGCGTCACGGTGGGCAAGAATATCCAGTTGGACAGCGGTGGTGTGTTGCAACCGTACTTGCGTACCGCGTTGGCCCATGAGTTCAACCACAACAATAAGGTCACGGTAAACGGCGAGCGCTTCAACAACGATGTATTCGGTTCGCGCATTGAAATGGCCGGTGGTGTGGCGATGTCGGTGACTCAGAACGTCAAGCTGCATGCGGACCTCGAGCATACACGTGGTAAAACCGTCGACCAGCCATGGGGTGTCAACTTCGGCGTGCGTTACGACTTTTAATTCATCCATCCACCCGAACAGGGGAGGCTTAGGCTTCCCCTTTTTTTCGCCTTCAGATCAGCACACTCAGCCAGGCTGAGCCCAACAGCAGCAAGGCCATGACCCGGTTGAATGCGCCTACGGTCCTGGGGGAGCGCAACAGGCGGCTAGACCCGGCACCCAATAAAGCCCAGGCGCCGAGGCAGGGCAAGGCGATCAGGAAAAACATCAGGGACAGGTACACCACCTGGCGCTGCCCACCCTGGCCAGCGAACACACTGACTACCGCCAGTGCCATCATCCAGGTTTTGGGGTTGATCAATTGCAGGGCCGCGGCGCCCAACAGGCCCAAGGGTTTTTGCGTGTCATCGGCATTGATGGCCTGGGCTGGCGCCCTGAAGATCTGCCAGGCCAGGTAACTCAGCCAAGCCACGCCGGCCCACTGCATCGCCGTTTGCACGTTGGGCAGTTGCACCAATGACTGACCCACACCGCAACCCACCAGCAGCACAATCCCCGATGCCCCCACGCAAGCCCCCATGATGATTGGCAGCGCAGCCTTGAAACCGTAACGGGCGCTGTTGCTGAGCACCAGGATATTGGTCGGGCCGGGGGTGATGGAGGCGACAAAGGCGAACAGCATGAAAGGCACGAAGGTGGACAGCATGGCGGGTGACTCCGGCGGGCTCATTTAGAGCGACCATCTTCACAAGCCCGGGCGTTACCGGTCTGGAAGATTTGTGCAGCGCTTGCGGTACGCGGCCGGTGTCAGCCCATAAGCCCGCGTGAACCAGCGGCCCAAATGACTTTGATCGGCGAAACCCAGGGCCATCGCCACGTCTGCCGGTTGATCGCCCTTGGCCAATAGATACCGGGCACGGGCCAGGCGCAGTTGCACCAGATAAGCGTGGGGCGGCAGGCCGAAGGCACTCTTGAACGCGCGGCTCAGGCGAAAGCGGTCGACGCCGCAAGCCTGCGCGAGTTCATCCATGCCGACGTCCTGATGCAGATGGGCGTGCAGGTATTCCCGGGCCTTGTGCGCCACCTGCGGCAAGCGCGGGTCATCGCGGTAGCGCATGCGCCAGTAAAGCTGGCCTGTGAGGCGTTCCAGTAACTGATCCAGCGCGCTTTGCCGCACGATCCGCAATTCACCGTGATGCAAGCTCTGAAACGCGTGGCTTGTGGCCAGGGCCAGGCGCGGATCACTGGCCAAGGTGCTGGCGAAACTCAGCTGATGATGGGCGGGTGCTTCCTCGAAGACACTGGCGATTTCCCGTTCCAGCCACTGCGGGTCGAGGTAGAGCATGCGGTAAGTGAAGCCGTCGACTGTCGGGGCATACCCGTCGTGGAGTTCCCCGGGCTCCAACAGGAACACCTGCCCCGGCACACTGTCATGGCGCATGCGCCGACAGTTGAATTGCTGCACGCCTTGTTCGGTCACGCCCACCAGGTAGCTGTCGTGCCAATGGGGGTCATACGCATGGCCTTCGAAATGCGCGCGCAGGGTCTCGATACCGGTGTCGGCGTCCTGGGACAAGTCGATCCAATTGTGCGCAGGCATACAACACCGAGGCGGAAAGTGAAGGGCTATTAGCGGCGACGCCTCAGTGGGCGTCTAGAAGGTTTGTGCAGTCTAGCCAAACAACCCGGCGGCGATGTTGATCGAAAAGCCCAGAATGGCGGTGTTGAACAAAAAACCGATCAACGACTGCCCCAGTACCACCTTGCGCAGGCCACGGGTGGCGACGCCCACATCCGAGGTTTGTACCGCTACGCCGATGGTGAAGGAAAAGTACAGGAAATCCCAGTAGTTGGGCGTGAGCAAGCCTTCGGCAAAACGCAAGGCGGGCTCCTTGCCTGGCCAGGTGTAATAGAGCCTGGCGTAGTGCACGCTGAAAATCACCCCGATCAATAGCCAGGAGCCGATCACCGTCAGCCCGGTGAAACCGTAGTGCAGCAGGCGCTCGGAGGTGGCCAGGTCCTTGCTGCCGACCAGTTCGAACGTAATGGTCGCCAAGCTAGCGATGGCGGCGATACATACCATGAACAGCACCAGGCCGGCGTTCTCGTCTTCGATTTCGGCGATGCGCTTGACGTCCTCGGCCTTGGCGCGAATGGTCAGCCACAGCATCAGTATCAGGTAGGTCCAGACCCCGGCGTTCCAGCCGATCAGGATTTTACTGGCGAGGGTGTCGGCCGGCACCAGGAGGCCGACGGCAAGGCCGAGTAAGGCGGCGGATGAGAGGCGAGGGTGGGTGCGGGCGAGGAAGGGCATGGTGGCTCACAAAGAACTATGTGTGAGCACCATAGCTTATTCGGGTGTACCTGATCATGAATGCAATCAATAACCCTGTGGGAGTTGGCAAGCCAGCTCCCACATTTGGCTGCGGCGTTGATCAGTTTGCTTTATGGCGCTTGCGCACCAGCTTCATCACCACCACGAAGAACACCGGCACAAACACCACCGCCAATGTCGCTGTGATCATCCCGCCAATCACACCGGTACCAATCGCCTGCTGGCTGGCCGAACTGGCCCCGGTGGCAATTGCCAATGGCACCACTCCGAGGATAAACGCCATCGAGGTCATGATGATTGGTCGCAGGCGCAACCGCGCCGCCTTCAAGGTGGCGTCGATCAAATCCTCGCCCTGGTCATACAGGTCCTTGGCGAACTCGATGATCAGGATCGCGTTCTTCGCCGACAGGCCGATGATGGTGATCAGGCCGACCTTGAAGAACACATCGTTAGGCATCCCGCGTAGCGACACGGCTAACACCGCGCCCAGCACCCCAAGCGGCACCACCAGCAACACCGAGGTGGGGATCGACCAGCTTTCATACAGCGCGGCCAGGCACAGGAACACGATCAGCAGCGACAGGCCCAACAGCAACGGTGCCTGGGAGCCGGACAAGCGCTCCTGCAACGACAAGCCCGTCCATTCCTGGCCCAGCCCGGCAGGCAACTGGCTGACCAGGCGCTGGATTTCGTTCATGGCCTCGCCCGTGCTGTGCCCCGGCGCCGCTTCGCCGCTGATGGCGATGGCCGGGTAGCCGTTGTAACGGGTCAACTGCGTTGGGCCCTGGGTCCACTTGGCTTCGACAAAGGCTGACAGCGGCACCATTTTCCCGGCGTTGTTGCGCACGTGGATTTTCATCAGGTCGGCCACCTGGCTGCGCTGGTCGCCTTCGGCCTGTACCACCACGCGCTGCATGCGGCCCTGGTTGGGGAAGTCGTTGATATACGCAGAACCAATCGCGGAGGACAGCACGTTGCCCACGTCGGCAAACGAAACGCCCAAGGCGTTGGCCTGCTTGCGGTCCACTTCCAGCTGCACTTGCGGTGCTTCGGCCAGGGCGCTTTCACGCACGTTGGCCAGGATCGGGCTTTTCGCTGCAGCGTCCAGCAGTTCAGTACGCGCAGCCATCAACCCCGCATGGCCAACGCCACCACGGTCCTGCAAACGGAACTCAAAACCGCTGGAAGTGCCCAGGCCGTCTACCGGCGGCGGCAGAACCGCGTAGGCAATCGCGTCCTTGAGTTCGCTGAAGGCCATGTTGGCGCGATCGGCAATCGAGGAAGCGGAGTCATCACTGCCACGCTCTGACCAATCCTTGAGCGTGGTAAACGCCAGTGCCGCGTTCTGCCCGGAACCGGAGAAACTGAAGCCCATGATCATGGTGGTATCACCCACCCCAGGCTCGCCGGCGTTATGCGCCTCGATCTGTTCGGCCACCTGCACCGTACGGTTCTTGCTGGCGCCCGGTGGCAACTGGATATCGGTGATGGTGTAGCCCTGGTCTTCCACCGGCAGGAACGAGGAGGGCAAACGGCTGAACAACAGCCCCATGCCCACCAGCAAGACCAGGTAGATCAGCAAATAGCGGCCGCTGCGCTTGAGGGCATAGGCCACCCAACCTTCATAACGGTTGGTGAGGTGCTCAAAGCGCTGGTTGAACCAGCCGAAGAAACCAACCTTGGCATGGTGTTCGCCCTTGGCAATCGGCTTGAGCAGCGTGGCGCACAGCGCCGGGGTCAAGGTCAGGGCCAGGAACGCCGAGAACAGAATCGAGGTGGCCATCGACAGCGAGAACTGCTGGTAGATCACCCCCACCGAACCCGGCATGAAGGCCATCGGCAGAAACACCGCCACCAGCACCAGGGTGATACCGATGATGGCTCCGGTGATCTGGCCCATGGCTTTCTTCGTCGCTTCCTTGGGCGACAGGCCCTCGGTGGCCATGATGCGCTCGACGTTTTCCACCACCACGATGGCATCGTCCACCAGGATACCGATGGCCAGCACCATGCCGAACATCGTCAATACGTTGATCGAGAAGCCCAGCAGCAACATGGTGGCGAAGGTGCCCATCAGCGCAATTGGCACTACCAGCGTGGGAATCAAGGTGTAGCGCACGTTCTGCAGGAACAGAAACATCACCGCGAACACCAGCGCCATCGCCTCCAGCAAGGTGTAGACCACCTTGGTGATCGAGACTTTGACAAAGGGCGAGGTGTCGTAGGGAATCTTGTATTCCACATTGGCAGGGAAGTAGCGTGACAACTCGTCCATTTTCGCCCGCACCAGCGTTGCGGTGCTCAAGGCATTAGCCCCGGGCGACAGTTGCACGCTGACGGCGGTAGACGGCTTGCCGTTCAGACGCGTGGAGAACTGGTATTCCTGGCTGCCGACTTCCACCCGTGCCACATCGCCGATGCGCACGGTGGAGCCGTCGGGGTTGGCCTTGAGCACGATGTCAGCGAATTCGGCCGGGGTGGACAGTTGCCCCTTGACCAGCACCGCCGCGGTGATCTCCTGGGTGTGGGTGCCCGGCAAGTCACCGATGCTGCCCGCTGAGACCTGGGCGTTCTGGGCGCTGATCGCAGCGTTGACGTCGGCCGGCGTGAGGTTGAAACCGATCAGCTTCTGCGGGTCGATCCAGATACGCATGGCGCGTTCGGCGCCATACAACTGAGCCTTGCCGACGCCGTCCAGGCGCTTGAGCTCGTTCATCACGTTGCGCGCCAGGTAATCACTGAGCGCGACGTCATCGAGCTTGCCGTCGTTGGAGGTCAATGTGACCAGCAGCAGGAAGCCGGCGGAGACTTTTTCCACTTGCAAGCCTTGCTGAGTCACGGCCTGGGGCAGGCGCGGCTCGACCACCTTGAGGCGGTTCTGCACATCCACCTGGGCCATTTCCGGGTCGGTGCCCGGCTGGAACGTGGCGGTAATGGTCGCCGAGCCCAGGCTGCTCTGGGATTCGAAATACAGCAGGTGATCGGCGCCGTTGAGCTCTTGCTCGATCAGGCTGACCACGCTCTCATCCAGGGTCTGGGCCGAGGCGCCGGGGTACACCGCGTAGATTTCCACCTTGGGTGGCGCGACGTTGGGGTACTGCGCCACCGGCAATTGCGGGATCGCCAGGAAGCCCGCCAGCAGGATAAACAGGGCCACCACCCAGGCGAAGATCGGGCGGTCAATAAAGAACTGCGGCATGACGGGTTATTCCTTTACGAGCGGGCTGTCGTCCACTTCAACTTTTTCACCGGGGCGTGCGTGTTGCACGCCCTCGACGATGATGCGGTCGCCGGGCTTGAGGCCACTGGTAACGATCCAGCGATTGTCGACCACTGCACCCAACTCCACCGGCTGCTGGCTGACGGTCTGCTCGGCGTCCAGCAGCAACACCATCGGGATACCGGCGCTGTCACGGGTGATGGCGCGTTGCGGCACGCTGAGGCCTTGTTTGTCCACGGCCTGTTCCACGCGCACCCGCACAAAGCTGCCGGGCAACAGGTCGAGGTCCGGGTTGGGGAACTCGCTGCGCAGGATGATCTGCCCGGTGCCCGGGTCGACGCTGATGTCAGCGAAGAGCAATTTGCCTGGCAACGGGTACTGGCTGCCGTCGTCCTGGATCAAGGTAGCCTTGGCCTGGTCCTGGCCGACCTGCTTCAGGCTGCCGGCACGAAACGCACGACGCAGGTCATTCAACTCACGGGTGGACTGGGTGAGGTCGGCGTGGATCGGGTCCAGTTGCTGGATAATCGCCAGCGGCGTGGCTTCGTTCTGGCCGACCAGCGCGCCTTCGGTCACCAGGGCGCGGCCAATGCGCCCGGAAATCGGTGCGGTTACGGTGGCATAGCCCAGGTTCAGCCTGGCACGCTCGACGGCAGCCTTGTTGGCGGCCACTTCGGCGTTGGTCTGGCGCAGGGCGGCGCGGGCGTTGTCGTACTCCTGGCCGCTGATGGCGTTGCCTTCGACCAATTGGCTGTAGCGCTGTTCTTGCAGGCGCGCCTGGAACGCATTGGCCTCGGCCTTGCTCAGGTTGGCCAGGGCACTGTCCAGGTCGGCCTTGAACGGCGCCGGGTCAATACGGAACAACACGTCGCCTTGCTTGACGTCGTGGCCTTCGTTAAACACCCGCTGCATCACCACCCCTGCGACCCGGGCGCGTACCTCGGCGATACGCGGTGCGGCGATGCGCCCGCTCAGTTCGCTGGTAATAGAGAGGGGCTTGGCCTGCAGGGTTTCGATCCGCACTTTGGCCAGGGGCATTTGTGGCGTCTCGTCTGCCGACTGACCACACGCGCTCAGCGCCAGTGTGAGGGCCAACAGGCAAAACGGCGCAAATAGATTCTTCGACATGCTCTTATCCCAATATTGACTGGCGCATCCTAGAGGCACCTGCGCCGTGGTGCTGTGAAGCTGTGTAGCGGGTCTGTGAAGAAGTGTAAGGTACGGCGCACGTGGCGTCGGGGGCGTATATCCTTGCACAATCCTGCAACACACCAACAAACAGCATTATTTGGAAACACCATGCCCAACATCCTCCTGGTGGAAGACGACGCCGCACTCTCCGAGCTGATTGCCAGCTACCTGGAACGCAATGGCTACCACGTCAGCGTGCTCAGCCGTGGCGATCATGTACGCGAACGTGCACGCCTGAACCCGCCGGACCTTGTGATCCTCGACCTGATGCTGCCGGGCCTCGACGGCCTGCAGGTGTGCCGCTTGCTGCGCGCCGATTCTGCGGGCCTGCCGATCCTGATGCTGACCGCCCGCGATGACAGCCACGACCAGGTTCTGGGCCTTGAGATGGGCGCCGACGACTACGTGACCAAACCCTGCGAGCCGCGCGTATTGCTGGCCCGGGTGCGCACATTGCTGCGGCGCAGCAGCCTGTCCGAACCCCAGGTGGCCAGCGACCAGATCGTCATGGGCAACCTGTGCATCGACTTGTCCGAGCGCACCGTGACCTGGCGCGAACAGGCGGTGGAGCTGTCCAGCGGAGAATACAACCTGTTGGTGGTGCTGGCCCGGCATGCCGGCGAAGTGCTCAGCCGCGATCAGATCCTGCAACGCCTGCGCGGTATCGAGTTCAACGGTACCGACCGTTCGGTGGACGTGGCCATCTCCAAGCTGCGGCGCAAGTTCGACGACCATGCGGGCGAGGCGCGCAAGATCAAGACGGTGTGGGGCAAGGGGTATCTGTTCAGCCGTTCCGAGTGGGAATGCTGAACCATGTTTCGCGTACTGCTGCGCCTCTACCTGATCACCATCGTCACCTACAGTGCGGCGATTTACCTGATTCCCAAGCTGGTGATCCAGCTGTTCGAACACCGCTACATGAACTACAACATCGAACAGTCCCGCGGCCTGCAAAAACTCATGGTCAAGCAGTACCAGCGCGCACCGGTGGAGCGCTGGTCCCAGGTGACCGACCAGTTGAGCCGCGATTTTGCACCGTTGAAAGTGCAACTGTTGCTGCGCCAGGACGCCCGCTACACCCCTGAGGAAGAACAGTTACTGGAGCAAGGCAAACCGGTGATCCGCCTGGGCGAGTGGGGCTGGATGGAGGAAATCAGTTCGCCGATCAACCAGCAGTTCGCGGTCAAGCTGACCGTACCGCCAGACCCGTTGGACATGAACCTGCTGTACTGGTCGATGAACGTGCTGGTCGGCGCCGCCTTGTTGGCGTGCCTGCTGGTGTGGCTACGTCCGCACTGGCGTGACCTGGAACGTCTGAAAAGTACCGCCGCGCTATTGGGTAAGGGCCACTTGGAGGCCCGTACGGGGCTTGCACCCAGCTCCAGCATCGGCGGCCTGGCGGCGGTGTTCGACACCATGGCCGACGATATCGAGCATCTCTTGAACCAGCAGCGCGACTTGCTCAATGCGGTCTCCCATGAACTGCGCACGCCGCTTACCCGCCTGGATTTCGGGCTGGCCCTGGCGCTTTCCGAAGACTTGCCCCTGGCCAGCCGCGAGCGTCTGCAAAGCCTGGTGGCGCATATTCGGGAGTTGGATGAATTGGTGCTGGAATTGCTGTCTTACAGCCGCCTGCAAAACCCGGCGCAATTGCCCGAGCGGGTAGAGGTAGCGCTCGACGAGTTTATCGACAGCGTGTTGGGCAGCGTCGACGATGAGTTGGAAAACCCCGAGATCGTCATCGATGTGGCGCTTGATTGTGCCGTTGAGCGCTTCAGCCTCGACCCGCGTCTGACTGCCCGAGCCTTGCAGAACCTGCTGCGCAATGCGACGCGCTACTGCGACAAGCGCATCCAGGTGGGCGTGCGCGTATGCCCCAAAGGCTGTGAAATCTGGGTGGACGACGATGGCATCGGCATACCGGCTGACCAGCGCGAGCGCATCTTCGAGCCGTTCTACCGCCTCGACCGCAGCCGCGACCGCGCAACCGGCGGCTTTGGCCTGGGCCTGGCGATCAGCCGGCGCGCCCTGGAGGCCCAGGGCGGCACCTTGACGGCCTTGGCGTCGCCCCTGGGTGGGGCGCGGTTTCGTGTGTGGCTGCCTAACCTTTCGTGATCAAAGTACTTTGACTGCTCGGCCGATCCCGTGAATCGGCCCGGTGGGTTTGCCGGTAGGCGAGCCATTGGGCCCTTCCAGCGTCAGTTCAAACAACTGGTTCGGCGCCAGCGGCGGCAGCTTGTCCAGGGGCACCGACAAGGTCTGCCCAGGCTTGACCAGGCCCAGGGATACGGGACCCTGCCAGCCATCGGCCTTGGTCCAGAACTCCAGGGCTTTGTCTGCGGGAATCTCCATCACCCCCAATGGGATCAACTGGATCTGCCGATTATCACTGGCCTGCACCACCCAGCCCGGTGCCTGGCTTTGTGGCGCCATCAGCACCACCACGAAGCTGGGTGCGGTCATGGGCGGGCGCGTCAGTAATAAAGCCGCCAGCACCACGCTTGCCATCAGGCCGACGGCAGAAAGCCCGCGCCAGAACGCCAGCAGGTTCCACCACGCCACGCCCGTTTCGGCGATTTTGATGCGGCGTTCAATGCGCCGCCACAGCTGTGCCGAAGGCGGCACCGGTTGCGCCAGCGCCACCAGAGGCAACAGACGCTGCTCCCAGGCATCCACCGCTGCGCGCAGTGCCGCATCATGGGCCAGGCGTTGTTGTACCTCAGCGCGCTGTTCGGCGGGCAGGGTCCCCAGCACGTATTCACTGGCCAGTTCATCCAGGCTGTCGTTCATGCCATGCACTCGCGCAAGGCGGCGAGGCTGCGTTTGATCCAGGCTTTGACCGTGCCCAGCGGGGTACTGAGTTTTTGCGCGATTTCGCTGTGGGAGTAACCGTCCACATACGCGTGCAGAATGCAGGTGCGACGCGTCGGGTCGAGCCGTTCCAGGCACTGGTGGATCTGCCCGGAGCGTGCGGCAAACTCGATGGACTGGGCCGGCTCTGCCAGCGGCTCGTACTGATCGTCCAATGGCACGTCACGCCCGGCGCTGCGTACCAGGTCCAGGGCCAGGTGGCGGGTCACGCTGAACACCCAACCCCGTGCGGAGCCTCGCAGGGGGTCGAAACTGTGTGCGCCGTGCCAGATCTTGATAAAGGCGTCATGCACGATGTCCTCGGCCAGTGCCTTGTTGCGGGTAATGCGCAGCGCCACACCGAGCAAGCGGCTGCTGTCCTGCTCATAGAGCTGGTGCAGGGCGCGATGATCGCCGCGGGCGCAGGCTAACAGGCACACTTGATAATCAAAGATGAGTTCAGCCAAACCAGAATTCCTGCCACTGAGGAGACGTCTACGCGTGGTAGGCGCGAGGTTGCTCGCGCCTACCTGGCCAGCGTAGCTGAGTTTGCTCAGTTGGCGGCCCAGAAGAGGTAGTCCGCCTGGTATTTCACCATTTCCTTGGCGCCTTTGTTCGCCGTGGTGCAGGGCGCAGCCGGAGCGACCCCGCCTTTGAGCGCAACCCGCTGGATATACACCACGCCACTCATTGCACCTTTGCCCTCGGCTGGATTGGCCTTGACCAGTTGATAGGGCAGGTTGCCGGGGCTCGACGGCGCCACGGCCAATTGCGTGCCGGTGATGGTCGAGCCGTCCTTGGCCTGCCACGTGGCGGGTGGGCCGAAGTAGGTGCCGACCTGCTGGCCATTACGGTCGTTCAACACGGCTTTAGGGCCGACGAAGGTCCACTCGGTCTGGCCGGCAGCGTTGGCCTTGTCGCGGCATTCATAGGTGATTTCGCCGACCCCGGTGGTGTGCATCGCTACCTTGTGGCCATCGGGCACCTTGATGCTGTCCGGCAGGCCCGCCTGGGCAAACGCCGACGGTGCGGCGAGGAGCAAGCTGGACAGGCACAGCAGTGTTTTAGCGTTCATGGTGTTTCTCCATTGGGTAGAACAGCAGGGTTACGTTGATGACTACGGCCCAGGCCCGACCATTGGATGCAGTTTTGTGCAAAAAAATTGGAGTTTCCAAAAAGGCATAAACTCAGATCGCATCGGTATAAGTGGTTATAAGAAAAATCGCTATCCTGCGGCCAGAAATTTATAAGGCCGCGGGTAGCTGGAATGGATGTAGGTAATATTGGTTTCGTGGTTGCCGGCTTGATCGTGGGGTTTATCGTGGGCATGACGGGGGTGGGCGGCGGTTCGCTGATGACCCCGATCCTGCTGTGGTTTGGCATCAACCCGGCCACCGCGGTGGGCACCGACCTGCTGTACGCTGCCATTACCAAGTCCGGTGGCGTGCTGGTGCACAGCAAGAACAAGAACATCGACTGGACCATCACTGGCTGGCTCACCCTGGGCAGCGTGCCGGCAGTGTTGCTGACGTTATGGTTCCTGGCCAGCTTGCACACCGACCCCAGTGCGATGAACGCGGTGATCAAGCAGGCCCTTGGCGTGGTATTGCTGCTGACGGCCCTGGCGATCCTGTTCAAGAAAAGCCTGTTGGCGTTTGCCCAGCGTCATGCTGGCGATTCCTACCATCTGCGCCCGCGCAATCTGAATGCGCTCACTGTTGTGACAGGTGCGATCCTTGGCACCATGGTGGCCCTGACCTCGATCGGCGCCGGCGCTCTGGGCACGGTGGCGCTGTTTATCCTGTACCCGTTCCTGGCCACGCGGCGCCTGGTTGGCACCGAGATCGCCCATGCCGTGCCCCTGACATTGGTGGCGGGCCTGGGCCATGCCAGCATGGGGAACATGGACTGGCATCTGCTGGG
The DNA here is from genome assembly GCF_001907715.1 of Pseudomonas sp. BTN1. Classification (NCBI taxonomy): domain Bacteria; kingdom Pseudomonadati; phylum Pseudomonadota; class Gammaproteobacteria; order Pseudomonadales; family Pseudomonadaceae; genus Pseudomonas; species Pseudomonas sp. BTN1. The sequence continues at coordinate 64,554 of NZ_MPBM01000001.1, read as the reverse complement.
CTTTTTGCTGATGGGGTCGCTGCCGGGGATCTACATGGGCAGCCATATGACCGGCAGGATTCCCGACGGGGTACTGCGGCCGTGCCTGGCGGTGATGTTGATGGCGGTGGGGTACAAGTTGGCGTTCTGAGCACGTGGCCTGACACCCCACGTTCCAAATGTGGGAGCTGGCTTGCCTGCGAAGGCGGTCTCACAGTCGACACCGTTATACCGAGTACATATCCATCCCTGTCGATTCCGGCCAGCGTGGTTTAACGGGGCGCCTAAGATCAAGATCAAAAGCAGATCAAGATCAAGAGCTACTCGCTTCGCATCGTGGGTACGCTTGGTGCTGGTCGCAACTGTTGCTCCAGCAACAGCAGATCCACAAACTGCTGCGATCCCAGACACTGGCAAGCCATCGCTTCAATCCCCCTTTTTTTCCGCAACCCCCAGGCTACGGGCATTTGCCTGCCCCTGGCACGCTTGCTGCCTAAGCACTGGTACATCCCCTGTGCGAGGTACCGTCCGATGAGTCAGCAAGCCGTGAAATTTGCCTATTGGGTACCCAACGTCAGCGGTGGGTTGGTCGTCAGCAAGATTGAACAACGCACCCACTGGAGCATCGAGTACAACCGCAAGCTGGCGCAACTGGCGGAGGCGGCGGGTTTTGAGTATGGCTTGACCCAGATTCGCTTCACCGCAGGTTACGGTGCCGAGAACCAGCATGAGTCCGTGGCGTTCAGCCATGCGTTACTCGCGGCGACTACCACCCTCAAGGTCATCGCGGCGATCCTGCCCGGGCCGTGGCAACCGGCGTTGGCGGCCAAGCAATTGGCGACCATCGACCAACTGACCAATGGCCGTATCGCGGTGAATATCGTCAGTGGTTGGTTCAAGGGCGAGTTCCAGGCCATTGGCGAGCATTGGTTGGAGCATGATGAGCGCTATCGGCGTTCCGAAGAGTTTATCCGCGCCCTCAAAGGCATCTGGACCCAGGACGATTTCACCTTCAAGGGCGATTTCTATCGTTTCAACCAATACACCCTCAAGCCCAAGCCCCTGGGCCAGCCGGAGATCTTCCAGGGCGGCAGTTCGCGGGCGGCTCGGGACATGGCGGCGCGGGTGTCGGATTGGTATTTCACCAATGGCAACACGCCTGAAGGCGTCAAGGCCCAGGTCGATGATATTCGTGCCAAGGCCGCTGCCAACCACCATTCGGTGAAGGTGGGCGTGAACGCCTTTGTGATCGCCCGCGACACGGAAGAGGAGGCTCGGGCGGTGCTGGCGCAGATCATCGACCAAGCCGACCCGGAGGCGGTCAACGCCTTTGGTGACGCAGCCAGGCAAGCGGGCAAGGCGTCGCCGGAGGGCGAGGGGAACTGGGCCAAGTCCAGCTTTGAGGACCTGGTGCAATACAACGATGGCTTCAAGACCAACCTGATCGGCACGCCGCAGCAGATCGCCGAGCGCATCGTGGCACTCAAGGCCGTGGGTGTGGACTTGGTGCTGGCAGGCTTTCTGCACTTCCAGGAAGAAGTGCAGTATTTCGGCAAACGTGTATTGCCGCTGGTGCGCGAGCTTGAGGCCAAGGCCACTGTAGGAGCGAGCTCGCTCGCGAAAAACGTCAACGAAGAAGTGGGTAGCCTGGTTTAACGCGTAGTCCTTGAGGCCTTCGCGAGCAAGCTCGCTCCTACAGGGTGTGAAGGTTTTGAGGGGTTTGCAAGGTCAGCACTTCAAACCCGTCCGCCGTCACCGCCACGGTATGTTCCCATTGCGCCGAGAGGCTGTTGTCCTTGGTGACCACCGTCCAGCCGTCTTTCAGGCTGCGGGTTTTGGCGCTGCCCTGGTTAAGCATCGGTTCGATGGTAAACACCATGCCTTCGCGCAATTCCAGGCCGGTGCCAGGCCGGCCGAAGTGCAGAATTTGCGGTTCTTCGTGCATTTGCCGGCCAATGCCGTGGCCGCAGTATTCGCGCACCACGCTGTAGCCGTTGGCTTGCGCATGGCTCTGGATGGCATGGCCGATATCGCCCAGACGCGCCCCGGGCTTGACCTGGCGTATACCGGCCCACATCGCCTCGAAGGTCATGTCCACCAGGCGCCTGGCCTTGGGCGTCACGTTGCCGATCATGTACATCTTGCTGGCGTCGGCAATGAAGCCGCCTTTTTCCAGGGTGATGTCGATGTTGATGATGTCGCCGTCCTTGAGTATTTGCTTGGCGCTGGGCATGCCGTGGCACACCACTTCGTTGATCGAGGTGTTGATGCAGAAGGGGTAGTCGTACTGCCCCAGGCTGGCAGGGCGGGCCTTGAGGTCATTGCGGATGAAGGCTTCGACGGCGCTGTCCAGCTCCAGGGTAGAGCGGCCGGCGGCGACGAAGCCGTCGAGCATGTCGAAGACTTGCGCCAACAGACGCCCGGCTTCACGCATCACGGCCAACTGTGCGGGAGTCTTGATCATCAACTGCGCCCCCGGATCAGGTCGGGTTTGTCCAGCAACAGCTTGTTGATCAGCTCGTTGTAGGGCAGGTGCGGGTTGAGTTCGGCGAGCAGGCCGATCTTGATCCAGAACTCGGCTTGGGCGTTGATGGAGCGGTCCATGGCGGCGCTGGCCAGGCGCAGTTGTTCGTGCAGCTGATCGGTGATCTTGACGATGCCCATAAGGTTCACTGTGTTTAATTGATATACGAATCGTATATGGTTCGTATGTCGATCGCAAACCTCCTTCGGCTAAACGGTGATGGGTTGATGGGTTGCGATAGGTTGCCGAAAAAAGGATCTCCACCTAAACGCCGGTTCCCACGCTGCGGGTTAAACGTTTAATCGATGTAGTTCGACGAGGATGCCAAACAAGCCGTTTTCTTTAATATGAGCAAGCGGTTTGCTTATGAGGAAAGGTTACAACCACCACGGTTTTTGCCGAGTAGGCTTACTGATTGAAAGCGTCTTCCAGGGTTGGCAAGACGTGGCAGGCAAGTGCCTGTCGGATACATATAACTGTTGGCAGTCTCAAAAAAGGAGAGGTTAGCCATGCTTTCAGAACTAGAGCTTCGCAGCATTATTGAAGGAAGTTTCCTGCCTAAACGGTGCGAATGCACCAAAGCCGAAGATGCCTCGTTGACGATCAGGGTCTACGACGATCGCGACCGGGATCGGGTGGATTTGGAAGTCAAAGGTATCCACCCTGACAAGCTCGACAGCAGCCGAGCGATTTGCAACCTGATCACCGGGTTGCGTGAAGACCTCAAGCAAAGCCACGCACCGGTACTGCAACGAGCCGGCGCTCGCGGTTATCACTAGCGGATGCTTGAGTGCAAGTTGACCCATGGGCCTGGTAGTTGCCAGGCCCAATGTTGACATCCTTCCTGTTTACCAACGCGCTCTTACGCCGAAATTGCCACTGACACCCTCAAAGTTGTTGTCGTCCAGTTGGGTGCCATAGTTACCCTCCATATAAACACTGACCGTGGATGACAATTGAGCCACAACACCGATGCCCATATCAGCCGTGGAGGACTTGTGATCGCTCTTGATCCGGTCCACCCCGTCGAACGTCACCGTGTCGCTACCGCCGAAGGTGTGCCAGACATTCGCCCGTAGGTACGGCTCCACGGGCGTGTTGCTGACCAGATAGCGACCCTTGAGCCGTGCGCCGATGCGGCCGGTCCAATACTCCTGGGAGTCGAAAGAGACCTTGGAAATGCCGTCGTGCTGGTTATCCAGATCGATCTTCTGGCCGATGACCTGGGCCTGAGGTTCCATCTCCCAATGCTCGGACAGCCTGAACGGGTAGCCGGCCTCGGCGGAGAACGCCAGGGCGTGGCCCTTGGTATCCATCTTCACCCCTCGGTCGGACTTGTTGTCGCCATCCAGGCGGGTACCCATGGCCACCAGGTCGACGTACCAGCCGGTCGGATCGGTGAGTGTCCAGTAGGCACCGAAGTTGTCGCCGTCGAGTTTGACCCGCCCGGAGCGATGGTTCTGCCAGCCCATTGCAAAGCCCTTCACGTCGCCGCGCAGGCGGCTCTGGCCGATAAAGAGGCCAAGGCGTTGCGTCTGCCCGCCGCTGGTTTCGGCGGCGTAAAGGTCATGGCCAACCTGATAGCCCTTGACCGTGCCGTCAAAACTCGGCGCCACGCTGCCCGACCAGCTTTTGTTGAAATCACTGCCATAGGCGCGGCCCCAACCTGCCGGCACTGCACCGGTATCGGTCAGCAGGCTTTGCTCGCCCTGGCGTTCATGGAAGGTGCCCAGCGCCTGCAACGTCATCAGTTGCGCAGCGGGGATGTCTACGGAGTAGACCGGAACTTCCAGGCGATACAGTGGAATCGGCGCGGCACCCGCCACGGCGGTGGGAAGTACAGGGTTACTCGCCGCCGATTGCGGCGACGTGGCTGCAGCGACTTGGCTGGGCGGTGGCGCGGCAGGCTCTATTGGGGGTTGCGGTTGCGCAGTGGGCGGTTCCACGGAAGGTTCATCCGAGTCCACTACAGGGGGAGTGGCGGGGATCGGCGGCACCGGCACCACCACGGCCGGTGTCGGTGGTACGGGTGGGACCGCCGGCGGTTGCACGGCCACCACTGAGGAACGAAGGAACCAGCTGTCTTTCGTATTGGCAAGGGTGCCGCCCTTGAACAGCAGGTATTCATACGCCCCGGCGGAGACCGAGCCCTTCAAGGCAAACGCATCGTTGCTGCTGATGGCGCCGTTGAGTGCCTGGACCACTTCGATGCCGTTGTTCTGAGTCAGCCCGCCGATACCGCCGAGGTTGCTGACACTCAGTTGGGTGTGACCGCTGATGTTGCCGTCGGACACTACCAGCTTGTCGGTGGCAGAGTTTTCGTCGCCGAGTACGGTTTGCAGATGCAACTGGCCGTTGTTGCCCACGTAGTTGCCATGCACCGTCAACACGCTGGTAGCGCTGTTGTCAGCGGTCATGTCGACAGTGCCGGTGTTGTTGAGCGTCGCCAGTTGCCCGGCGGTGTAGGGGCGGATGCTGCCTTGGGTCACGGCCAGGGTACTGCTGCCGTCGATGTTGAACGTGCCGGTATTGCTGCCACTGTCACCGAGGAAAAAATCCCCGGCCAGATTCAGGCGTGAGTGGTTGGTGAGGTTGACGGTCTCCCAGCCGATATAGCGGGCCGCAGTGCTGGATGTCGTTGTGTCGAAGGTCAATTGATCGTTGCCCAGGCCACCATCGACGGAGGGTTTGGTGGCCAGCAGGCTTTCATTCAAACCGCGCAGCAGGGCGGTGTCGTCACCATCGCCCATCAACACCGAGGACTTGATCTGCCCACCGTCAAGCCACCGGAAAGTGTCGTTGCCGACGCTGGCACGGATCTCACCACTGATCACGCCGCCACTCACGGTAATGCTGTCGTCACCACCGCTGGTGCTGATATTGCCGCCGATGCTGCCAGCGGAAATGATGATGGTGTCAGTATCAAAACCGGTGACCAGGTTGCCCAGGATGGCGCCTCCGGACATGTCATAAAGGTTCTTGTCCAGCTTCATATTCACTCGGCCAATGGTGCCACCGCTCTGGTAGGCCACATCGCCGTCCTCAAAGGCATCGACGATGGTGCCTCCCTCCATCCTGAAGGTGTCGAGCCCATCGCCCTGGAACAGCGCCTGTATTTGCCCTCCGAGCATGACGAAGTCATCGATGCCAGCCCCTTGTTGCACCGCGCCGGTGATCTGCCCGGACTCTATGCGCACCGTATCCACGCCAGGGCCAAAGGTGACATTACCGTTGATGGTGCCGGTGCCGCCTGCGGGGAGGGTCAGATGGTTATCCCCGGAAAGGTCGGTAAGGCCGGGACTGCTGCCGCTGTCGCACGTATAGGTATCGTTACCGGTTCCCGGGGTGAGAACGCAGGCGGCGGGGGAGGGTTGAGGGATCATGTACTGCAATGAAATGAGGCCGACAGCTAAAACGGCCCGGGTCGAGAAACCACTGGGCTTTTGCATGGGTGTGTCCTGAGTTTGTTGTAATAACTGCTCCTGTTTTTGGGTTTAGCACAGTTTTCCAGTAGCGCAATTTTTTATGCATGGCGCGCAGGCCACGGAATACGTGGCCTGCGTGATGGCACTTTGGGTTTTTGCCCGCTCAGCTCAAGCCAGTTGTTGACGATAGGGCAGGTCTGGGCCGGTCTTGCCGCAGGTCAGTGCGGCAGCCCGGATCGCGAAGCCCAGCATGGCGTCGATCTGCTCGCGGCTCAGTCGTTGCAGCCCTTCAACCGAATCCAACTGCTGTTCCGTCAGCCACGCAATCAGCGCCGCCTGGAAGGTGTCACCAGCGCCCACCGTATCGGCCATCACCACCTTGACCGCAGGTTGCGACCAGCTGCCATGCTGGCGGCTGAACACCGACGCACCGTCGCCACCACGGGTGAGGAACACCAGTTGGCAGCGGTGTTGCAGCCAGCCTTGCAGCACGCTTTCCGGTGTCTGGTCGGGGTAGAGCAGGTGCAGGTCTTCGTCGCTGACCTTGATCAGGTCGGCGTGTTGCACCAGCTCTGCGACGCGGGCGCGCCACAGGTGGATATCGGGCTGCGGGTTAAGGCGCACGTTGGGGTCGAGGCTGATCAGACGCTTGCCGCTTTCACGCTTGACCAGGCTGAGCAGGGTGTCACCAATCGGTTGCACCACCAGCGAAAACGAGCCCACATGCAGCCCGCGAATCTCATCGCCCAAAGGCGGCAGGTGGGTCAGTTGCAATTGCCGGTCGGCGCAGCCTTCGCCGCGAAAGCTGTACTGCGGCGAGCCATTGGCGCCCACGGCCACCATCGCCAGAGTGGTCGGCGCGTCGAACGCCACCAGAAAGCGTTCGCTGATACCTTCGTCATTCAGGACCTGCTGCAAGCGCCGTCCGAGGTAATCGGTGGACAGACCGGCGAAGAGCCCCGACTCGATCCCCAGGCGGCGCAAACCCACCGCGACGTTGAACGGCGAGCCACCGGCAATCGCCTTGTAGTTGAGCTTGGCGGCCTGCCCGCTGGCATCCTCCTCGCTGAAGAAATCAAACAGCGCTTCACCACACACCAGATACATAGTTGCTCGCTCTCAAAGGGTTGCCACGTGCTGTTGATAACGCTCATACGCCTGTTGATAAGCGCTGACATTGGCCGCCACGGGTAAGGTGCGGCTGGCCGGGTCAATGCTCACGCATTTGTCGCACAGGCTGGCCAGCGGTTCGCCGCTCTGGCACCACGCCGCCTGGATCGCCGCGCCCAGGGCGGCCGCCTCGCTCTGTTCGGTACACACCACTTCGGTGTGCATGATATCGGCGACCATCTGCCGCCACAGCGGGCTTTTCGAGCCGCCCCCGATCAGGCGGATGCTCTGGCTTTGCAGGCCGGTCTGGCGCAGCAGGTCCAGGCCATAACGCAGGCCGAAGGTGGTGCCTTCGACCACCGCGCGGCACAGGTTGGCACGGGTCAGGTTGGTCATGGTCAGGCCCTGCAGGCTGCCGGTGGCGTGGGGCAGGGCGGGCACGCGTTCGCCGTTGAGGAACGGCAGCATGCTCACCCCATCGGCCCCGATGGATGCCTGTTCGACCAGCGCGTTGAAGGCATCGAGGTCCAGTTCGAACAGCTCGCGAATCACCCCGGTGGCGTTAGTCAGGTTCATGGTGCAGATCAGCGGCAGCCAGCCGCCGCTGGAGGAGCAGAAGGTCGCCACCGAGGCCTGGGGACTGACGTTGGGCTGGTCGGCAAAGGCATACACGGTGCCCGATGAGCCCAGGCTCATGGTGATCACGCCGGGGGCGATATTGCCGGTGCCAATGGCGCCCATCATATTGTCGCCGCCACCACTGGACACCACCGCGTTGGGGTTGATGCCCAGGCGCTCGGCAATGGCCGGCAGGATCGTGCCCACCGCTTGGTCGGCTTCGATCAACGGCGGGAGCGCTGCCTCCAGGCGTCCGCTGGGGTCGATGTGCCTGAGCAGCGCCACATCCCAGGTGCGGCTGCGCACGTCAAAGTAACCGGTGCCCGAGGCGTCGCCGTACTCGGCGCAGGCGCGGCCGGTGAGCCAGTAGTTGAGGTAGTCGTGGGGCAGCAGGATATGGGCGATGCGCGCGAACACGTCCGGATGCTGCTCGCGGGTCCAGAGCAGTTTCGACACCGTGTACCCCGGTGCGATTGCAACGCCCAGGCGCTCCAGCGAGCCGCTTTCGCCGCCAAGGTGTGCCAGCAGGCGCTCGTTCTCCGGCGCGGTTTCGGTGTCGCACCACAACTTGGCCGGGCGCAACACTTCACCTTGTTCGTCCAGTAGCACCAGGCCATGTTGCTGGCCGGATACGCCGATGCCGAGGATGTCCTGGCCGTCCACCCCGGCTTGTTGCAGGGCGCGGTGGGTGGCTTCGGTGAAGGCGTCCAGCCATTCCTGGGTGTGTTGTTCACGCCGGCCGTTGGCGCCGCTGATCAAGGTGTGCGCGGCGGCGCCCAGGCCCAGCACCTTGCCGCTGGAGGCGTCGAGGACGATGGCCTTGGTGCCTTGGGTGCCGCAGTCGATTCCGAGGAACAGGTTTTGCTGGGTCATGATGGAGTGCTCAGCATTATTATTGGGTTGAAAATACGGTCGATGTGGGAGCTGGCTTGCCTGCGATAGCGGTCCGGCAGTCATCACAGGGTTTACTGGACCACCGCTATCGCAGGCAAGCCAGCTCCCACCTGTTTAATCCGGTTTGTTCAGCAGGTTTTGTAGTGTGGTGGTGACGCCTTTGTCGCGCAGGCTTGCATAACACCGCTCGAACGCTGCCACAAACGCCGCCGACTTGGGAATAGCTGTGCCAAAAATCTCTTCCACCCCCAGCAACCGCTGGCTGATCAGCGCGTCATCGCTCACCAGGTCCTGGCAGAACGCTGCCCGCGGATCCGGGATGCTGTAGCGCACGCCGTTTTCATCCACACCTTTCAAGTACAGCGCCCAGGCCGCCACCACCAGGGCGGCACGGTCCGTGTCGCGGCCGTCGGCAATCAGGCGGTTGATGGTCGGCACGGTGAACTTGGGAAACTTCGATGAACCGTCGGAGCACACGCGCTCCAATTGGTCGGCAATCGCCTGGTTGGAAAAGCGTTCCACCAGGGTCTGCTTGTATTCGGTCAGGTCGATACCAGGTACCGGCGCCAGGTTCGGCGTGACGTCCAGGTCCATGTAGGCGCGCATATACGCCACGAACAGGGGGTCGTTCATGGTCTCGTGAACGAACCGGTAGCCCTTGAGGAACCCCAGGTACGTGAGGGCCAGGTGGCTGCCGTTGAGCAGGCCGATCTTCATTTCTTCATAAGGCGTGACGTCATCGGTGAACTGTACGCCGACCTTTTCCCAGGCCGGGCGGCCGTTGACGAATTTGTCTTCCAGCACCCACTGCACAAACGGCTCGCACACCACCGGCCAGGCATCGTCGATCCCGTGCTGGTCATGCAGTTGCAGGCGGTGGGCGGTGCTGGTCATGGGCGTGATGCGGTCAACCATGGCGTTCGGGAAGCTCACGTTGGCCTTGATCCAGTCATGCAGGCCCGCGTCGTGCAGGGCGGCGAAGGCCAGCAAGGCCTTGCGGGTGACGGCGCCGTTGTGAGGCAAATTATCGCAGGACATCACCGTAAAGGCCGGGGTGCCAGCGGCGCGACGCTGGGTCAGCGCGGCGCAGATAAAACCGAACACGGTTTTCGGCACTCTCGGGTGCGCCAGGTCATGCTGGATCTGCGGCAGGTGGGCCATGAACTCGCCGTTGCTGTCGTCGATGCAGTAACCGCCTTCGGTGATGGTCAGCGAGACGATGCGGATCTGGGGGCTGGCAAGTTTATCGATCAGCGCCTGGGCGCCGTCTTCGGCCAGCAGCATGTCGCTGATCGAGCCGATCACGCGCACTTGCGTGTCGTCGGTGTCGCCCAGTTCATACAGGGTGAACAAATAATCCTGGCCGGCCAGGTCATCGCGGGCCTTGCGGTCTTCACTGCGCAGGCCGACGCCGCAGATGCCCCAGTCCAGGCCTTCGCCAGTGTTCATCAGGGCATCAGTGTAAAACGCCTGGTGCGCACGGTGGAAACCGCCGACGCCAATGTGCGCGATGCCCTGGCGGGTGTCGGCAATCGCATAGGCAGGCAACTGCACTTGGGGCGCCAGTTGGGTAAGGTTGGTTTTATTCAATTTCATCTGGAAATACTCACGGAATCAGGCGGCAGCGCGCAGTGGACGGGCCACGGCTACGCCATCGGTGTCGAACAGATGGCAGTGCGCCGGGTCCAGGTGCAACTGCAGCGTTTCGCCGTATTGGCTGGCCATGTCGCCACGGATACGCATGGTCAGCGGTTCGCCGTTGCGGGTGATGACGTGGCAGAAGGTGTCGCTGCCCAGGCGCTCGCCAACGTCAGCGGTCACGGTCAGGGTGGTTTGCCCTTGCGCGGCGATTTCCAGATGTTCCGGGCGAATGCCCAGGGTTACCGCGCTGCCCACGCTCAGGGTGGCGCCGCTCAACGGCAGGCTGATCAGGGTGCCGGCGTCCAGTTGCACCTCGCAGCCTTGGCTGTCGACGCGGGTGACCTGGCCCTTGAGGAAACCCATCTTCGGCGTGCCGAGAAAACCGGCCACAAACAGGTTGGCTGGCTGGTGGTACAGCTCCAGCGGCGAGCCGACCTGTTCGATGCGCCCACTGTTGAGCACCACCACCTTGTCGGCCAGGGTCATGGCTTCGACCTGGTCGTGGGTCACGTAGATCATGGTCGCTTGCAGTTCTTTATGCAGGCGCGCCAGCTCCAGGCGCATCTGCACACGCAGGGCGGCGTCGAGGTTGGACAGCGGTTCGTCGAACAGGAAGATCTTCGGATTACGCACAATCGCTCGGCCAATCGCCACGCGCTGGCGCTGGCCACCCGAGAGTTGCTTGGGCTTGCGCTCCAGCAAAGGCCCCAGCTCAAGGATGCGTGCCGCTTCGCTGACTTTGCTCTCGACCAGCTTCTTGTCGACGCCCGCCAGGTCCAGGGCAAACGACATGTTCTTGCGCACGCTCATGTGCGGGTACAGCGCGTAGGTCTGGAACACCATGGCCAGGTCGCGCTTGGCCGGGGTGACTTCGGTGATGTCGCGGCCATCGAGTTCGATGGTGCCGTCGCTGACTTCTTCCAGGCCGGCGATCAGGCGCAGCAAGGTGGACTTGCCACAGCCCGACGGGCCGACGAACACCACGAATTCCTTGTCGTTCACTTCCAGGTCGATGCCCTTGATGATGGAAAAACCTTCAAAGCCTTTTTGCAGATTCTTGATTTTCAGGTTGGCCATGATGGGCCCTCCGCTGGGAATTATTATTTGACGGCGCCAAAGGACAAACCGCGTACCAACTGCTTCTGGCTGATCCAGCCAAAGATCAGGATCGGCGCGCAGGCGAGGGTCGAGACGGCGGACAGCTTGGCCCAGAACAAGCCTTCGGGGCTGGAGTAAGAGGCGATCAAGGCGGTCAGCGGCGCGGCGCTGGAGGAGGTCAGGTTCAGCGACCAGAAGGCCTCGTTCCAGCACAGGATCAACGACAGCAGTACCGTGGACGCCAGGCCACCCTTGGCAATCGGCAGCAGCACGCGCACCATTTCCTGCCACAGGGTGGCGCCGTCCAGGCGGGCGGCTTCGAGGATGTCCTTGGGGATGTCCTTGAAGTAGGTGTACACCATCCACACCACAATCGGCAGGTTGATCAGGGTGTAGATGATGATCAGCGCAATGCGCGTATCCAACAGGCCAAAGCTCTTGGCCAGCAGGTAGATCGGCATCAGTACGCCCACCGGCGGCAGCATCTTGGTGGACAGCATCCACAGCAGCGTGCCCTTGGTGCGCTGGGTTTCGTAGAACGCCATGGAGTAGGCGGCCGGTACCGAAATCAGCAGGCACAGGGCGGTGGCGCTGAACGAAATCACCACCGAGTTCCAGGCGTAGGCAAAGTAGTTGCTGCGCTCGTTGATGTGCAGGTAGTTCTCCAGCGTCGGCGTGAAGATGAACTGCGGCGGCGTGGCGAACGCGTCGATTTCGGTCTTGAAACTGGTCAGCACCATCCAGAAGATCGGGAAGAAAATCAGGATCGCAATGGCCCAGGCCAGCGTGCCGAGCAACAGGCTTTGCAGGCGGCGGGATTGTTGAAGCGTCATGGCGCGGCCCTCAAGGTTTGTCAGTCAGATTTTTGCCAATCATCCGCACCAGGATGATCGCCGCGATATTGGCGATGACCACGGCAATCAAGCCGCCGGCCGAGGCCATGCCTACGTCGAACTGCACCAGCGCCTGGTTGTAGATCAGGTAGGCGAGGTTGGTCGAGGCGTAGCCGGGGCCACCGTTGGTGGTGGTGAAGATTTCGGCGAACACCGAGAGCAGGAAGATGGTTTCGATCATCACCACCACGGCAATCGGGCGGGCCAGGTGGGGCAGGGTCAGGTGCCAGAAAATCGCAATGGCGCCGGCACCGTCCAGGCGTGCCGCTTCCTTTTGCTCTTGGTCTAGCGACTGCATCGCGGTCATCAGCAGCAGGATCGCAAAGGGCAGCCATTGCCACGACACAATGATGATGATCGACAGCAGCGGGTAATGCGCCAGCCAGTCCACCGGCTCGGCGCCAAAGAACTTCCACACGGCGGCGAGAATCCCCGACACCGGGTGAAAAATCAGGTTCTTCCAGATCAGCGCGCCCACCGTGGGCATGATGAAGAACGGCGAAATCAGCATCACCCTGACGATGCCGCGCCCCAGGAACTCACTGGCCTCCAGCAGCGCACTGATCAACACGCCGAACACCACGCTGATCAGCAAGACGCTGCCCACCAGCAACAGGGTATTGGTGGCGCCGGGCAGGAACCCCGAATCGGTGATGAAGTAGCTGAAGTTTTCCAGCCCCACGAATTGGTTTTCGCCGGGGTAGAGCAGGTTGTAGCGGATCAGCGAAAAGTACAGGGTCATGCCCAGCGGCACGATCATCCACAGCAGCAACAAGGCCACCGAGGGGCTGACGAGAAACCAGCCGGGGTTGGCCAGGCGGTTTTTTGGAGGTGTATTCATGGTGATCAGAACCAGTCAGATGCCTACAGAACCTGTGTCGGAGCGCGGTCACTGTGGGAGCTGGCTTGCCTGCGATGGTATCGCCTCGGTACTACTGATAGACCGAGTTGTTTCCATCGCAGGCAAGCCAGCTCCCACAAAAGCCCTGCTCCTACATTTGCGCGGGTGAAGCTGGGTTACTTGGGGTAACCAGCCCGCTTCATTTCCCGCTCGGTGGTGGTCTGCGCGGCGGTCAACGCAGCATCGACGCTCTGCTGACCGGTCAACGCGCCCGAGAAGAACTTGCCCACCTGAGTACCAATCGCCTGGAATTCAGGAATGGTCACCAACTGGATACCGATATACGGCACCGGCTTCTCGGTCGGCTTGGTCGGGTCCGCCACTTTCAGCGATTCCAGCGTCACCTTGGCGAACGGCGCGGCCTTCATGTATTCATCGCTGTAGGTGGATTGGCGCGTACCTGGCGGCACATTGGCGATGCCATCGGTCTTGGCCACGAGCTGGCCGTATTCCTTGGAGGTGGCCCAACTGGTGAACACCTTGGCGGCGTCCTTGGCCTTGGAACTGGTGGGGATCGCCAGGCTCCAGGAGTACAGCCACGAGGTGCCCTTATCGGTTTTCTCATGGGGCGCGAAAGTAAAGCCCACATGGTCTGCGACCTTGCTCTGGCTCTTGTCGGTAACAAACGAGCCGGCCACGCTGGCATCCACCCAGATCGCGCACTTGCCGCTGTTGAACAGCGCCAGGTTTTCGTTGAAACCGTTGCTGGAGGCACCCGGCGGGCCGGATTTTTTCATGTTGTCGACGTAGAAGTTCAGCGCGTTCTTCCACTCGGGGCCGTTGAATTCTGGCTGCCACTTCTCATCGAACCAGCGCGCGCCGAAGCCGTTGGCCAGGGTGGTGATCAGCGCCATGTTCTCACCCCAACCGGCTTTGCCGCGCAGGCACAGGCCGTATTGCTCTTTGGACTTGTCGGTGAGTTTGGCGGCGAATTCGCCGATCTGGCTCCAGGTTGGGTGCTCAGGCATGCTCAGCCCGGCGTCCTTGAACAGGTCGGTGCGGTAATAGGTGATCGAGCTTTCGGCATAGAACGGCAGGGCGTACAACGAGCCCTTGACCGACAAACCGTCACGCACCGAAGGGAACACATCGTCGAGGTCGTAGGAAGCCGGCAAGTCCTTCATCGGCTCCAGCCACCCCTTGGCGCCCCAGAGTGCGGCTTCGTACATGCCGATGGTCAACACATCGAACTGCCCGCCTTGTGTGGCGATGTCGGTGGTCAGGCGTTGGCGCAGCACGTTTTCTTCGAGCACCACCCAGTTCAACTTAATCTCCGGATGCTCGGCCTCGAAGGTTTTCGAGAGCTTCTGCATGCGGATCATGTCGCTGTTATTGACGGTGGCAATGGTCAGGGTTTGCGCGCCAAGGCTGACGGCGCTGAGGGTCATGCAGGTACAGGCAAGCAATGCTTTTGCTGTGAACTTCATCGCGCACTCCATTTCCGCGCCCAGAGGGCTACAGAAGGACGGTTATTGTTGTTGTGTCTTCCTACGAGAAGTCAGGAAGAGTGTGCGTTGATTACAGCCTTCAAAAGCGGCGGTGACAAATCCTTGGGCGCACGCTCACTGATACTTTTTTGCACTCATCGACCACCTGATCGTTCCCACGCTCCGCGTGGCAACGTCGCTAGGGACGCTCTGCGTCCCGGGGTGACGCAGAGCGTCACGGTATGCATTCCCACGCAGAGCGCGGGAACGATCCTCAGTGCAGTGCTTAACGCTTGATCGTTCCCACGCTCCGCGTGGTAACGCCGCTTGGGACGCTCTGCGTCCCCAGGTGACGCAGAGCGTCACGGAATGCATGCCCACGCAAAGCGCGGGAACGATCCTCAGTGCAGTGCTTAACGCTTGATCGTTCCCACGCTCCGCGTGGTAACACCGCTTGGGACGCTCTGCGTCCCCGAGTGATGCAGAGCGTCACGGAATGCATGCCCACGCGGAGCGCGGCAACGATCGATGCCGTCTTTAACGGTGAATAGCACGCTGGGTGCTGGATCGTTTGGGGGATTTGGGGTGGGTTTGATCATGGTGAAACTCCTGATTTAAGTGGAGCTGCCACCCTTTCGCCGCGACGCTATGGGGTGGTAGCCGTACGCAGGTTCGCGGACCGGAATCAGGAAACCGGCATACCCGAAGGTATCCCGCGCACAGCCACCATGAAGCCGCACAGTAGACGATAAAAAAACGCCGACTAAAAGCGGAAATGGCACTTTGCATCTGATTAAACCGGGCCGCGACGCCCGACGCTGCCTGTGCAGCGGTGTACGGAGACTAGAGATCGAGTGTCCTAGGGGCAACCTCAAAGCCTTGTAAGACGTTTCTGTTTCCCACCACCTAGATGAACGATCAACCTCAAGCCAAATTCTGCTCAGTCAGCCGCTGCACCGCCAACCGCCGATAGTGAGACGGCGTCATCCCCTTAAGCTGCTGAAACCGCCGATTAAAGTTGGAAATATTATTAAACCCCGACTCAAAGCACACATCCGTCACGGCCTTGTCCCCATCGGCCAGCAATTCACAGGACTTGCTGATGCGCAGCCGATTGACGAATTCAATAAAAGTCCGCCCGGTCGCCTGTTTGAACACCCTGGAAAAATACGTCGGCTTCATCCCCAGGTACTCCGCCACTTCTTCCAACGGCAGCTCTCGGGCGTAGTGGGCAAAGATGTAGTCCACTGCGCGGTTGGTGCGGTCGATGCTGTGTTCGTCGGCTTGCTGTGGCGTGGTGACGCCGGACAGTAACTGGTAGTCCTCACAGGCGCTCAACACCTCCAGCAAGATAAAGAAGTGCCCCAGGCGTGCCATGCCTTGGGCGTCTTCGATGCGTTGCATCAGGGTCATGGCGTTGGCGATGGTTTTTTTGCAGCGAAATTCGATGCCGTATTGCGCACGTTCAAGCAGCGGCGCCAGGCTTTTGAGTTCGGTGAAGATGTGGCTGCCGTGTTCGAACAACTCATCGGTGAAGTTCACCAGCATGTCACGCTTGGGCACCACTTCATCTTCCTCCACCTGGCTGATCCAGTTATGGGGCAGGTTGGGGCCGGTGAGGAACAGGCTTTCCGGGTAGAAGTTGCCGATGTAGTCGCCGATAAACACCTTGCCGGAGCTGGCGACGATCAGGTGCAGTTCGTATTCCTTGTGGAAGTGCCAGCGCACCAACGGGCAGGGGAAGCCATGCTGACGATAGATGATGGACAGACCGTTGTGATCGTCCATCAACTCGTAGGAAGGGTCGGTGATGCGCGTTGCTCGGGTCATGCTGCCGTCGCTTTATTGTGGTCGCTGCGTAGGATAATGCCCCGTCGCGCGCGACCTCGCCAGCAGCAGTGTTTATAGGGTGCGGTTTTTGGCCTCGATCCACTGGGACATGTACTGGGTACTTTTATGCGCGTGATGGCGCAGCATGCTGCCGGTGAAGTTGTCCCGGCGATGGGCGGCGAGGCTGCTGCGGCAACGTTCCAGGCATTCCACCAAGGCGGGCCCGTGCACGTCCTGGTCATAGCGTCGGGCCAGGAGTTGGCGCCCATGCTCCTGGGCTTGAGTCCAGCGCTCGCGGTTTTGGTAAAGGGCCACGGCAGCGGCGGCCAGGGCCGGGGCGTCCTGTGCGATCTCGCCGGGCCAGGGCTGGTCATCGCCCATGGCTTCGGCGCCGATCGGGGTGGTGACATTGGGTGTGCCGCACAGCATGGCGTCCACCAACTTGCCCTTGATGCCGGCGCCAAAGCGCAGTGGCGCCAGGCAAATACGCGCCGCCGTCATGACTTGCAAGGCATCTTCGGCCCAGTTCATCACATGAAAACCCTGTGCCGGGTTGTGCAGGGCGGTGGCTTTGGGCGGGGTGTAGGCGCCGTAGATGTGCAACTGCGCGCCCGGCAACTGTTGGCGGATCAGCGGCCACAGGCTGTGCTTCATCCACAGCACTGCGTCCCAATTGGGCGCGTGGCGGAAGTTGCCGATGCTGAGGAAATGCGCACGGTCTTCAAAGGGCGCAAAGGCTGCAGTGGGCGGTTGCAGCATCAAGGGGCACCAGTGGAGCAGGGCGGCAGGCACCTTGAACTGTTCGGTGAGCAGGCGGATTTCCACGTCGGAGATCATCAGGCTGATGTCGCAGCGGTAAATCGCGGCGATTTCGCGCTTGGCCAGGTCGGTATCGGCCATGCGCTGGAATTCGTCCTCCAGCGCCGGCGCGAACAGGGCGCTGAAGTCGTCGCTGTCGGGGTTGGCTTTTACTTGTTCTTTGAAACGCTGGTGGCGGGCGTCGCGCAGGCTTTGCAGGTCGGAGGTTTCCAGCACGCGCAGGGCGTCGGGGCAGCATTGTTCTACGCGCCAGCCGAATTGCTCCTCCATCATGAAACGGTCGAACAGCACGATATCCGGGGCCAGTTCGCGAATAAAGTCGTCGAAACTGCTGTTATTCAGTTCGATGGCGCGTTCGGCCATCCCGAGTGCCGGCAAGTCGGCCTTGTGCTCGCCAATGGTGGCCGGGCTGCTGAAGGTAATGTCCCAACCTTGCGTAAGAAAGCTCTCAAGGATTTGCATCATATGCCCGCCCGCTGCCGAGGAGCGGGGCTCGGGCCAGACGTAGCCAATGACCAGGACTTTGGTGGCGGGCTGATTCATCGACGAAGGTTTCCTTGAAGGGCAGGCGCAAAGCGCGCAATTAAACCACAACCTCAGGACATGACAATTTGTGTCTGGCGGTAGGTAGCTTCGGCACTTTGTGGTTAACTTCCGCCTCTCGAATTCGTTTAACCAAACCCAGCATAAGGATTCCGTTCATGGCTCAAGTCACCCTTAAAGGCAACCCGGTCCAGGTTGAAGGCCAATTGCCGAAAGTCGGCGCCAAAGCTGCAGACTTCACCCTGACCGCCGGCGATCTGTCCAACGCCACCCTGGCTACCTTTGCCGGCAAGCGCAAAGTGCTGAACATCTTCCCAAGCGTTGACACCCCAACCTGCGCCACTTCGGTGCGCAAGTTCAACGCCCAGGCCAACGATGTGGCCAACACCGTGGTGCTGTGCATCTCCTCCGACCTGCCATTCGCCCAAGCGCGTTTCTGTGGTTCCGAAGGCCTGGAAAACGTTAAGAACCTGTCGGATTTCCGCAATGCCGACTTCGCCGTCGACTATGGTGTTTCCATCGCTGACGGCCCGCTGCAGGGCCTGACCGCTCGCGCTGTCGTGGTGCTGGATGAAAACGACAACGTGCTGCACAGCGAGTTGGTCAAGGAAATCGCTGAAGAGCCAAACTACGACGCCGCCCTGGCTGTGTTGAAGTAACTGTTTCTACGTATGACTGTCGTTTGGCAGTAACACGTATGATGCATGATTGCGGCCTGGCCTAGTCCAGGCCGTTTTTATTTGAGCGTCAGCGGCTTAGCGAAATAGCCGGTGGACTAAGATCAAAAAGTTAAACGTTGTAAGCCTAAGGTAAATAGCCGGTAAAGGTGCTTTTCTAAACGCACCCCAGTGCTTATCTTTCAGCCTCCCGAAGAAGAAGCTCTCACCCCCAATGGTTGATCACTCCATGCAATCCTCCTCCCGCAACTCCCGCCGCTGGCTGTTTGGCCTGCTCGTGCTGCTGGTTATCGCCGGCCTGTGCTGGAAATTCTGGCCCAGTGGCGCGGCCCATAAAGATGCTCCGGCGGGACACACGGGCAAGACCGGCATGGCGCGCCCAGGCTTCGGTGGTTCCACCGGGCCGGTACCGGTGCGTGTGGCGCCGGCGGTGCTGGGGGAGTTTCCGGTGTACTACAAGGCCCTGGGGACGGTCACTGCACTGAACACCATTAATGTGCGCAGCCGGGTGGGCGGCGAGTTGGTCAAGATCGCCTTCGAGGAAGGGCAGATGGTCAAGGCCGGTGACCTGCTGGCAGAAATCGACCCGCGCAGCTACCAGAACGCCTTGCTCCAGGCCCAGGGCACCTTGCTGCAAAACCAGGCCCAGTTGAAGAACGCCCAGGTCGATGTACAGCGTTATCGCGACCTGTACGCCCAGGACAGTATCGCCAAGCAGACCCTGGACACCGCCGAAGCGCTGGTGTTGCAGTACCAGGGTACGGTCAAGACCAACCAGGGCGCGGTGGACGATGCCAAGCTCAACCTGGAATTCACCAAGATCCGTGCGCCCATCAGCGGCCGCGTCGGTTTGCGCCAGCTTGACGTCGGCAACCTGGTTGCGGCCAACGACACTACCGCCCTCGCGGTGATCACCCAGACCCAGCCAATCAGCGTGGCCTTCACCCTGCCGGAAAATACCCTGGAAACCGTGCTGGCCCGTTACCACGCCGGTAACAAGTTGCCCGTGGAAGCCTGGGACCGTAGCGACGTGAAAAAACAGGCGGTCGGTGTACTGCAAAGCCTGGACAACCAGATTGACGTCACCACCGGCACCCTGAAGTTCAAGGCGCGTTTCGATAACAAGGACCAGGCGCTGTTCCCCAACCAGTTCGTCAATGTGCACCTGCTGGCCGATACCTTGAAGAACGTGGTGCTGGCACCCTCTGCGGCGATTCAGTTCGGCAACAATGGCACCTTTGTCTATAAGCTCGACGGTGACAAGAAGGTCAAGGTCCAGCCGCTGGTGGTGGGGGATACCGATGGCGAAAACACCGTGATCAAAGAGGGCCTGGTCGCTGGCGACCGCGTGGTGCTGGAAGGCACCGATCGCCTCAAGGACGGTAGCGAGATCGAAGTGGTCAACGCCAGCAGCGAGGTGCCGACCACGCCGACCGAACACCTGCAAGGCAAGCCCGCAGCTAAAGGGGAGACCGGGGCAGACGCCGGCAAGGCGCAAAAGGTCGGTTCATGAACCTGTCGCGCCTGTTCATCCTTCGCCCGGTCGCCACCACGCTGAGCATGCTGGCCATTGTCCTGGCCGGCATCATTTCGTACCGCCTGCTGCCGGTATCGGCGTTGCCCCAGGTGGATTACCCGACTATCCGGGTGATGACCCTGTACCCCGGCGCCAGCCCCGACGTGATGACCAGTGCGGTCACCGCACCGCTGGAGCGTCAGTTCGGGCAGATGCCCGGGCTGACCCAGATGGCGTCCACCAGCTCCGGCGGCGCGTCGGTGCTGACCCTGCGTTTCAACCTCGACATCAATATGGATGTCGCCGAGCAACAGGTGCAGGCCGCGATCAACGCCGCCACCAACCTGTTGCCCAAGGATTTGCCGGCGCCGCCGGTATACAACAAGGTCAACCCGGCGGACACCCCGGTGCTGACCCTGGCAATTACCTCCAAGACCATGTTGCTGCCCAAGCTCAATGATTTGGTCGACACGCGCATGGCGCAGAAAATCGCGCAGATCAGCGGCGTCGGCATGGTCAGCATCGCCGGTGGCCAGCGCCAGGCCGTGCGCATCAAGGTCAACCCCGAGGCCCTGGCGGCCAATGGCTTGAACCTCTCGGACGTGCGCGCCCTGATCGCCGCCTCCAACGTCAACCAGCCCAAGGGCAACTTCGACGGCCCCACCCGCGTGTCGATGCTCGACGCCAACGACCAGTTGGTCTCGCCCGAGCAATATGCCGAACTGATCCTGGCCTACAACAATGGCGCTCCGCTGCGGCTCAAGGATGTGGCGCAGATTGTCGACGGTGCCGAAAACGAACGCCTCGCCGCCTGGGCCAATGAGAACCAGGCCGTGTTGCTCAATATCCAGCGCCAGCCGGGCGCCAACGTGATCGAGGTGGTGGACCGCATCAAGGCCCTCCTGCCGAGCATCACCGACAACCTGCCGGCCGGCCTGGACGTGACGGTGCTCACCGACCGCACCCAGACCATCCGCGCCTCGGTCAAAGACGTACAGCACGAGCTTCTGATCGCCATTGCCCTGGTGGTCATGGTGACGTTCCTGTTCCTGCGCCGGGTCAGCGCTACGATCATTCCGTCCATCGCCGTGCCGCTGTCCCTGGTGGGCACCTTTGGTGTGATGTACCTGGCCGGATTCTCCATCAATAACCTGACGCTGATGGCCCTGACCATCGCCACCGGGTTTGTGGTGGACGACGCGATCGTGATGCTGGAGAACATCTCGCGCTATATCGAGGAAGGCGAGACGCCGATGGCGGCCGCGCTCAAGGGCGCCAAGCAGATCGGTTTCACCCTGGTGTCCCTGACGCTGTCGTTGATCGCGGTGTTGATCCCTTTGCTGTTCATGGCCGACGTGGTCGGGCGGCTGTTCCGTGAGTTCGCCATCACCCTGGCAGTGGCGATCCTGATTTCCCTGGTAGTGTCCCTGACCCTCACGCCCATGATGTGCGCGCGCCTGCTCAAGCGCGAACCCAAGGAGGAAGAGCAGGGCCGCTTCTACAAAGCCAGCGGCGCCTGGATTGACTGGTTGATCGAAGCCTACGGCCGCAAGCTGCAATGGGTGCTCAAGCACCAGCCGCTGACGTTGCTGGTGGCGATCGCCACCCTGGGGCTTACGGTAGTGCTGTACCTGGTGGTGCCCAAGGGCTTTTTCCCGGTGCAGGACACCGGCGTGATCCAGGGTATTTCCGAAGCGCCGCAGTCGATTTCCTTTGCGGCGATGAGCCAACGCCAGCAGGAGTTGGCGAAGATCATCCTTGCCGACCCGGCGGTCGAGAGCCTGTCGTCCTACATTGGCGTGGACGGCGATAACGCCACCCTCAACAGCGGCCGCTTGTTGATCAATCTCAAGGCCCACGGCCAGCGCGATTTGAGCGCAGCCGAGGTGATCACCCGCCTGCAACCGCAAATCGACAAGCTGGTGGGCATCCGCCTGTTCATGCAGCCGGTGCAGGACCTCACCATCGAAGACCGCGTCAGCCGTACCCAGTACCAGTTCAGCATGTCCTCCCCGGACGCCGAGTTGCTGGCGTTGTGGAGCGGCAAGCTGGTACACGCCCTCAGCCAGTTGCCGGAACTCACCGACGTCGCCAGCGACCTTCAGGACAAAGGCTTGCAGGTGTACCTGGTGATAGACCGCGACGCGGCCTCGCGCCTGGGCGTGAGTGTCTCGACCATTACCGACGCGTTGTATGACGCCTTCGGCCAGCGCCAGATTTCCACCATCTACACCCAGGCCAGCCAGTACCGGGTGGTGTTGCAGGCCCAGTCCGGCGAAACCCTCGGCCCGGCGGCCCTCAACCAGATCCATGTGAAAACCACCGACGGTGGCCAGGTGCGGCTGTCGAGCCTGGCCCATGTGGAGCAGCGCCAGGCGCAGTTGGCGATTGCCCATATCGGCCAGTTCCCGGCGGTGATGATGTCGTTCAACCTGGCGCCCGGCGTGGCGCTGGGCAAAGGCGTGGAGCTGATCAACCAGACCCAGAAGGACATTGGCATGCCGGTGGGCGTGCAAACCCAGTTCCAGGGTGCGGCCCAGGCGTTCGAAGCCTCGTTGTCGAGCACCTTGCTGTTGATCCTGGCGGCGGTGGTCACCATGTACATCGTGCTCGGTGTGCTCTATGAGAGCTATATCCACCCGATCACCATCCTCTCGACCTTGCCATCGGCGGCGGTGGGGGCCTTGCTGGCGTTGCTGCTCAGTGGCAATGACCTGGGCATGATTGCGATCATCGGCATCATCCTGCTGATCGGTATCGTGAAAAAGAACGCGATCATGATGATCGACTTCGCCCTCGACGCCGAACGCAACCAGGGCCTGGACCCGCAGACGGCGATCTACCAGGCGGCGCTGTTGCGCTTCCGGCCAATTTTGATGACCACCCTGGCCGCGTTGTTCGGTGCGGTGCCGTTGATGCTCGCCAGCGGTTCCGGCGCCGAACTGCGCCAGCCCCTGGGCCTGGTGATGGTCGGTGGCTTGCTGGTGAGCCAGGTGTTGACGCTGTTCACCACGCCAGTGATCTACCTGTACTTCGATCGTCTTGGCCGTCGCTGGCGCAAAGAGCCGCAACGCCTGGAGCCGGTTGAGCCATGAACCTGTCCGGACCTTTCATTCGCCGGCCTGTAGCGACCATGCTGCTGAGCCTGGCGATCATGTTGCTCGGTGGCGTCAGCTTCAACTTGCTGCCGGTGTCGCCGCTGCCGCAGATCGACTTCCCGGTGATCGTGGTGTCGGCCAGCTTGCCCGGTGCCAGCCCCGAGGTGATGGCGTCCACGGTGGCCACGCCGCTGGAGCGCTCGTTCGGCGCGATTGCCGGTATCACCACCATGAGCAGTTCGTCGAGCCAGGGCTCAACCCGGGTGATTCTGGCGTTCGATTCCGACCGCGACATCAACGGGGCGGCGCGGGAAGTGCAGGCGGCCATCAACGCGTCGCGCAACCTGCTGCCCAGCGGTATGCGCAGCATGCCCACCTACAAGAAGATCAACCCGTCCCAGGCGCCGATCATGGTGCTGTCGCTGACCTCTGACGTGCTGCAGAAGGGCCAGTTGTACGACCTGGCCTCGACCATCCTGTCCCAGAGCCTGTCCCAGGTGCCGGGCGTGGGCGAAGTGCAGATCGGCGGCAGTTCGTTGCCGGCGGTGCGCATCGAGCTGGAACCCAAGGCCCTCGATCAGTACGGCGTCGCCCTGGACGATGTGCGCAACACCATCGCCAATGCCAACCAGCGCCGGCCCAAGGGCTCCTTGGAAGACAGCGAGCGCAACTGGCAGATCCAGGCCAACGACCAGCTGGAAAAAGCCAAGGATTATGAGCCCCTGCTGATTCGCTACCAGGATGGCGCCGCTCTGCGCCTCAAGGACGTGGCGAAGATCACTGATGGCGTGGAAGACCGCTACAACAGCGGCTTCTTCAACAATGATTCGGCGGTGTTGCTGGTGATCAACCGCCAGTCCGGCGCCAACATCATCGAAACCGTGCGGCAGATCAAGGCGCAGTTGCCGGCGTTGCAGGCGGTGCTGCCGTCCAGCGTCAAGCTCAGCCTGGCCATGGACCGCTCGCCCGTGATTACCGCCACCCTGCATGAGGCGGAAATGACCTTGCTGATCGCTGTAGGGCTGGTGATCCTGGTGGTGTACCTGTTCCTGGGCAACTTCCGCGCTTCGTTGATCCCGACCCTGGCGGTGCCGGTATCGCTGGTGGGCACCTTCGCGGTGATGTACCTGTACGGGTTTTCTCTGAACAACTTCTCGCTGATGGCGCTGATCCTCGCCACCGGGCTGGTGGTGGACGATGCCATCGTGGTGCTGGAGAACATTTCCCGGCACATCGACGACGGCGTGCCACCGATGAAAGCTGCGTACCTGGGCGCTAAGGAAGTCGGCTTTACTTTGCTCTCGATGAACGTGTCGCTGGTGGCGGTGTTCCTGTCCATCCTGTTCATGGGCGGGATCGTCACTAACCTGTTCCGTGAGTTTTCGATCACCTTGTCGGCGGCGATCATCGTTTCGCTGATTGTCTCGCTGACCTTGACGCCCATGCTGTGCGCCCGCTGGCTCAAGCCCCACGTCAAGGATCGGCAGACCGGTTTGCAGCGCTGGAGCCAGAAGGTCAACGACCGCATGGTCGCCGGCTACGCCACCAGCCTGGACTGGGTGCTGCGCCATCGGCGCCTGACCTTGCTCAGCCTGTTGATCACCGTGGGCGTGAATATCGCGCTGTACGTGGTGGTGCCCAAAACCTTCATGCCCCAGCAGGACACCGGCCAGTTGATCGGTTTTGTGCGCGGCGACGATGGCCTGTCGTTCAGCGTGATGCAGCCGAAGATGGAGATCTTTCGCCAGGCGGTGCTCAAGGACCCGGCGGTGCTCAGCGTGGCCGGCTTTATCGGTGGCAACCAAGGCACTAACAATGCGGTGATGCTGGTACGCCTCAAGCCGATCGGCGAACGCAAAATTTCCGCCCAGGCGGTGATCGAGCGCCTGCGCAAGGAGGTGCCGCTGGTGCCGGGCGGGCGCTTGTTCCTGATGGCCGACCAGGACCTGCAGTTCGGGGGCGGCCGCGACCAGACCAGCGCGCAATACTCCTACATCCTGCAAAGCGGTGACTTGGCCGCGCTGCGCCTGTGGTACCCGAAAGTGGTGGCGGCCATGCGTGAATTGCCAGAGCTGACCGCCATCGACGCCCGTGAAGGCCGGGGCGCGGCCCAGGTCACGCTGATTGTCGACCGCGACCAGGCCAAGCGCCTGGGCATCGACATGAACATGGTCACGGCAGTGCTCAACAACGCCTACAGTCAGCGGCAGATTTCCACCATCTACGACAGCCTCAACCAGTACCAGGTGGTGATGGAGGTCAACCCCAAATACGCCCAGGACCCGATCACCCTCAACCAGATGCAGGTGATCACCGCCGACGGCGCACGGGTGCCGTTGTCGACCATTGCCCACTATGAGAACAGCCTGGCCGATGATCGCGTCAGCCATGAAGGCCAGTTCGCTTCGGAGAATATCGCCTTCGACATGGCGCCCGGGGTCACGGTGGAGCAGGGCACGGCGGCTATCGAGCGTGCGATTGCCAAAGTCGGGTTGCCCGAGGACGTGATCGCGAAGATGGCCGGTACTGCCGATGCGTTCGCCGCGACCCAGAAAGGCCAGCCGTTCATGATTCTCGGCGCGCTGGTGGCGGTGTACCTGGTGCTGGGTATTCTGTATGAAAGCTACGTTCACCCGCTGACCATCCTGTCGACGCTGCCGTCGGCCG
Organism: Pseudomonas sp. BTN1; assembly: GCF_001907715.1. Classification (NCBI taxonomy): domain Bacteria; kingdom Pseudomonadati; phylum Pseudomonadota; class Gammaproteobacteria; order Pseudomonadales; family Pseudomonadaceae; genus Pseudomonas; species Pseudomonas sp. BTN1. The sequence goes on along the minus strand of NZ_MPBM01000001.1, from coordinate 38,894 downwards.
GTGTCGGCGCGTTGCTTGCGATTTACCTGCTGGGCGGCGAGTTCAGCCTGATCTCCTTGCTGGGCTTGTTCCTGTTGATCGGCGTGGTGAAGAAAAACGCGATCCTGATGATCGACCTGGCGCTGCAACTGGAGCGCAACGATGGCATGAGCCCGCTGGAGTCGATCCGCAGCGCCTGCCTGTTGCGCCTGCGGCCGATCCTGATGACCACCCTGGCCGCGATCCTCGGTGCCTTGCCGTTGCTGCTCGGCAGTGGTGATGGCGCGGAAATGCGCCACCCGTTGGGCCTGACCATTATTGGCGGCCTGGTGTTCAGCCAGATCCTGACCCTTTACACCACCCCGGTGGTTTACCTTTACCTGGACCGCGCGCGCCATCGCTTCAACGCCTGGCGCGGCGTGCGTACCGATGCTGCCCTGGACACTGCGCTATGACCGACTCAACCAACGCCCCTGCGACCTCTGTAGGAGCGAGCTTGCTCGCGAAAAAGGCCCAGACGCCGCGCTCATCCAGAATGAACGCGTTAACGTTGGCAGTCTTCGCGAGCAAGCTTGCTCCTACAGTGGGCTTGGCCATGTTGCTCAGCGCCTGCGCCATCGGCCCTGACTACAAACGCCCGGACGTCATCGAGCCGGTGCAGTTCAAGGAGGCCCAGGGCTGGCGCCAGGCCAATCCGAGCGACTCCCTGGCCCGCGGCGCCTGGTGGGAGCTGTACGGTGACCGACAACTCAATGACCTGGTGGTGCGCCTCAACGCGTCCAACCAGACCGTCGCCCAGGCCGAAGCGCGTTTTCGTCAGGCAAAGGCGCTGGTGCGCAGCTCACGCGGGGCGTTTTACCCCAGCGTTGACCTGAGCGTGGGTAAAACCCGCGCCAGCCAGGGCACCGGCAGCAGCAGCGCCAGCCTCAGCAGCTCCAGCAGTGGTATCCGCGACACCCTCAATGCCCAGTTGGGTGTGAGCTGGGAAGCCGATATCTGGGGCAAGTTGCGCCGTGGCCTGGAGGCCAACGAAGCCAGCGCCGAGGCAAGCTCGGCCGACTTGGCCGCAATGCGTCTGAGCCAGCAGTCCGAACTGGTGCAAAGCTACCTGCAACTGCGGGTCATGGACGAACAGACGCGGCTGCTGCAAGCCACGCTGGACACCTACCAGCGTTCATTGAAAATGACCGAAAACCAATACCGCGCCGGTGTGGCCGGCAAGGACGCCATTGCCCAGGCGCAAACCCAGCTCAAGACCACCCAGGCCAGCCTGATCGACTTGATCTGGCAACGCGCCCAGCTGGAAAACGCCATAGCCGTGCTGATTGGCGAAGCCCCGGCCAACTTCAATCTGGCGGTGAGCAAAGATATTCCGGCGCTACCGCAAATACCGGTGAGCCTGCCGTCCCAACTGCTGGAGCGTCGCCCCGATATTGCCTCGGCCGAACGCTCGGTGATCGCCGCCAACGCCAATATCGGCGTGGCCAAGGCGGCCTATTACCCGGACCTCAGCCTGAGCCTGCAGGGCGGCTATTCCAGCAGCACTTATGAAGATTGGATCAGCCTGCCGAACCGCTTCTGGTCGGTGGGGCCGAAACTGGCCATGACCCTGTTCGATGGCGGCCAGCGCTCGGCGGAAGTCGACCGCAGCGTGGCCAGCTATGACGAGACCGTGGCCAAGTACCGCCAGACCGTGCTGGACGGTTTCCGTGAGGTGGAAAACTACATGGTCCAGCTCAAGGTGCTCGCCGATGAGGCGGTGGTCAGCAATGAAGCGCTGGAAGCGGCGCGTGAATCCTTGCGCTTGACCGAAAACCAATACAAGGCCGGGTTGATTGCCTATCTGGATGTGGTCACGGTGCAGGCAACGGCCTTGAGCAACGAGCGCACCGTGCTGACCTTGCTGCAATCGCGCCTGGTGGCGAGTGTGCAATTGATTGCAGCGTTGGGCGGAGGCTGGGACGGCCAGACCTCCCTGGCCGAAAAGGAGTAACCGGATGCGCCGCGCATCCTGGGGGAGCAAGATCAACTGTGTGGGCTTGCCCCAATGCCAGTCAGTTAAGCACAGTACCCTGTGGGAGCTGGCTTGCCTGCGATAGCGTTAGTGCAGTAGTAGTTGCGGTGACTGACACACCGCCTTCGCGGGCAAGCCCGCTCCCACAGGGGATCTGCGCAGGCCACATTTTGATGTCCATGACGTCGTTGAAAACAGCCTGGCGAAGCCATCCGATTGACGCCAAAAACTCACTAATGGCCAACTGATTAATTAATCACCTGCCTCGGATTCATACTCGCTACAATCGCCCGCTTTGCCACCCGGCACGGGCTTTTTCGCCCCGTCGCCAGCGAGAAAACCTATGTTGATCGGTAGCTATTCAACCTCCCTTGTCGTGATTTCCCTGTGCGTGGCCATCCTGGCGTCCTACACGGCCTTGGACCTGGCCGGGCGTATCGCGACCGCCAAGGGGCGGGCTGTATACCTATGGATCACTGGCGGCGCAGTGGCGATGGGCGTGGGCATCTGGTCCATGCACTTTATCGGGATGTTGGCCCTGCGCCTGCCGTTTGCCCTCGGGTTTGAGGTAGGCATTACCCTGTTTTCGCTGTTGATCGCCGTGCTATCCAGTGGTTTCGCGTTATGGCTGGTCAGCCAGCCACGCTTGCCGGTCTGGCAACTGGCATTCGGGGCGTTGGTAATGGGCGCTGGAATTGCCAGCATGCATTACACCGGCATGGCCGCGATGCGCATGACACCCGGCATTGATTACGACCCGACCTTATTTGGCGCTTCGTTGGTGATCGCGGTGGTGGCTTCCGGCGCCGCCCTGTGGATCGCCTTCAACCTGCGGCGCAACACACCTTATGTGCGGCTGGCACGGGGTGGCGCCGCCGTCGTGATGGGCGTGGCCATCGTGGGGATGCACTACACCGGGATGGCTGCGGCGCGCTTTGCCGATGGCAGCTTCTGCGGCGCCGCATTGACCGGCCTGAGCGGCAAGGGCCTGGATAACCTGGTCTTGGTCACTTCGCTGGCGGTGCTGGTCATTGCGCTCTTGACCTCGGTGCTGGATGCGCGCCTGGAAGCGCGCACCGCCGTACTCGCCGATTCCCTGACCTTGGCCAATCAGGAACTTACTCACCTGGCCCTGCATGACATGCTCACCGGCCTGCCCAATCGCACGTTGTTGGCTGATCGCATTCAACAAGGCATCCAGGCGGTGAACGAGCGGGGCGGTTGCTTTGCCTTGATGTTTATCGACCTGGATGGCTTCAAACCGGTCAACGATGCCTTTGGTCATCACTTGGGCGACCAGTTACTGCGCGAGGTCGGCTTGCGCTTGCGTGAGGACTTGCGCAGCCAGGACACCCTGGCCCGTATCGGCGGCGATGAGTTCGTATTGCTGGTGCAACTCACCCAGCCCGACGATGCCATGGGCTTGGCCGAGCGCCAGGTGAGCCTGATCAACCGCACCTTCACGGTGGCCGAGCATGAGTTGCAGATCTCGGCCAGCGTCGGTATCGCCATGTTCCCCGGTAACGGTAATAGTCCTCAGGAACTGCTGATGAACGCCGACGCGGCGATGTATCACGCCAAGGGCATGGGCAAGAACGGCTACAGCTTCTTCGATGTGTCGATGAACACCAATGCGCGCAAACAACTGCAATTGCTGCAGGACCTGCGCAATGCCCTGGAGCAGGGGCAATTTCGTTTGCACTACCAACCCAAGTTCGACGCCGTCAGCGGTCTTGCCGTGGGGGCCGAGGCGCTGTTGCGCTGGGAGCATCCGCAACAAGGCTTGTTGATGCCCGCTACGTTTATTGCACTGGCGGAGAAAACCGGGCTGATCATCCCCATCGGCGAATGGGTACTCGATGAAGCTTGTCGCCAGATGAGTCAGTGGTACGCACAGGGTTATGAGCACTGGCGCATTGCCGTAAACCTCTCGGCGTTGCAGTTCTGCCACGCCGGGTTGGTCAACAGCGTAGCGGCCGCGCTGGAGCGTCACCAATTACCGGCCAACAGCCTCACGCTGGAGATCACCGAGACCACCGCCATGAGCGATGCCGACGCGAGCATGAAGGTATTGCAGCAACTGTCGGACATGGGCGTGGACCTGTCCATCGATGACTTTGGCACCGGGTACTCCAGCCTCATGTACCTCAAGCGCCTGCCGGCCAATGAGTTGAAGATCGACCGCGGCTTTGTACGTGACCTGGAACACGACAGCGACGACGCCGCCATCGTCTCGGCCATCGTGGCCCTCGGCCAGGCTCTGGACTTACGGATTGTCGCCGAAGGCGTGGAAACCGATGCGCAGCAAAATTTCCTTACCCGCCTGGGGTGTGATTCCTTGCAAGGCTATCTGTTGGGGCATCCATTGCCGGCCGACAGCTTCATGACCAATATCCGCAGTGCCGAACAGGCAGCAGTGCCTGACAAACGCCCTGAGTGACGGGTATTCTTGGATCCAACCCTAAACATCAGGTTGATTCAGGAGACCGCAGCCATGGACAAAGTCGTCATCATCACCGGGGGCAGCCGAGGGATTGGCGCCGAGACGGCCTTGCTGGCCGCTCGCGAAGGTTATCGCATCTGCATTAATTATCAGTCGGACGAGAAGGCTGCCCATGCTGTGCTTGAACAAGTGCGCGGCCTCGGAGCACAGGCCATCGCGGTGCGCGCCGATGTCAGCATCGAAGATGAGGTGATTGCGCTGTTCAATCGTGTGGATGCCGAATTGGGGCGTGTCACTGCGCTGGTCAATAATGCCGGTACCGTGGGGCAAAAATCGCGGGTCGACGAGATGTCCGAGTTTCGTATCCTCAAAATCCTCAAGACCAATGTGCTGGGCCCGATTCTGTGTGCCAAGCACGCGGTGTTACGCATGTCGCCCCGGCATGGCGGGCAGGGCGGCAGTATCGTCAACGTGTCCTCGGTGGCGGCGCGGCTGGGCTCGCCGGGTGAGTATGTCGACTACGCCGCCTCCAAGGGCGCGCTGGATACCTTTACCCTGGGGTTGTCGAAGGAGGTGGCGGGCGAGGGCATTCGCGTCAACGCCGTGCGCCCAGGCTATATCTTTACCGATTTCCATGCCCTGAGCGGCGACCCGGACCGGGTCAGCAAGCTGGAGTCCGGCATCCCGATGGCGCGCGGCGGGCGTCCGGATGAAGTGGCGGAGGCGATTATCTGGTTACTGTCGGACAAGGCATCGTATTCCACCGGAACGTTTATCGACTTGGGAGGCGGCCGTTAAAACGATCGCACAATCCGCCCTAATGTCTCCATGGCCTTTTCCGATGCCTCGTTCCACGGGCTGCCATAGTTCAAGCGTATGCAGTTTCTGAACCGCTGAGTTGCGGAAAAGATCGGCCCCGGCGCAATGCTGATGCCCTGGGCCAAGGCCATCTGGAACAACTTCAGCGAGTCGGTCTGCTCCGGCAATTCCAACCACAGGAAATAGCCCCCCGCCGGCTGGCTGACCCGTGTCTGGGCCGGGAAGTAGCGAGCGATAGCCGCGAGCATGGCGCTTTGCTGTTCTTCCAGGGCGTAGCGCAGTTTGCGCAGGTGGCGGTCATAGCCGCCGTGTTGCAGGTAGTCGGCAATTGCTGCCTGGGCCGGCATCGACGGGCATAACGAGGTCATCAACTTGAGCCGCTCGACCTTCTGTGCAAAGCGCCCGGCGGCGACCCAGCCCACTCGGTAACCCGGCGCCAGGCTCTTGGCAAAGGAGCCGCAATGCATCACCAGCCCTTCGGTATCGAAGGCCTTGGCCGGTTTAGGCGCTTGTTGCCCGTAGTACAGCTCGGCGTAGACGTCATCTTCGATCAGCGGCACTTGATGGCTGCGCAGCAGTTCCACCAGCGCCTGTTTTTTCTCTTCAGGCAGCGTGGCGCCCATGGGGTTCTGGAAACTGGTCATGGTCCAGCAGGCCTTGATCGGATAGCGCTCAAGGCTTTGGGCCAGGGCGTTCAGGTCAATACCGTCGCGCGGGCGCACCGGGATCTCCACGGCCTTGAGCTTCAGGCGTTCAAGCACTTGCAAACACGCGTAGAACGCCGGCGCCTCGATGGCCACCAGGTCGCCCGGTTCGGTCACAGCCTGCAGGCACAGGTTCAACGCTTCGAGGGCACCGTTGGTGATCAACAGCTCCTCCATCGGCAGCATCAGGCCACCGACCATATAGCGCAGGGCAATCTGCCGGCGCAGTTGCGGGTTGCCCGGCGACATGTCGGTGACCACCAAGCGTGGGTCCATTTCGCGGCTGGCGCTGGCCAGGGAGCGGGCCAGGCGCGGCAGCGGGAACAGCATGGGGCTGGGGAAGGCCGAGCCGAAGGGCACGGTGTTGGGGTCTTTGATGGAGTCCAGTACCGAGAACACCAGCTCACTCACGCCCACCTCGGTGGACTCATGCACCTGCTCACTCACCACCGGTTCGGAAAACGGGCTGGGCGCATGGGCGTTGACGAAGTAGCCAGAGCGGGGGCGTGCGCGAATCAGGCCACGACGCTCCAGCAGGTAGTAGGCCTGGAACACGGTGGACGGGCTGACGCCGTAGGCCTGGCTGGCATAGCGCACCGATGGCACGCGCTGGCCGGGGCCGAGGACGCCGGAGCGGATCAGTTCTGCGATGTCGTCGGCAAATTTTTCGTAGCGTTTCATGGCGGCCTAATTAGCTTTTTGAATGTGGACGCAGGGCAAATTGTAGGCGCTGGCTTGCCTGCGAAGGCGGTGTGTCAGTCACTGCATCTGTTACTGCTCTACCGCTTTCGCAGGCAAGCCAGCTCCCACATTTGATCTCTGTTGTTGATGAAGTATCAGCGATTCAAGGGCGCTACGAAGCGGCTGTCAGCAGCGGTATAGATCCAAGGTTCATCCACATCAGTGACTTTAAAACGTAAGGATTGAGAGCTGCTGGCCGGTGTGTCCGCCAGCAATGCTACCGACACCGGTATATCGACAATTTCCCCGGCAGCCAGGCTGACCTGGGTCTTGCCTTGCAACTGGAACCCCTCGGCATCCACCAGTTCCAGGCGGTATTCCTGGCGCTGCTGGGTTTTGTTGATCACCTTGAGGCTGTAGATGTTTTCGATCAAACCCAGGCTGTTTTCGCGGAACATGCCACGGTCTTTGGTCACATCCAGCGACACCATCGGCCGTTCAATCAGGGCCACCACCAGTGCCGCGAGCATCACCACCAGCACGGCACTGTAGCCGATCAGGCGTGGCCGCAGCAGATGAGTCTTGCCACCCTGCAATTGGTGCTCACTGGTATAACTGACCAAGCCACGGGCATAGCCCATTTTGTCCATGATCGAATCGCAGGCGTCGATGCAGGCTGCGCAGCCGATGCATTCCATCTGCAGGCCGTCGCGGATATCGATGCCCGTGGGGCATACCTGCACGCATAGCTGGCAATCGATGCAGTCACCGAGGCCAACCTGCGCTGGCGGCACGTCACGTTTACGCGGGCCACGGTGCTCGCCGCGGGCGGCGTCGTAGGAAATAGTCAGGGTATCTTTATCAAACATCACGCTCTGGAAGCGTGCATAGGGGCACATATGCATGCATACGGCTTCGCGTAGCCAGCCGGCATTGATGTAAGTGGCCCCCGTGAAAAACAGTACCCAAAACAGGCTCACACCGCCCATCTGCCACGTCAGCAGTTCGGCGGCCAAGGGGCGGATGGGGGTGAAGTAGCCCACAAACGTCAGCCCGGTCAACACACTGATACCCAGCCACAACGTATGTTTGGCCGAGCGCCGTGCCAGCTTATTCAGGCTCCAGGGTGCCGCCTGCAGTTTGATACGTTGGTTGCGTTCACCCTCGGTCACCTTCTCGCACCACATGAACAGCCAGGTAAACGAGCTTTGCGGGCAGGTGTAGCCGCACCAGACGCGGCCGGCAAACACCGTGATCGCGAAGAGGCCGAAGGCACAGATGATCAACAGCGCCGAGAGCAGGATGAAATCCTGGGGCCAGAATGTCGCACCAAAGATATGGAACTTGCTCTCGGCCAAGTCCCACAGTACGGCTTGGCGTCCACCCCAGTTCAGCCACACAGTGCCAAAAAAAGCCAGAAACAGCAGGCCGGCACCGCCCACGCGCAAGGTGCGGAACACACCGGTAAAACTGCGGGTATGGATCAGGTTGTCGCTGGATTTGGCCTTCACCTTCTTTGGGTGAATGGGCTCAAAGGTTTCCACGGTTGGGATTCGTTCGCTCATGGTCATTCGCTCATCAGCCTCCATCAGGCGGATGAACTATGGGCGACAGACTGTTTGCATAACAGACTCAGGTGGAAGGATAAAAAGCGGATCAGATAGGCTTGATGCGTTCTTGTGCGTCAATGTGCTGCACCCCGAGTCTATAGGGGTGCAGGGATTCAAAGGGTTCGATGATACAGATCAATCAAATCACCGAACCAGGCTCTTGCGCCTTTACATGGTTACGGCCATCCGTGGCCCCTTCAACCGTCAGCGCGTCGGCTTCGGCTTCAGTGATATAGATCCGCTCGCCCGCCAACTCCACATAGGACATGGCTTTGTCATGGTCGGTAAGGATCTTCACGCGGGTGGCTGGCAGGCTTTGTTCCTGGCCGTCCACGTCGAGCGTGAAGTAGCACAAATGGTTTTCGATGCGCAGGGGCATGGCGATCTCCTTTCTATGGGCTCTATCACGTTAGGCGACCCCTATGGCAAGGGGTTCCAGGCAACTGACTGGCGGTCTGCGCTGTCCATCCTTTATCTATCCATAATAAAAGGAGCGCATCCATGGACGCCTGGTGGCATCAAGTGTGGCAAACACTGCAAGCCGAATTCGCGGACATCGGCGATGCCCGGCAGCTCACCCAAGTGACGGTGCGCCTGCTGATCGCCGCGATCCTGGGCGGGATCCTGGGTTTTGAGCGTGAGCACAAGGGCAAGGCGGCTGGCGTGCGCACCCATATGCTGGTTGCGCTTGGTGCGGCGCTGTTCGTGCTGGTGCCGCAGATGTCCGGCAACCAGGCGGACGCCATGAGCCGTGTGGTTCAGGGGGTGATTGCGGGTATCGGCTTCCTTGGCGCTGGCACCATCCTCAAGGGCAAGGAAGATGAAGAGGGCCAGCATGTGAAGGGCCTGACTACGGCGGCCGGGTTGTGGATGACCGCCGCCATTGGTGTGGCGGCGGGGATGGGGCGTGAATCGACGGCAGTACTCAGTACACTGCTGGCCCTGGCGGTGTTCAGCATCATGCCGAGAATCGTCAGATTGTTGGAAAAGTGATCCTGAGTCATACCGCGGATCAGGTCACGATGTTGCTTTGGCGTACCTCACCAAACACCTTGAGCAAAAAGGGGTCTTTGCCCGGCGCATCGGCGATGACAATTACGCTGGTGTTGGCGCTGGGCGAGTGATGGATCTGCATTTCACCGATTACTTCTGGAAACCGATCGACCGGCCGCAGCGACGTGTTCAGCTGCCGCTGGATGCCGGACAGGTCCAGTTTATCTCCCGATTTGAAATTGCGGATCTCGCTGGGGGCCTCCAGGGTAGATTCACTGGTGGCGTTGAAACTGTAGGTTGCAGCGCGAGTGTCGGCAGGCGATGAGTCCTGCGTTTCAGGCGCCGCCGATTGGTCGAGCTTTTCGTCGCTCAGGGACGAAGCTGCATCCGTGAGGGCTTTGGACTTGGTCTCCATTGCAGAAAAATTTTTGCTCAGAGCACCCAGTTCTTCGAGCCAATTTTTGTGATGGTCAACGGTGTTCCAGATGTCGCCGTCGAACGCGGCGGTAATGATTTCCAGAAGTTTGAGCCTCATTTTATCGGCCGCCTCATTGATCACCTGGTGCTTGGCAGACTCCAGGTTTGAATCAATATTTTTTTTGTCGAGCTTGTCCCTGATCTCTCGAAGTGTTTCGCGGTTTTTTTTCGCGTTGGCGCCCCTCGACATTAATTTGACATTCTCTGGGGTCAATGTGGTGTTGAACTGCTCAGTGATTGCGCGAGATTTCGGCGAGCTTGGATTGCGTTGTATCTCCTTGATGGTGTCTGGGGTCAATGCCGTATTCAGGTCGTCCAACTTATTCTTCGCCTCTACCTCCGACATAGAAGGTGAGGTGTTGGACTTCGTCGTTGGCGATAGAGGGGGATGGGGTGAGCGGTCAGGCGCCTTAGGGGAGGAGGACCAGTTCGGGCCGGCCTTTAGCAACGTATTTATTCGCTCGGGTGTCAGCGCCTGTTGATTGGAGACGGGATTGGAGGATGTGGGTGTTGTGACTGGAGCAGTGGGCGTTGATGGGGAGGCGATAGTCGACATGGGGCTACTCGTGATAAATGGGCTAAAGGCCAGGTGAAAAAAAGGCTGAGCATTCACGCGAGATCAATATAAAAAGGAACAGTAAAACGAACATTCAGCCTTGACGTGGAACTTCGTAGGACTTCTCGTTTTTTTGTGTGCTCGAACACCAGGACGTCTAGGTGTTCGAGCAGGTCGTGTTCTTGCTCTGATGATTTAGACGATCACCGGAGGCAGGGTCGTCGGCGGCTCTTGCACGGGCGGTGGGTCGTTTTCCGGCGGCTCTCTCTCTGGAATGGGCGCCGGTTCACTGGGTGGCGTCGGTAGTGGCGGAGTGTCGATATTCGGATCTTCAGGTTCAGGTGGTATCGGGATATTCATCGGTGTGGCCTCCTTTGTGCTTTGCTCTAGCGGTGGACCGCTGCCTGGGGCAATTGATTCCCTGCCCAGCGGCGGCATATCCACCTGAACTTTTGCGGCGCGCCCAGGCTCGGACCTTATACGGCCACGCTCAGGGAAAGCGTCGCCGCCTTTGAATTCGGATCAAGCCAAGAGCGTCCACAGGGCGTAAGGGGAAGATGCTCGATGATTGCTGAAACACTGGCTCCAGAAGGCTCGATACTGCCGCTGTCGCAAGCGCTGTTGTTACCCAGGATCGCTATCGAAAGCACCATGCCGGTGATCGACAATGGTGAGTTCGCCGTCAAGGCTGTGGTCGGCCAGCGTGTCAATGTCACCAGCAAAGTGTTCGCTGATGGCCACGACAAGCTGGCGGTGCTGATCCGCTGGCGCGTGCTGGAGGAAGAAAGCTGGCACAGCGTGGTCATGACCGATGTCGGCAACGATGGCTGGGAAGGCGCGTTCACCGTCGCCCAACTCGGGCCGCATGAGTACTGCATCGAGGCATGGACCGATACCTTCGCCAGCTTCTGCTATGAATTGCGCAAGAAACATGAGGCCGGGGTGCCGGTCAGCCTTGAATTGCAGGAAGGCCGCAGCCTGGTGTTGCAGGCTGCCGAGCGCAGTGACAACGAATTGCGCGACCGTTTGATGGTGTTGCACCACGAACTGTCGGGCCTGCTGGAAACCGAGCAGGTGGCGTTGTTCCTGCACGAAGACAGTGCACACCTGATGACCCAGGCCGATCATCGCGCGTATCTGAGCATCAGCCCCGCCTACCCAATTGACGTAGAGCGTGAGGCGGCGCAGTTCGCCAGTTGGTATGAGCTGTTTCCCCGCTCGATCACCGATGATCCGGCCCGCCACGGTACATTCAACGACGTGCACTCGCGCTTGTCGATGATCCACGACATGGGTTTTGACGTGCTGTACTTCCCGCCGATCCATCCTATCGGCCGCAGCCACCGCAAGGGCAAGAACAACTCACTCACCGCAGGCCCCGATGATCCGGGCAGTCCGTATGCCATCGGCAGCGCGGAGGGCGGGCATGAGGCGATTCACCCGCAACTGGGCAGCCGTGAGGATTTCCGTCGCCTGGTCAAGGCCGCTGCCGACCACGGCCTGGAAATTGCCCTGGACTTCGCCATCCAGTGCTCCCAGGACCACCCATGGCTTGAACAGCACCCTGGCTGGTTCAACTGGCGCCCCGACGGCACGATTAAGTACGCCGAGAACCCGCCGAAAAAGTATCAGGACATCGTCAACGTCGATTTCTATGCGGCGGATGCGATTCCGGGCTTATGGACAGAACTGCGCGACATTGTGGTGGGCTGGGTGGAAGAGGGCGTGAAGACCTTTCGCGTCGACAACCCGCACACCAAGCCGCTGCCGTTCTGGCAATGGCTGATCAGCGACGTGCGTGCCAAGTACCCGGAGGTGATCTTCCTCGCCGAAGCTTTCACCACCCCGGCAATGATGGCGCGCCTGGGCAAGGTCGGCTATTCCCAGAGCTATACCTACTTTACGTGGCGCAACACCAAGGCTGAACTGAGCGAGTACCTCACTCAACTGAACCAATCGCCCTGGCGTGAGTGCTACCGCCCGAACTTCTTCGTCAATACGCCGGACATCAACCCGGGTTTCCTGCATGACTCCGGCCGCGCAGGCTTCCTGATCCGCGCTGCGCTGGCCACGATGGGCTCGGGCCTGTGGGGGATGTATTCAGGCTTTGAGTTGTGTGAGTCGGCGCCCGTGCCAGGCAAAGAAGAATACCTCGACTCCGAGAAGTACGAGATCCGCCCCCGCGACTTTACCGCCCCCGGCAACATCATCGCCGAGATCGCCCAGCTCAACCGCATCCGCCGCCAGAACCCGGCGTTGCACACGCACCTGGGGCTCAAGCTCTACAACGCCTGGAACGACAACATCCTGTACTTCGGCAAGCGCAGCGAGGACGGCAGCAATTTCATTCTGGTCGCCGTCAACCTCGACCCGCACAACGCCCAGGAAGCCCACTTTGAATTGCCGCTGTGGGAGATGGGCTTGCCCGACGATGCCCAGACCCAGGGCGAAGACTTGATGAACGGCCATCGCTGGACCTGGTACGGCAAGACCCAATGGACCCGGCTGGAGCCGCAGATGCCGTTCGGGATATGGCGCATCAGCACCCCCTGAGTGCTCGTTCCCACGCTCTGCGTGGGAATGCCTCGCTTGACGCTCTGCGTCGCGCTTGGGACGCGGAGCGTCCGGGGCTGCATTCCCACGCGGAGCTTGGGAACGATCCTCGAGAACTTTGTATTTTCAGGAGTTTGCAATGGCCAAGAAACCCAAGGCAGCCACCTTCATCAAAGACCCGCTCTGGTACAAAGACGCGGTGATCTACCAGGTACACGTCAAATCCTATTTCGACTCCAACAACGACGGCATTGGTGACTTTGCCGGGCTGATCGCCAAACTCGACTACATTGCCGACCTGGGCGTGAACACCATCTGGCTGCTGCCGTTCTACCCGTCTCCCCGCCGTGATGACGGCTACGACATTGCCGAATACCGCGGCGTGCACAGCGACTACGGGACGATGGCCGACGCCAAGCGCTTTATTGCCCAAGCCCATCAACGCGGGCTGCGCGTGATCACCGAGCTTGTGATCAACCACACCTCCGACCAGCACCCCTGGTTCCAGCGTGCGCGCAAGGCCAAGCCAGGCTCGGCGGCGCGGGACTTTTATGTGTGGTCGGACGATGACCAGAAATACGACGGCACGCGCATTATTTTCCTCGACACCGAAAAGTCCAACTGGACCTGGGACCCGGTGGCCGGCCAGTACTTCTGGCACCGTTTTTACTCGCACCAACCGGACCTCAACTTCGATAACCCGCAGGTCATGAAAGCGGTGCTGTCGGTGATGCGCTATTGGCTCGACCTGGGCATCGACGGCCTGCGCCTGGACGCCATTCCCTATCTGATCGAACGGGACGGCACCAACAACGAAAACCTGGCGGAAACCCACAACGTCCTCAAGCAGATCCGCGCTGAGATCGATGCCCATTATCCCGACCGCATGCTGCTGGCCGAAGCCAACCAATGGCCGGAAGACACGCAGCTGTACTTTGGGGATAGAAAGGGTGATGACGGCGATGAATGCCACATGGCCTTTCACTTTCCACTGATGCCGCGCATGTACATGGCGTTGGCCCAGGAAGATCGCTTCCCCATTACCGACATTCTGCGCCAGACCCCGGAGATTCCCGCCAACTGCCAGTGGGCAATTTTCCTGCGCAACCATGATGAGCTGACCCTGGAAATGGTCACCGACAAAGAGCGCGACTACCTGTGGAACTACTACGCCGCAGACCGCCGCGCCCGCATCAACCTGGGCATTCGGCGACGCCTGGCGCCGCTGGTGGAGCGCGATCGTCGGCGGGTGGAATTGCTCAACAGCCTGTTGCTGTCGATGCCGGGCACGCCGACCCTGTACTACGGCGATGAAATCGGCATGGGCGACAACATCTACCTGGGCGACCGTGACGGCGTGCGCACGCCCATGCAATGGTCCATCGACCGCAATGGCGGGTTTTCCCGTGCCGACCCGGCCAGCCTGGTGTTGCCGCCGATCATGGACCCGCAATACGGCTACCAGTCGGTCAACGTCGAGACCCAGGCCCAGGACCCGCATTCATTGCTCAACTGGACCCGGCGCATGCTCGCAGTGCGCAAGCAGTCCAAGGCGTTTGGTCGTGGCAGCTTGAAAATGCTCTCGCCGACTAACCGGCGCATCCTGGCTTACACCCGTGAATACACCGGTGAAGACGGCCACACCGAGATCATCCTGTGCGTGGCCAACGTGTCGCGCAGCGCCCAGGCGGCGGAGCTGGACCTGTCGGCCTTTGCCGGCATGGTGCCGGTGGAGATGCTTGGCGGTAATGCCTTCCCGCCAATCGGCCAGCTGAATTTCCTGCTGACCCTGGCGCCCTATGGTTTCTATTGGTTCGTGCTGGCAGCGGAAAACCAGATGCCCAGCTGGCATGTGGAACCGGCGCAAAGCATGCCCGACTTCACCACTTTGGTACTGAAAAAACGCATGGAAGAGCTACTCGAAGAACCTTGCCGCACCAGCCTGGAACATACGTCACTGCCCGCCTGGCTGCCCAAGCGGCGCTGGTTTGCCGGCAAAGATACGGCAATCGACACGGTGCACATCGCATATGGCGTGCGTTTTGGCGACCCGCAGCATCCGGTGTTGCTCAGTGAGATCGAAGTGACCAGTGCCGGCCAGGTCAGCCGCTACCAACTGCCCTTGGGCTTCCTTGGCGAAGACCAGTTCACCAGCGCCTTGCCCCAGCAATTGGCGTTGGCCCGAGTGCGACGCACCCGCCAGGTAGGTTTGGTGACCGATGCCTTCAGCCTTGAGCATTTTATCCTTGAGGTGATCCAGGCCATGCAGGCCGGCACCGTGCTCAATACCCCTGACGGCGATCTGCGATTCGAGGCCACTCAACACTTGGCCGCATTGCAACTGACCCGTGAATCGCCGGTGCGTTACTTGTCCGCCGAGCAGTCCAACAGCTCGGTGGTGGTCGGTGAGAGTCTGGTGCTCAAGCTGATTCGCAAAGTCAGCGCCGGCGTGCACCCGGAGCTGGAAATGAGTGCGTACCTGACCGCCGCTGGCTACCCGAACATCTCGCCGCTGCTGGGCTTTATGAGCCGCCAGGACGGGCAGGGACAGGACAACTTGCTGATGATTGCCCAGGGTTACTTGAGCAATCAGGGCGATGCCTGGAGCTGGACCCAGAACAACCTGGAGCGGGCGATCCGCGATGAGCTGGCCGACGCGATCTCTGAACAGGAACAGCATTACAACGCCCTCGGGGAACTGGCAGATTTTGCCGGTTTGCTCGGTCAGCGCCTGGGTGAAATGCACCTGGTGCTGGGTGCGCCAACGGCCGACAAGGCCTTCAAACCCGAACCCACCACAATCAAAGACACCCAAGCCTGGGCCAAGGATGTCGGCGCCCAGATCGACCGTGCCTTGCAGTTGCTCAAGCTTAATCAAAGCCAGTTGAACCCCGCCGACCAGGCGTTGGTCAGTGAATTACTGGCGCAGAAAAAAGCCATCGCGGCGCATGTCCAGGCGTTGGCCAAAGCCACGGCGGGCGGATTGCGCATTCGCGTCCACGGTGACTTGCACCTGGGCCAGGTATTGGTGGTCAAGGGCGATGCCTACTTGATCGACTTCGAGGGCGAACCGGCGCGACCGCTGCATGAGCGGCGCGGCAAACACAGCCCTTATAAAGATGTGAGCGGTGTGCTGCGTTCCTTTGATTATGCCGCGGCCATGGCGCTGAATGTACAAGGGGTGGATCACACGCCAGAAGCGAACGCTGCGCGCAAACGCGTGACCGACCGCTACCTGAATGAAGCCCGCGTAGCATTTACCCAGGCTTACCAGGCCGCTGCGTCTACACTGGCGCATGACTGGCAGGATGCCAACGGCCAAGACGCAGCGCTGACCTTGTTCAGCTTGGAAAAGGCCGCGTACGAAGTGGCCTACGAAGCAGAAAACCGCCCGACCTGGCTGCCGGTGCCCCTGCAAGGGCTGCACGGCTTGTTGAGCGGGCTGACACCTATATCTAAACCTGTACGCGGTGGGGAGACGTCATGAGTTTTACACAGAGAGAACCGCTGCAGCCCAAGTTGACTGCATTGCCGGCGTCCAAGGACGTCGATGCGCTGGTGCGCGCCGAGCACCCCGACCCCTTTTCGATCCTGGGGCCCCATGATGACGAGCAGGGCGGCCAGTTTATCCGTGCGTTCCTGCCCGAGGCCCTGAGTGTCCAGGTACTGGCGCGTGACACAGGTGAGCCGTTTGGCAGCCTCGATGCCACCCAGGTGCCAGGCCTGTTTATTGGGCACTTCAGCACTCGCCAGCCCTACCTGCTGAAAATCCAGTGGGCCGGCGGTGAGCAGATCACCGAAGACCCCTACAGCTTCAGCCAATTGCTGCTGGGGGAAATGGACCTGTACCTGTTTGCCGAAGGCAATCACCGTGACCTGGGCAACTGCCTGGGGGCTCAGGTGGTCAGCGTCGATGGCGTGCAAGGCGTGCGCTTTGCCGTGTGGGCGCCGAACGCCCGGCGGGTTTCGGTGGTGGGCGACTTCAATATCTGGGACGGGCGCCGCCACCCGATGCGCCTGCGTCATCCATCGGGGGTGTGGGAAATCTTTATCCCGCGCCTGCAACCGGGCGCGGCCTACAAGTATGAAATTCTCGGTGCCCACGGCATTCTGCCGCTCAAGGCCGACCCTGTGGCGCTGGCCACCCAACTACCGCCGGACACCGCCTCGAAGGTCGCCGCACCTTTGCAGGTGGATTGGCAGGACCATGAGTGGATGCAATCGCGGGGAGACAAGCAGAAAGCCACCGCGCCGTTGTCGATCTACGAGCTGCATGTGGGGTCCTGGCAGTGCGAGCTGGACGAGGCCGGTGAAGTGGCTCGGCAATATGGGTGGCGCGAATTGGCCGAGCGGCTGATTCCTTACGTTCAACAATTGGGCTTCACCCATATCGAACTGATGCCGATCATGGAGCACCCCTTTGGTGGCTCGTGGGGTTATCAAGCGTTATCCCAGTTTGCCCCCAGCGCGCGCTTTGGCTCGCCGGAAGACTTCGCCTGGTTCGTCAATGCCTGCCATCAGGCCGATATCGGCGTGATCCTTGATTGGGTGCCAGCGCATTTCCCCACCGATACCCACGGCCTGGCGCAATTTGACGGTACCGCGCTGTACGAATACGCCAACCCGCTGGAAGGTTTTCACCAGGACTGGGACACGCTGATCTACAACCTGGGCCGCACCGAGGTCCACGGTTTCATGCTCGCGTCGGCCTTGCACTGGCTCAAGCATTTCCACGTGGACGGCCTGCGTGTGGACGCAGTGGCCTCCATGCTGTATCGCGATTATTCGCGCAAGGCCGGTGAATGGGTGCCCAACCGTCATGGCGGCCGCGAGAACCTGGAAGCCATCGATTTCTTGCGGCACCTGAACGACGTGGTTGCCCTTGAAGCGCCGGGCGCGTTGGTAATTGCCGAGGAGTCCACGGCCTGGCCCGGCGTCAGCCAGCCGACCCAACAGGGAGGCCTGGGCTTCAACTACAAATGGAACATGGGCTGGATGCACGACTCCCTGCATTACATCCAGCAAGACCCGGTGTACCGCGCCCATCATCACAACGAGCTGAGTTTCGGGCTGGTGTACGCCTGGTCGGAGCGCTTTATCCTGCCGATTTCCCATGATGAGGTGGTGCACGGCAAGCACTCGCTGATCGACAAGATGCCCGGCGACCGCTGGCAGAAATTTGCCAACCTGCGCGCCTACCTCAGTTTCATGTGGATGCACCCCGGCAAGAAGCTGCTGTTCATGGGCTGCGAATTTGGCCAATGGCGCGAGTGGAACCACGATCAGCAACTGGATTGGTATTTGCTGCAGTACCCCGAGCACCGTGGGGTGCAGAAGCTGGTTGGCGACCTGAACCGCCTGTACCGCGAAGAACCGGCGTTGCACGAACAGGACGATGCGCCCCAGGGCTTCCAATGGCTGATCGGTGATGACGCGATCAACAGCGTCTACGCCTGGCTGCGCTGGAGCAAGGATGGCAAGCCGGTGTTGGTGGTTGCCAACTTCACCCCGGTGCCCCGTGAAGGCTACGCAGTCGGTGTGCCGTTTGGTGGGCGTTGGAGTGAGGTGATCAACAGTGATGCCGATACCTACGCCGGCTCCAATTACGGGAATGGCGGAGCCGTGTTTACCCGGGATGAGCCGCGCCATGGGCAACCGGTGTCATTGTCGTTGAACCTGCCGCCCCTGGGCGTGCTGATTTTGCGACCTCAAGAGCCTGAAACGCTCTAGCGCGGCGTATGCCGCTGTTCGGCTTGCTGGCAAGGTGCCACAATGGCGCCTTTGCCGTCGCCGGTCAAACAGGCCAACCCCATGAATAGCCTCGGGCAGGACCAGGGTCACTCCATCGAAGAGCAGGTGCGAACCGACCGTTTGCACCAGCTGTTTCGTCAATCATTCTCGGCGATCTTCGGCAGCTACCTGGGCGCCGTCATGCTCTGCTGGCTGTGCTGGGATCGGTTCGATCATCAGGTCATCCTGGTGTGGTTGGTACTGTTGGCGGGCTCGTCATTGGTGCGCCTGCATCTGTTCGTGCAATGGTTTCGCTGCCCTGACGCGGCGCGCACGCCCGCCCGTTGGGAACGCCGCTACTGGGTCACGCTGATGCTGTCGGCGGGTATCTGGGGCGGCGGGGCGCTGGCGGTGATGCCGGTCGATGACCGCTTATCCCAGGTGCTGGTGATGCTGTTTACCGTGGGCATGTCGGTGAGCGCGGTGTCCTGTTATTCAGCCTATCGCTACATGACGCTGGGCTCGATGGCGCTGGTGTTGCTTCCCTGTACGGTATGGATGCTGTTTCAGCCTTCGCCGATGCAGGTCGGCGTGGCGTTGGCGGTGCTGGTGTTTGCTTCGTTTGTGGCCGGTGCCACGCGCAAACTCTCCGATGCCCTGGAAAAAGCCTTTCGCCTGACGAGGCAAATGGAACGCGCTCATCATATTTCCACCCGCGCCGCTCAGACCGACGAACTGACCGGGCTGATGAACCGTCGGGCGTTCTACGAACAGGCTCAGTTGCTGTATGCCCAGTGCCTTCGCGAGCAGCAGCCGTTGTGTGCATTGATGATGGACATGGACCACTTCAAAGCCATCAATGACACCTACGGCCACCAGGCCGGCGACCAGGTGTTGCGTCAGATTGGCGCGGTGATCAGCGCGTCCTTTCGCCAGACCGATATCTACGGTCGCCTGGGGGGCGAGGAGTTTGCAGTGCTGCTGCCCAATACCTCATTGGAGACCGCACGCAGCATTGCCGAGCAGTTGCTCCAGACGATTTATCACTTGCCCGCCGACCCTGTACAAGGGGTGAGCGCAAGCTTGGGCGTGGCATCGACCCACGCTCAGCCTCTGGATTTGAACGGCTTGATGAACAGCGCCGACAAGGCCCTGTACCAGGCCAAGGCATCGGGCCGCAATCAGGTGGCGGTTGTCGACTGATCCTTGCTCATCGCCTTTGCCAGCACTCGCGCAACCTGGTCGGCGGAGTAGGGCTTGGCGAGGAACTCAAAGCCTTCATAGCCGCTGTCCGCCAGTTCCTCGCTGTAGCCGGAGACGAGTACCACGGGCAGGTCCGGGCGGCGCTGGCGCAGTAGCTTGGCCATGGCCACGCCGGTCATGCCGGGCATCACCACGTCGGAGAAAATCGCATCGAACCCCTGGACGTCTGTGCCGGCGAGGTTCAGCGCCTGTTCGGCATTGGTCGCCCACGTGGTCTGGTAACCCAGGTCCTTGAGGATCTGGCTGGCGAAGCGTCCTACCTCAAGGTTGTCCTCGACGATCAGCACGTGCTGATGAGCAGCCTCTTGAGGCGCTGGCAAGTCTGTATGCGGGTCTTGATCTGGCGCCGCTTCGCCTTCGACCTGCGGCAGGTACAAGGTAAACACCGTACCCTGGCCGAGGGTGCTGGCCACATCGATATTGCCGCCTGACTGCTTGGCAAAGCCGAATACCTGCGACAGGCCAAGGCCCGTGCCTTTGCCCACGGCCTTGGTGGTGAAGAACGGCTCGAAGATGCGTTCGAAGGTATCGCTGGGAATCCCGGTGCCGGTATCGGCCAGGGAAATGGCGATGTAGGGCATGCACGACTCGGCATCCCCGCGAATACGTGGCAGCGTTTGCTCGCTGGCGACTTTGAGGGTCAGGGTACCCTGGCCGTCCATCGCATCGCGGGCGTTTAGGGCGATGTTGATCAGCGCGGTTTCGAACTGGCTTGGGTCGATGCGTGCATAGCAGTGCCGATCGGGCAATTGCACCTGCACATGAATGCGTGCGCCGGTGACGCTTTCGAGCATCTCGCCGATGTTCTGCACGCGCTGGCCGACATCGAACACCTGCGGGTTCAATGGTTGGCGACGGGCAAAAGCGAGCAGTTGGCTGGTGAGCTTGCTGGCCCGCTCCACCGTGTCGGACACCGCGCACATATAACGTTGCCGACGCTCTTCGGACAGGCCCGGTTGGCGCAGGAAATCCACGGATGAGCGGATAATGGTCAGCAGGTTATTGAAGTCATGGGCGACGCCACCGGTCAGTTGGCCGATGGCCTCAAGTTTTTGTGACTGGCGCAGTGCAGCTTCGGCTTCGGCCAGCGCACGGGTACGCTCATTCACGCGCTGCTCCAGGCTGGCATTGAGTTCCGCATAGGCGGCCAGGCCCTTACGCACGGCGGCGTCGGCACGCACGCGCTCGATATGCGCCCATGAACGTTCGGTGACTTCGCCCAACAGCGCGATGTCGTAGGACGACCAAAAACGCGGCACTTTGTCGTGTACGGCCATCAGTGCGGTGAGCCGCCCGTCTTTGATCAAGGGCATGCAAATGGTGGCCGTCACACCGAGTGCCTGGAAGCTCGCGGCGTCATGGGGCGGCAGCTCGATCAGATTATTGCGTATCACCAGTGGCTCGCCGGCACGCAGGCAGTTGACCGCGCATTCGCCAAACGCCGCCAGGCTGTAATGGCCGATGATGCTCGGCGAGCCTTGCGCCGACCAGTCGCCTCGAATGGTAAAGCCATCTTCATCCTCGTCCATGTCGGCGTAGGCACAGATGGACACCTGCAGATGTTCGGCCAGCAGGCGGGTCGTAGACGTCAGGATGGTTTCGGCGTCGGTAGCGTTGGTCACGCTATTGCTAATGGCGTCCAGCACTTCAAGACGACGGGCGAGGAACACCGTGGCAGTGGTTTCGGTCACCGTGTCGAGCAAACCGACCACTACACCTTGGGCATTGCGAATCGGGCTGTAGCAGAAGGTGAAATAGGCTTGTTCCGGCGCTTCGTTGCGTTGGATCAACAGCGGGAAGTTTTCGATATAGGTGGCGTGCCCATCGAACGCGGCGTCGGCGATAGGGCTGATATCGTCCCACACCTCGTGCCAGATCTCGTTGAACGGGCGGCCCAAGGCGTCGGGTTTGCTACCCAGGATCGGCGTGAACGCGTCGTTGTAGAGGGTAATCAACTGAGGCCCCCAGACGATGGCCTGGGGGAAACTCGACGCGAAGCACAGCGCAACGGTTGTCTTCAACACATCGGGCCAGTGTTCAAGTGGCCCCAGGGGCGTACTGGCCCAATCGTGCTGACGAACCCGCTCTGCCATTTCGCTGCTGCCTTGCAGCCAATTCATCATGGGGTTCACACCTTGCTTGCTACGTACTGTTTAGCTTTGAAGAGTCATACCGACTAGCAACAGACCGGAATGATCGCATTCAGTTCAGCGCGATTATCTCCCTGATAGCACTTTGATTTCATTGTCTATTTGCACGCCGTCATTATTGGCCGGGTTGGGCCGGCGCCCAACCTTATTGCGTGCCGAATAAGCCCGTCCAATAGATGCCCGCGTCACTCTTGGGGTCCATGGCGTAGGCAGCACCCAATTCGCGAAACTGCGGGTTCATCAGGTTGGCGCAGTGGCCGGGGCTGGCGAGCCAACCGTCGACGACCTTGCGCGGCGTGTCGAGGCCGGCGGCGATGTTTTCGCCGATATTCTTCGCGATATACCCCGCCAACTCGGCGCGGTCACCCGGCGTGCGGCCGTCGGGGTCCAGGTGGTCGAAGAAATTGCCGTTGGCCATGTTGCGGGTATGGCTGTTGGCTGCGCCGGCCAGGGTGTCGTTCCACGACAGGGGCGCCGTGGCGGTGAACGCCTGGGTGCCACACTGGCGCGGCTCGGCACGGGCGGTGTTGATCAGGTCGAGCAGTTTTCTGCCTTCGGTCTGCCAATCGCCCAGGCCGCTGGTCACCAACGGGCGAGCCAGCACGATGCGCCAGTCCTGGCCGCTGTTGCTGACGCCGATGTCGACAAATTGCGGATCGAGCACTACGCGGCAAAAGCTTTCGCGCACCGCTTTCATCGCGGCCTCGGCATCCTTGGGCCCGGACAGGCTGATGGCCTGCACATTCACCATCGGGTAGGCAGCGCGCGCCAGCGACTGCTGCAAATCGCCGACATTGGAGGCCGGCAGCACCAGCCGCGTGTCGCTGGTCAGCGGCGGAAGCTCCTGGGAACCCTGGTCACCGCAGCGTTGCACCTGGCTGCGGTATTGGTTGATCTGTTGGACTAACTGACTTTCTTCATTCGCCATCGCGCTGGCGCAGAACACCGTAGTGGCGGCCAGCGTCGTAAGACCCATCATCAATGACAGAACGCGCATGGACGTTACCCTTGAGCTTGAAAGTGCCCATGATGCGCGATCCAGGTGCATCCATGCACCCGTTGGTCCGAACTTTTTTTGCTCAGTTCTTGAATGTCGAGTGTTTCGCGCCCTGATCGCAGAGGGCAAACACCACCACCAACAAGGCAGAAATCGCGAGGATCACCACCACGCCATCGGTGGAGTGGGTGGCCGAGGCCGCTACCATCGACAGCGCGCCCAGCGGTGCCAGGCCACCGGCAATGGCGGTGCCGATCTCCCGCCCGGTGCCAAAGCCCGATGAGCGCGTTTGCGTCGGGAACTGCCGGCTCAGGAACGAACCCTGGGGGGCGAACATCATCGGCGCGAGGATTCCGGTGCCCACCCCGATGGCGAGGTAAATCATCAGGCTTTCACCACTGTTGAGCAGGGCCAGGAACGGGTAGGCGAACAACAGCGAGCACAGCCCGCCGAGCATCAACACGGTCTTGCTGCTCCACTTGTCACACAGCCAGCCGAAGCAGGGCACGGCGACGATGGCCACCAGGCTGGCGATGGTCACCGACAGCGAGGTGACATGCACGTCCACGCCTTTGAATTGGGTCAGGTACGCCAGGGAGAAGGTCTTGAAGATGTAGCTCAGGGCGTTGTAGCCAATCGCGACAAAAAACACCACGGCGAGGCCCTTGAGGTCATTCTTGAACAAGGCTTTGAGAGGCGATGGCTTGGCCTTGGCTTTTTCTGTGCTCAGCGCTTCGAACTGTGGGGTCTCCGGAATGCTGTTGCGCACCCACAGGCCGACGCCTACCAGCACGATGCTGCAGATAAACGGAATGCGCCAGCCGCCGGCCAGCAGGAACTCGTTGCCGTTGATGGTCAGCAGGTAAATAGTCAGTGAGGACAGCAACAGGCCCAGGTTCAGGCCCAGTGCCGGCCAGGCGCCCTGGCTGCCACGCTTGCCTTGGGAGGCATGCTCGTAGGAGGTGACTGCCGCGCCCGACAACTCGGCACCTGCGCCCAGGCCCTGGATGATGCGGATAAACACCAGCAGGATCGGGGCCCAGATGCCGATGGAGGCGTAGCTGGGGATCAAGCCGATCAAGGTGGTGCACACGCCCATCAGGCAGAAGGTCAGCACCAGCACTTGCTTGCGCCCGAACTTGTCGCCCAGGTAGCCAAACAGGATGCCGCCGAAGGGGCGGGCGATAAAGCCGATGGCAAAGGTCGAAAAGGCCATCAGCGTGGCGGTCTTCGGGTCGCTGTTATCGAAGAAGATCTTCGAAAACACAATCGCCGCCATGGTGGCGTACAGGTAAAAATCGTACCACTCCAGCATCGAGCCGAAGATGGTGGCGGCGGCTACTTTGCGTAGGCGCTTGCGGGTTTGTTCGGGCGTTTCGGTACCGGGAATGGAGGCGGATGCCGACATGCTGGACTTCCTTCTGGGTCTTTGTAGTTATTGTTGGGTGAGCGGGCGGTGCGGTCTTACTGGGGGTGGAACAGGCGGTCGGCGATCATCGCGCCGATGGGCATGGCTGAGGTGGCGGCCGGTGAGGGCGCATTGCACACATGCAGCATTCGTGAGGTTTGGGCGAACAGAAAGTCGTGCACCAGGCTGCCGTCGCGCATTACCGCCTGGGCACGGATGCCGGCCTCGTAGGGCAGCAGGTCATCGAGCGTCAGGGACGGGCAGTACTTGCGGCACTGCTCCAGGTAGCCGGACTTGAACAACGAGTTCTTCATCTCGGTGGTGCCGGAGCCGAGGTTTTGCCACAGGGTTTTCCAGAAACCGGGGAAGCTGGCGTACTGCGCCACGTCGCGCCAGTTCACCGAAAACTTGCGGTAGTTCTCGCGGCCCAGGCCCAGCACGGCATTCGGGCCGACGGTGACGCTGCCGTCGATCATGCGGGTCAGGTGCACGCCGAGGAAGGGCAGCTCCGGGTCGGGGATCGGGTAGATCAGATGGTTGACGATGTTGTTCTTGGTGGCGGGCAGGCGGAAGTATTCGCCCCGAAACGGGATGATCTGATGGTCGATGCGGATGCCGGCCAGGCGGGCCAGGCGGTCCGACTGCAAGCCGGCACACACCACCAGGTGGCGGGCCTGCCAGGTCTCGCCCTCGGTGTTGACGGTGACCGTGTCGGTATTTTCTTGGATGGCGGTGACGGTGCGCTCCAGGCAGATCTGCCCACCGCTGCGACGAATCACCTGGGCCATGGTCTCGCACACCTGGCGGTAATCGACAATGCCGGTGGCATCGAGAAACAAGCCGCCGAGGCCGACGATGTTTGGTTCACGCTGGCGCAGTTGTTCGGCATTCAAGCGCTCGACCTGCATGCCATTGAGCTGGGCACGGGCGTACAGCGCTTCCATGCGTTGCATTTCAAGCGGGCTTGAGGCCACCAGCAGCTTGCCGCACACCTCGAATTTGATCCCGTGTTCGCGGCAGAACTGCTTGGTGGCTTCGGCGCCGCGCTTGCACAAGTCGGCCTTGAGGCTGCCGGGTGCATAGTAGATGCCGGCATGGATCACGCCGCTGTTGTGGCCGGTCTGGTGCTTGGCCAGCACCGTCTCTTTTTCCAGGATCACCAGCGACGCGCCCGGTTGGCGCTTGAGCAGCTCCATGGCGGTGGCCAGGCCGACGATGCCGCCGCCGATAATGCAAAAGTCATGAATCATTGCAGAAGTACCTAGGCTGTACATTTCAGTCTGCTTATCAGGTTGTCAGACTAATGTTTTTGTTAAAAAAATGGCGTGTCCGCGGACACGCTGCAAACAAGGTGGATCAGTTCGTGGTCGGTAATTCCAGTTGCAGGCGTCGCGCCGCGGCACGCAGGTGCGCCTCGGCACTGGCGGCGGCGCGTTGGGCGTCGCCGTCGGCAATGGCCTGGTAGAGCTGTTGATGTTCCTGGGTGGCATCGGCCGAACCGGTGGCAAAGCGCGACGCCGAGTTCTCCCACGCGGTTTTACGCGCACTGGCCAACTGGCTCCTGAGGAAGTCATGGAAGGCCACGAAGTAGTCATTCTTGCTGGCGTCGGCAATGGCACGGTGGAATTCCACATCGGCCAGGGCTGCGGCTTCATAGTCGTCGCGGTTGTCCTGCATGGCCTGCAACGCGCTTTTCATGCGCTGCAGGTCGGCACTGTCGCGGCGCTGGGCGGCAATCGAAGCGGCCTGGGTTTCGATCCACAGGCGCACTTCGAACATCTGCGCCAGGTCAGGTCGTCGACCGTTGGGCTGCGGAAACCGAAACACAGTGCCCGCAGGGGTCTGCGAAATAAACGAGCCTAGGCCACGGCGGGCGGTGAGCACACCGTCGGCCTTGAGCTGGGCAATGGCTTCACGCACCACGGAACGGCTGACGTTGAGTTGTTCGGCCAGTTGCTGTTCGGTCGGCAGGCGCGACTCCGGGGCCAGTTGGCCGGATTCGATTTCTGCGCGAATGGCGCTGACAACCCGTACGACAAGCGAATCGGGGCGCTGGAGCTCAAGCATGGGAAAACCTTGGTGATCAGGTTGTCAGACAATAGTCGTTACGATTTTAGCTTGTCAATATTTGTCTGCTTCGCGCTGGCCAGGGAATACCCACGTCTCCAGGCAATCAGCACCGCCAGTAACAGCAAACCTACCGCCATGGCGAAGGTGGCGTGCAGGCCGGCAGCCACCGCCTGGGGCGCGGCGAGGCTGACATCCGGGGTGGCGCGGGCGAACACCGCGCCGAGGGCCGAGGCGCCGAAAATCAGGCCCAGGTTCCGTGACAGATTCAGCAGGCCGGACACTGTGCCTCGGCGTGTCGCCTGTATATCGCTCATCACCGCCGTGTTGTTGGCCGCCTGGAACAGGCTGTAGCCGGCCGTCAACACGATCAGGCCCGCGAGATAAACGCCAAGCCCGGACGCCTGCGACAGCAACAGGGCCCCGCACAGCATCACGCTTAGCCCCACGAGGGTCAGGCGTTGGCTGCCAAGGTGATCGGTCAGGTAACCCGCCGGTACACCGGTCACCGCCGCGACCGTTGGCCCGACGGCCATGGCCAAGCCCATCCAGGCGGGATCGAGGCCCAGGCCACGTGACAGGTAGAACGGCCCCACCACGAACGTGGCCATGATCACCGCCGACACCAGGGCACTCATGGCCAGGCCGGCGCGCAACGGCGCATCGCGCAGGGGCGCCCAGACTGTATCGCCTGGCCAAGCGTCGCGGCGGTGAGCATCCACCGGCAAATAACGGTAGGCGAAGGCGGCAGCCACACCCGCCAAGGGCAGGCCGATCAAAAACAGCGCGCGCCAGCTCCACAGGCTGAGCAATACCCCGCCGACACTCGGACCCATGGCCGTGCCGAGTGCCGACAGGGTGCCCAGCAGGCCCATGACTCGGCCGGTATTCTCTTTCGTGACAGTGTCACCCACCATGCCCAGGGTCATCGCCATCATGATCGCCGCGCCCAGGCCCTGGAATGCCCGTGCGCCGATCAGCCAGGGCAGGGTTGGCGCGGCGGCACACCCGGCGCAGGCCAGGGCAAACACCAGCAACCCGGCCAGCAGCAAGCGCCGGCGCCCCAGACGGTCGCCCAGGCGCCCGGCGCTGACAATCACGGCGGTGATGGCCAGCAGGTAGGCGAGCACCACCCACTGCACGGCCTGAAACGAGGCACCGAAGGCGTGCGCCAGGCTGGGCAGGCCGACATTGGCGATGCTGGTGCCCAGGGCGGCCAGCAACATGGACAGCGACAAGGCGACCAGGCCGCCGCGTGTGGAGGTTTGCATGCGCGTTTCCTTGAGTGAATGCACCTGTCACAAATCTACGGCGTCGCCTAACATGGCGGAAGACGCATGGCTTGCAGGTTATAGCTGCACCCAACGCCTGATCAGGAGCCCGCATGCCCGACCTCAATTTACTCATCACCCTCGACGTGTTGCTTGCCGAAGGCAGCGTCGCTCGCGCCGCCCAGCGCCTGCGCCTGAGCCCTTCGGCCATGAGCCGGGCCCTGGCGCGTTTGCGTGCGGCCACGGGCGATCCGCTACTGGTACGTGCCGGGCGCGGCCTGGTGCCGACGCCCCGGGCGTTGCAATTGCGCGAACAGGTTAGCCAACTGGTGCAGGACGCCCATGCGGTATTGCGCCCGGCGCACAGCCTGGACTTGGATGAGGTGGTGCGCACCTTCACCCTGCGCACCAGTGAGGAGTTCGTCGAACGCTTCGGCCCTGCATTGCTCGCGCGTATCGCCCAGGAGGCTCCAGGGGTGCGCTTGCGTTTCGTGCACAAGAGCGACAAGCACAGTGCGCTGCTGCGCGACGGTGGCGTCGACCTGGAAACCGGTGTGGTCGATGTCGGCGCCAGCCCGGAGGTGCTGACCCAGGCGCTGTTCCGTGATCGCCTGGTGGGCGTGGTGCGCGAGGGCCATGCTCTGAGCCGCGGCCCCTTGAGCGCAGCGCGTTTCGCCCAGGGACAACATGTCTACGTGTCGCGGCGCGGCCAGGACCGTGGCCAGATCGATGAGGCCCTTGAGGCGCAAGGTCTGGTTCGGCAGGTCAGCATCGTGGTCGCCGGTTTCAATACGGCCATCGCCCTGGCGCGTGACACCGACCTGATCGCCAGCGTGCCTGAGCGCTACATCACTGTGCCGCCTCGAGGGTTGCACTGTTTTGAGCTGCCGGTGACGTTGCCGCCGTTTACCGTGGCGATGCTGTGGCATCCACGACAGGATACCGACCTGGCCCATCGCTGGCTGCGCGCGTGTTTGCGCGAGGTGTGCGGGCCATGAGCGGCGCGCAACAGGTACAATCGCCGCTGCCTTGACGCGAAACCCCAGGAATTTGCATGTTCAGCCTTACACGCTACACCACGCCGTGCCCCGAACCGGTCAACAGCCAGATCCTGCAGATGGTGGTGGACAACCTCACCGATATCAGCAGCGTAGCGCTGGCACCGAGCAACCTGCTCTACAACATCTACCAGTACGCCATCGGGTTTGAGGTACACCTGTACCTTGAGGCGTTGAATGGCGAAAAGGGCATCGCCGTCGAGTTGGTCGTGGCGATGGAAGACGAGACGGTGGTGGGCTTTTGCCTGTACCTGCCGGTGAAGGATGACCCGAACGCGTGTGGCATCGCGTTTATGGCGGTACACGCCCGCTTTCGTCGCCAGGGTGTGGCACGCAGCCTGCTGGACGAGGTGTTGGCGCGTTATCCCCACGCCGAACTGGCCTGTGCGGTAGAGAAGGTTGCGGTGTTCGAAGCCATGGGTTTCCAGGTACGCGGTGCGCGTGGCACCCTGGTCGTGATGAACACCCGCAACTACGGCACCGATGGGCTGATGGGCGTGTTGGATGTGGCTTCAATCTACAGCTCGCTGGAAGTGCGGCAGATCCACACCTACCTGCTGCAAAAACACGGCAAGCGCGCCATGGTCGATGCGGAGAAACAGCGTGATCGGCACCTGGACCAGTTGACGCGCAAGGCGCAACTGTTCGTCCAGGGCCGTCTGCCTACGGCCTGACGCGCATGACCATCCCGAGGATAGTCTCCAGCAGTTCCTGCTGAGCTTCCTCGCGGCTGATCTCGCCATTGGCCGCCGCATGGGACAGGGCTTCCGCCGCGCCGAGCATGGCGCGCAACCCGGCCTGGGAAATACTGCCGCCGTGGGTGAAGGGCGACAGCGCGTCTCTGCACTTATCGAGGAAGATCGCCTCGTATTCGCGCTTGGACGCTTCCAACTCCGGCGAACCGCTCAAGGCGGCAATCACCCCGGGGATTTCCCGACCTTGCAACAACACACAATCGACATACGACGACGCGATAACCCACGCGCGGTCCTCAAGCGTCGCCTTGCTGGTGGCGATGGCATCGGCAAACACCTGGTCCTGGCGCTCGTCGAAGTCTGCATACAGCGCGGCCAGCAACCCCGCGCGTGTAGCGAAGTGGTCGTACACCACTGGTTTGGTGACGCCCGCCAGCTCGGCCAGGCGGCCCAGGGTCAGGGCGTCGGTGCCTTCGTCACGCACCAATTGCCAGGCGACGTCGAGTAACTGGCGCAGGCGATCTTCACGGGACAAACGACGACGGGGGGCAGGGGATTCATTGCTTGACATGTTTATATACCAAAAGTAACTTATTCGACGTAACTTACTAAAAGTAGATTAAGCCGAAACGGAGTCAAAGTCATGCACGCACTGATCGTTGTTGCCCATCACGACCCGCAATCCCTCACCCACAGCGTGGCCGCCGAGGTGGGCGCGGGCTTGAGCGCCTCTGGCCACACCTTTGAAATAGCCGACCTTGCCGCTGAAGGGTTCGACCCACGCTACAGCGCGGCCGACCATCGGGTGCACCGTACTCGGGCGACGCCGCCAGCCGACGTGGTGGCCGAGCAGGCCCGCATCGATCGCGCCGACGCGCTGGTGCTGGCATTCCCCATCTACTGGTGGTCAATGCCGGCATTGCTCAAGGGTTGGGTCGACCGCGTATTCGTCAATGGCTGGGCGATTGATTACGGCCCCGATACACCGGTGCAGAAGAAACTAAGGCATTTGCAGGTGCATCTGCTGGCCCTGGGTGGGGCTGATGACAGTGCCTTTGAGCGACACGGTTATGCCAAGGCCATGAATACCCAGATCGACTACGGCATCTTTGATTATTGCGGGGCGCGGGTACTCACTTCCGAGTTGTTGTTGGACTCGGAAAGTGGCACGGCCCAGGCGCATTTGCACAAGGCCTGGGCGGTGGGGCAGGGGTTGTTTGAGCGTGAGGCCGTCGCGGGATAATTCAAGCGTCGCGAAACAGGTCGTGGGCGTCCAGCAAGCGGTAGGCAATCTCTGGGTTTTTCTCCAGGCCACGGCGAATGGAGGCGGGGATCGACTGGCGAGTCTTGCGGCACATGCCCGGCAGTTCGTCGATGACGATCTGGATCCCGCGCATGCTTTTGACCTCGGTATGCCCGGGCGCGATGTGGACGCGGATGCCGAGTTGGTCGTACATCCGCTGTTGCAAGTGTTCGAGGTCTTGCAGGCTCTTGAGGTTTTCCAGGCGCTCCAGCAGGATTTTTTCCTGCTGTCGCGTCAGTTGCAGAATGCGCAGATCAGCGCCGGGAGCTTCCAGCAGTTGTTCACGGTTGCAGACACAGGCGCCGGGTGGGCAGGGTTGGCGAAGGGTCATTGACGCTCCCGGCAAGGTTCAGTTGTAGGAGCGAGCTTGCTCGCCCCTACAGGTTTGTGTGTCAGTAGCTCAAGTGAACGCCCAGGCTGCCGAGGGCTTTCCAGTAGTCAGGGTAGGTCTTGGCTACGCAGTCCGGGTCTTGGATGCGAATGCCCGAGACTTTCAGCCCGGCCAGGGCAAAGCACATGGCGATGCGATGGTCGGCGTGGGTGTCGATCAGTGCGGTGCAGGCGGTGCCAGCCAAAGCGGGGTCGCTGGCAACCAGCAAGTCATCACCCTCGATGGTCGCCAGGCTCGGGCGAATTTCGTTGAGGCCATCGTGCAGCGCCTGCACGCGGTCACATTCCTTGACGCGCAGGTTCGCCAGTTCAGTGAAGCGCACCGGGGTGTTGTTGAACGCGGCGAGCACCGCCAGGGTCGGGATCGCATCCTGCATTTGTGAACCCACCACCGTGGCCTGCATGTTCGGGAATTGCGCGATCACGGCCTGGGCCTTGGCGTCGGGCTGGGTGAAGTCCTGTGGGGCTACACCAATATCGATACGGCCACCGGTCAGTACTTCTGCGGCCCACAGGTAAGTGGCGGCGGAAGCGTCGGGTTCGATCAGGTAATCATGGGCGGTATAGCCGGTGGGGGCCACGCGCCAGGTGGTGTCGTCCACGGCGTCGACCTGGGCCCCGAACGCACGCATGCAATCGAGGGTCAGGTCCACGTAGCCACGGGCGCCAATGTCCTTGCCGGTCAGCGCCACTTCAATCGGCGCTTCGCCGCACGCCGCCAGCATCAGCAGGGCCGATACGTACTGGCTGGACAAACCTGCGTCAATCTCAAAACGCCTGGCCTGGACCTTGCCCGCGCCGTGCACGGTTACCGGTGGGCAACCGGTGGGGCTGTCGACCTGGATGCCGTTCTGGCCCAGGGTGGCCAGCAGCGGGCCGATCGGGCGTTTTTGCATGTACTCGTCACCGTCCAGTACCACGGTGCCTTGCACGGTAGCGACGGCAGCCGTGAGAAAGCGCATGGCGGTGCCGGCGTTGCCGAGGAACAACGGCTGGGCCGGCAATTGCAGCGAGCCTTGGCTGGTGACGACAAAGGTGGTGTCGTCCGGCTCGTCGATGGTGACGCCCATCTGCCGCAGGGCGACCGACATGTGGCGCGTGTCATCACTTTTGAGCGCACCGCTCAAACGGCTGGTGCCCTTGGCCAGTGCCGCCAGCAACAGCGCTCGATTGGTAATGGATTTGGAGCCGGGGGGCGCGACCTTGCCAGTGAGGGGGAAGTTGGGCGGTGTAACGGTCACGGTTTTCTGCGAACTCAAGGTACAAGGCTCCTGGTCAAGGCGAGGTGGCGTGGAGTGGCCGACGTGCGGACCCGAATCATCAGGCAAACACGCCATGCTTGTCGAGTGAGTGGGTGATCTGCGTGATTTATTGGCATGCGCTCCTACTGCCTTAACGCTGGCTCAACCAGTAGTCATGCAGCGCCCGTGCAGCCGGTTCGATTGCGCTGACCTGCAGTTGATGGGCGTTTACATCCAGATCCGCCGGCAATTCGAAATTGTCCTGTTCGGCGCACCAGGAAATCCGCTCCAGTTGCCCGGCTTGTACAGCGGGCAATGGCGGCCAGTTGGCGATTGTCACGCCGCGCACATAACCAAAGCACCATTCCTCGGCAAGGGTCACCGCCTGGCCTTGATGTTCGGTTTCATCGAAACGGGCTTTGAATGCCTGGGAGTCAGTGGCCAATTGCGCGGCCAGGGTATTCATATGGCGTACACACAGCTCGAGAAAAGCCTGGGCCTCGTCCATGTTGTCCCATTCAGGGTTTTGCCCACCCCAGATCGCCGGGAACCACTCGGCCACATCCACCTTGGCCGGGCTGGAAACCAGGGCGGTGAAATAACCGTCGAGTTCGGCCATGTTCAGCACCGAGTGGTCTTCGCCGTATTTGAGCAAGGTGGCGTCAATGAATTCGAAATCGGCGGGAGCGAGGGGTTGGGCGTGCATGGCATATCCTTAAAACGTCGAGCGCCGCGCACAGCGCGGCTTAAAGCGCAAAGGATGGCCTGTGCATCGGGTTTTATCCAGCGTCTTTTCCCTCACCGTGACCAGTCCCGTTTTTGGCCGATGCGCCGTGGCGCACCCTTGATATAGTCTGGCCTTTCTCAATCGCCAGTCAGGGATCACTGCCATGTCCGAATACCAAGCCTTCGTTGTCGAACTCAGTGGCAACGTTGCCCATGTGCAGATCAATCGCTCGGAAAAGATCAACGCCATGAACGCGGCGTTCTGGACCGAAATCATCGACATCTTCCAATGGGTCGACGAGACCGACGCCGTGCGTGCCGTGGTGCTCAGCGGGGCGGGCAAGCACTTTTCCTCGGGCATCGACCTGATGATGCTGGCCTCGATCGCCAATGACTTTGGCAAGGACGTGGGTCGCAATGCGCGCCTGCTGCGCCGCAAGATTCTCGAGCTGCAAGCTTCGTTCAACGCCGTGGACACTTGCCGCAAGCCCGTGCTGGCGGCGATCCAGGGCTACTGCATTGGCGGCGCCATCGACCTGATCAGCGCGTGCGACATGCGCTACGCAGCCGAAGACGCGCAATTCTCGATCAAGGAAATCGACATCGGCATGGCCGCCGACGTCGGCACCTTGCAACGCCTGCCGCGCATTATCGGCGATGGCATGCTGCGTGAACTGGCCTATACCGGTCGTCAATTCGGCGCTGAAGAAGCGCGCAGCATCGGCCTGGTCAATCGCGTGTTTGCCGATCAGCAAAGCCTGCTGGCGGGTGTCATGGACCTGGCCCAGCAAATCGCCGCCAAGTCGCCGATTGCCGTGACTGGCACCAAGGCCATGATCAGCTACATGCGTGACCACACAGTCAATGACGGCCTGGAATACGTTGCCACCTGGAACTCGGCTATGTTGCAATCCAACGACCTGCGCGTGGCCATCGCGGCCCATATGAGTAAGCAGAAACCCGAATTCGTGGATTGACTGACATGACCCCAGGCTGGATTACCACAACGCTGCTGGACAACGACGCCCCCGGCGGCTGGGCCGTCGCCCGCAGCCGCGAAGGCTTTTTACACGATACCAACGGCCCGCTGTTCCCGCGCGAATGGCTCAAGCGCCAGGACCTGTCGGTGTTTGCCGAACACGGCATCGGCCATCTCGATGGCGAGCCGGTGTACCTGTTGGAACTCAACGCGTCGGCAGAGGTGCCAGGGTGCAGTTGGCAAGGCTTGCGTGGCTTTATGCTGCAAGGTGATCACACCCTGTACAAGGTGCTGGGCTACGCCGCGCAGATCGGCACCTGGGCGCGGGAGCACCGTTTTTGTGGCAGTTGCGGCCAGGCGATGGTACAGGTGCCGCGGGAGCGGGCGATGTATTGCCAGGCCTGCGACCTGCGCAGCTATCCACGCATCTCGCCAAGCATGATCGTGCTGGTGACCCGTGGCGATGACATCCTGCTGGCGCGCTCGCCGCGTTTCGTCACGGGGGTCTACAGCACCCTGGCCGGTTTTGCCGAGCCGGGTGAGTCCGCCGAAGACTGCCTGATCCGTGAAGTGCGCGAAGAGGTGCAGTTGGAGGTCAAGAACATCCAGTACATGGGCAGCCAATGCTGGCCGTTCCCTCACTCGATGATGCTGGGCTTTCACGCCGAATACGCCGGTGGCGATATCGTGCCGCAGGCCGACGAGATCGAGGACGCGCAGTGGTTCAATATCCACGAGCTGCCGCCGTTGCCGGCGTCACGCTCGATTGCGCGTTACCTGATCGACCTCTAC
The DNA here is from genome assembly GCF_001907715.1 of Pseudomonas sp. BTN1. Classification (NCBI taxonomy): domain Bacteria; kingdom Pseudomonadati; phylum Pseudomonadota; class Gammaproteobacteria; order Pseudomonadales; family Pseudomonadaceae; genus Pseudomonas; species Pseudomonas sp. BTN1. Next base: position 3,995 of record NZ_MPBM01000001.1, on the reverse strand, counting down.
GTGGCCCGCCGCCTAGGCCACGCTGAACCAGTGCTGCCAGGCTAGGCGCACGGTCAGGCCCAGCACCACGGTGATAAACACTGGGCGGATGAATTTGGCGCCGCCGCTGATCGCGCTGCGTGCGCCAAAGAACGCGCCACACATCACCGACACACCCATCGCCAGGCCGACGATCCAGTCCACCGACCCATTGATGATGAACACCGTCAGCGCCGCGGCGTTGCTGACGAAGTTCATGCTGCGCGCCACGCCGCTGGCCTTCACCAGATCGATGGGGTGCAGCAGCATCGTGCTGACCGTCCAGAACGCCCCCGTGCCGGGCCCGGCCACGCCATCGTAAAAGCCCATGCCAAAGCCCTGGGTGGCTTGCCATTTCTTTTTGATCGGTGCCTCGGCATCCAGTGGCGCCTTGGGCGTGCCCCCGAACAGCAGGTACACACCGCAGGCGAAGACGATCACCGGGAGCATCTTGTTCAGGGTTTCGGCAGGCAAGTAATGAGCGACGACCGCGCCGGTCAGTGCACCGATCAAGGTACCGACGATGGCGTGCACCCATTGGCGTGGGTGGAACAGCTTGCGGCGGTAGAAGGTAAAACTGGCGGTGGCCGAGCCGAAGGTGGAGCTGAGCTTGTTGGTGCCCAGCACCAGGTGCGGCGGCATACCGGCGGTGAGCAGGGCCGGGGTGGTCAACAAACCGCCACCGCCGGCGATGGCGTCGATAAAACCGGCGATAAAAGCGACAACGGCCAGGATGGCCAGGGTGGTGAGGTCTACGCTGAGTTCGAAGGGCATGGGCAGGGCTTATTGTTGGAGGGCCGCAGAAGGCCAGCATCTTACTGCGATGTGACTCAAATGTGGGAGGTGGCAAGCCTCTCCCACATCTTTTACCGGGCCCGCCTGGTTATTTGTGCGCGCCCAGCCATTCCACGGCCGTGCGCCAGATGCAGATACCCAGGAAGTACGCCGACATCAGCGACCACAAGCCAAATGTCCAAGGGTTGGTATTCGGGTAATCCACCACCATCAGGAAGCTGCACAGCAGCCAGATAGTGGTCACCGCGATGTTGATCGGCATGAAGCGCTTGACCCGGAACGGGTGCAGGAACTTCATCGGCGTCACGGTCAACAGCGCCAGGCCGATCACGGTCAGCAAGGTGACCCAGGCATCCGGCTGGATGATATAGACGCACAGGGCAACGACGTTCCAGGCGGCAGGGAAGCCGACGAAGTAGTTGTCCTTGCTCTTCATGTTCACATTGCAAAAGCAGAACAGCGACGACACCAGGATCACCGACACCGCAAACAGGTGGGTGAACTCGGGCAGGTCGATGTAGCGGTAGATAAACAGGGCAGGAATGAACACGTAGGTGAGGTAGTCGATCACCAGGTCCAGCACCGAGCCGTCAAAGCTGGGCAGCACCGTGCTGACATTCACCCGTCGCGCCAGCGAGCCGTCGACGCCATCCACCACCAGTGCCAGGCCCAGCCACAGCAGGCACGCCTTGGGGGAGTTTTCCAGCAGCGCCAGGGTGGCCAAAAAGGCCAGTACCACACCGGTGGCGGTAAAGCCGTGGGCGCCCCAGGCTTTGAGTCTGGCTACATGCAGGGTCGATATCACGGGCGGTTCTCCAAAAGGTCAAACGGGGCAGCCGACGACGTAGCGCCGTCGAGTCTGGCCAGGGAATGCAGGTATCGACCGGGAAGGGGAGGATAAGGTTCACCGCCCGGCGTATCCGTTAGCGTAGCAAGCGTAGGATGTTTCGGCATCAGCCCTGACGGAACACCAGTGCCTTTAGTCCACTCTGCGGATCAATGTCAGGAAATTCCGGTGGGTTTTCCAGCCGCTGTACAAACCGCAGGCCCGGTGCTTCGCGGGTCACGCCGTCGATCAGGAAATCTTCGCCGAAGGCCGGATCGTTCATGCATGCCAGTACGGTGCCGTGGGCACTGAGCAAGTCCGGCAGGCGGCGCAGCACGCGCTGGTAATCCTTGGTCAGCAGGAAACTGCCTTTCTGGAAGGAGGGCGGGTCGATGATCACCAGGTCATAAGGACCGTTGTTCGTCACCTTGGCCCAGGACTTGAACAGGTCGTGGCCCAGGAAACTCACCCGGCTCAGGTCGTGCCCATTCAAACGATGGTTGTCGCGGCCACGGCTGAGGGCACCACGGGCCATGTCCAGGTTCACCACATGGTCGGCGCCGCCTTCGATGGCGGCCACGGAAAAACCGCAGGTATAGGCAAACAAATTCAGCACGCGCTGGCCCTGTGCTTGCTCACGTACCCAGTTGCGCCCGTAACGCATGTCGAGAAACAGCCCGCTGTTCTGTTTTTTACCCAGGTCGATCAGGTAGCGCAGGCCGCCCTCGGTGATGGTCAACTCGTCGATGGCGTCGCCCACCAGCCATTCGGTGGTGCTTTGCGGCAGGTAGCGGTGCTGCAGGGCCACGGTGTGCGCGCCGAAAGCGGCCCAGTCGATGTGCAGTAGCGTCTGCTTCAGGGCCAGCAGGTGCTCGGTTTCCTTGAACAACGCTACCAGCACCACCCCTTGCAGCCAGTCCACCGTCAGTTGTTCCAGGCCCGGCCAGCAGCGGCCACGGCCATGGAACAGGCGCCGGGTTTCCGCGGGCGCGTCAGCCAGGGCAGTGAGCAAGTGGGCGTGCAGGGTAGCGAGTGCGTCTGGGTTCATCGTTAAGGGTCAGTCATCGGGCGGGCGGCATTTTAAACACAACTGTGGGTCAGCGCGTGGCAATCAGCGCCGGGCCGAATGACTCCTTCAAGAAAACCGGAGCGATATAGCGCTCGTAATGTGCCTCGGACAGCAGAAAAAACTCTCGATCTATCGCATCGCGCAAATCCGCCAGGTGGCGTTCGCGAAACTCCGGTAACAGCGTCAACCCATAGGCATCCAGCTTGGAAATCACCCGCGCTCCGCGCGCAATCAACTGGTATGCCCAGCAATACGGCGACTGGTGCGGCATAAAACGAATCTTGCGCGCTTCCAGCTGCTGTCGCAGGCAGTGCGGGTCGAACACTTCCAGCTTGCTGGCCATCACCTGCACCAGCAGTTGTTCCAGACGCAGCCACACCGCCTGTTTTTCCTCGGCGTTATAGCCATTCCACTGGATCACCTCGTGGTGATAACGCTTGCAGCCCCGGCAGACCAGGTCACCGTAGACGGTGGAGCACAGGCCGACGCAGGGGGTTTTGATGGTGTGGTTGGGCATAAAGGCTTACTTGCAAAGTCTATGGATCACAATAGCCAATGTGGGAGCGGGCAAGCCCCAATGCCAGTGTAGGAGCGAGCTTGCTCGCGAAAATCGTCAACGATAACGCGTGCTAGCTGAATGAACGCGGCGCCTGTGAGTTTTTCGCGAGCAAGCTCGCTCCTACAAAAAGCCCTTAACTGACTGGCATTGGGGCAAGCCCGCTCCCACATTTTTTGGTTCGTGTTGATTCAGTCCCAGCTCAACGCGCCGCCAGTCTGATACTCGATCACACGGGTCTCGAAGAAGTTTTTCTCTTTCTTCAAGTCCATGATCTCGCTCATCCACGGGAACGGGTTGGTGGTGCCTGGGTACTCTTCCTTCAAGCCGATCTGCGACAGGCGACGGTTCGCGATGAACTTGAGGTAATCCTCCATCATCGCCGCGTTCATGCCGAGAACACCGCGCGGCATGGTGTCGCGAGCGTATTCGATCTCCAGCTGCGTACCCTGCAGAATCATCTGGGTCGCTTCTTCCTTCATCTCGGCATCCCACAGGTGTGGGTTTTCGATTTTGATCTGGTTGATCACGTCGATACCGAAGTTCAGGTGCATCGACTCATCGCGCAGGATGTACTGGAACTGCTCGGCCACGCCGGTCATTTTGTTGCGGCGGCCCATGGACAGGATCTGGGTGAAGCCGCAGTAGAAGAAGATGCCTTCCAGTACGCAGTAGTAGGCGACCAGGTTGCGCAGCAGTTCCTTGTCGGTCTCGACTGTGCCTGTTTCGAA